>NZ_CP047023.1:361250-722500 GCF_009796765.1 Paraglaciecola sp. L3A3
CGGATAACTTGTCTGTGTATACGTTCACGTTCTTCGCTGTCGGCAATAAAACTAAATTTGGCTGCGTCAACATCAGCAGAAACTCGGCCTCCAGAATAAATTGGAATAGATACACCTAAACCCACGCTATAACTATTTGAATGGCTGTCGGTTGTTACGTGGTTTTGATCTTTACTGCTATCACCCGAGCCGGCACTTGCACTTAAACTGACTGTGGGTAAATGACCAGAACGAGCACTCTTGATATCAAATTTAGAAATATCCACACTGGTATTGGCTGCAATAAGTTGTAAATTTAATTCATCTGCCAATTTTAACCAGTCATTGATATTAGCAGGAGCAGGCATAGCTGCTGAAAATGTTTCAGTATTTAAAACATTTAACGCTGAATAGTAACGACCAGTAATTTCTCGTAAGGCTTCAAGGTTAGTTTCTACCGCGTTTTCAGCGCTGATTTCAGAAGCGACCGATGTGTCGTACTGCGCTTGGGCTTCATGTACATCTGTAACTGCGGTTAATCCGACATTAAACCTTTGTTTGGTTTGTTCTAGTTGACGTTCGATAGCCCGTTTTTCTGCTTTGGCAAATTCTAAATCGTCTTTTGCTTGTAAGGTATTAAAATAACTGGTGACCGTTCTTACAATCAGATTTTGCATCGCTTGGGCGTAGATAGTATCGGCTCTACTTGCTTCTAATTCAGCTCGATCAAGGGCAATCCAATTAGAGCGATCATAAATACTTTGGTTTAAATTGATGCTTGCGCCAGTTGAATCAGTAGTAGATGAAGAACTAGCTCTAACATCGCTGTATGAGCGGCCTGCTGATAATGATGCGGATATTTGGGGTAAAAGACTAGCACGACTTCTATCTATGTTAACAAATGCGGCTTCTTTAATTGCTTTTGATTGCAAAGTTGTTGGGTCATTTTGTAAAGCCTGTTGATAAACTTCAAATAGTGAGTCAGCATAAGCAGATGTTGTCATGCCTACACTTATCAATAGTGATAAAAGTGTCTTTTTCATTTGTCGTCCTAAAATGTTTACTAATCCGATTTGGCGCGAATATTTAATCTGTGGATACAGTTTATTCAAATCAAGTGCCAACTGACAATGTTTTGTCGTAATACTAGGCTGGCAAGTGTAACAGAATATGTGATTAATAAAGAAATTTACACTCGCAATACAATCATTTGTCCGTCTTATATCGTGATTAAAGGTACAATAACTTCATTCACCAGATTATAGGCGGAGAGACACTTTGACTAAACCCACTAATAATATCCAGCGTTATGGACAACAAGATATAAAAATCTTGCAAAAAGAACCCTTGTATAGTGGTTTTTTTAATATGGTAAAATACGCCTTTAAACATAAATTGTATAAAGGTGGCTGGAGTGAAGTAATTGAGCGTGAAGTCTTTGAACGAGGCCACGCTATTGCAGTATTACTTTATGACCCTAATTTGGAAGAATTTGTGTTAATTGAGCAGGTTCGCATTGGTGCTGTCCCTACTTCAGAATCACCTTGGTTGATTGAAGTGGTAGCCGGGATTATTGATGAAGGCGAAACCGCTGAAAATGTCTGCCGACGTGAATCTATTGAAGAAGCTGGGGTTGAAGTTAAACAACTCACTAAAGCTCTGAGTTATTTATCTAGTCCTGGCGGCACCACTGAAAGATTACATATTTTTGTCGGTGAAGTGGATGCAACACAAGCCCAAGGTGTTCATGGACTAGACTATGAGGGAGAAGATATTCTGGTGCATAGAGTTCCCGAACAACAGGGGTTGAATTGGATAAATGAAGGCAAGGTAGATAACGCTGCAACTCTTATTGCTTTGCAGTGGTTTGCTATGAATAAACAAACATTAATGGAAACATGGTCGAATGAGTAATGTGTTAAGTCGTAAGTATGTACCTAAGTTAGCTAATATGCACCAAGTGTGTGAGCTCAACTATGGTTGGTTATTACGGCTTTTACCCGATTGTGATACAGAAGATTTACAGTACCAATTTGCGGTAAGTGATGCCCTGCAATACACCATTAAAATCATTGAGTGTAGTCGTTATACTAGCACCTTAGAAATGTCACAAAAGAGTATTGCTGGATTTGAATTTTTGCGACCTATAGTCCAAGTTAGGTTATACCATGATGCCCAAATGGCTGAAGTCATTAGCGCGCAAAATATTGGCTCTCTGAAGCCTAGTTATCGCTATCCTAATATTAAAATGTATCAAAGAAATGAAAAAGAAATGGTCAATCAATTTTTAGCCGAATGGTTACAGTTTTGCATCAGTCAAAATAAGCAAGCGCTGACCTTACAGCTTGATTAGCGTTAACGTATATGAAAATAATTCAGATATCTGATTGCCACCTGTTTGCTGATGTGAATAAACTAGGTTATAACGACATAAATCCATACCAAAGTTTATCAAATGTTTTAGCGAGTGTGGGTGCTTGCCAACCTGATTTGATTTTGTTTACTGGTGATATTAGTGGGGATGCTTCAAGCGCAAGTTATCAACATTTTGAACGGTTATTAAAGCAAACAAAACTGACATGTGCTTGGTCACTTATTCCTGGTAACCATGATAATCCTAAAGCTTTGGTCGAACTTTTTTCTGCAGAACATTTATGGCACAACTCTCCACAAGTGTTGACTAACAGTCAGTGGCAAATTCATCTACTAAACTCTCATCATCAGGGCACTTTAGGATATGTTGAGGGCGATGAATTAGATAGTCTTGAGCAACAATTAACAAACCATCCAGATAAGTATCATTTGCTTGCTGTTCACCATCATCCACTACCATGTCATAGTTGGATGGATAAACACGAATGGTTAAATCGAACTGATTTTATAGAGCTATTAGAAAAACACGCTTCTGTTAAAGCTGTCGTTTACGGGCATATACATGCAGATATTGAAACTGAGCGTCAGGGTATTAAATATTTGGCTTGCCCCTCAACATGCTGGCAATGGTCTTGTGAAAAAACCTTTGGTGTAAGTGATCTTGCACCCGGGTTTAGAGTGATTAATTTAGCTGAAAATGGTCAAATAACCACATCAGTACAACGTTTAGTGAGCAGTTGAATTTGCAATATATAGTGATATATTTACATGGTTTTTTAAGTTCACCACAATCTAATAAAGCCACACAAACAATAGAGTTTGTTAAATCTCATTACCCGCAGCTAATTTTAGAAACACCTAAGCTGGGTAATTATCCACAACAAGCTGTGGCAACCATTGAACAAATAGTAAAAAAATATCCAAACAGCCAGTTGCGTTTTATCGGCAGTTCATTAGGTGGGTATTTGGCTACTTATATGTGTGAAAAGTATGCAGGTAAAGCGGTATTAATTAATCCGGCTGTCAGGCCCTATGAACTGTTAGTGGATTTTTTAGGGCAGCATGTTAATCCTTACACAGAGGAAATCTTTCATTTAGAACAAAAACACATAGCTGAATTAAAATCCTTAGATATCCCTATATCTAAAACAGCTGAAAATTATTGGCTTTTATTACAAACAGGTGATGAAACTTTAGATTACCGCCAAGCCGAAGAAAAATATCAAGGTCATAAAATGACAATAGAGCAGGGTGGAGATCACAGTTTCCAACATTTTGAACGATTCTTAGCAGATATTTTTAGGTTTCTACTGCAAGACTAAATGAAGCTTGGTATAACATAACTTTAGCGAGGGCCATTCCTCGGCTTATTCATATTTATCTACACCGAACAATAAGAGCTCTAAATAAAAACTATGACAAATCAATATAACGCAGAAGCAATTGAAGTCTTAAATGGTTTAGAACCCGTACAAAGACGCCCCGGAATGTACACAGATACCACTCGACCCAACCATTTAAGTCAAGAGGTAATAGATAACAGTGTAGATGAAGCGCTTGGTGGCTTTGCTAGCTCAATAAAAGTTGTGTTACATGCCGATCAATCTCTGGAAGTAACCGATGATGGGCGTGGTATGCCTGTAGATATTCATCCAGAAGAAGGTATTTCGGGCGTAGAATTAATTATGACCAAGTTACACGCTGGTGGTAAGTTTTCTAATAAAAACTACCAATTTTCAGGCGGTTTGCATGGTGTAGGTATTTCTGTTGTTAATGCTTTATCAAAAAGAGTTGAAGTGCATATTCGTCGTGACGGCAATGTTTATCAAATTGCTTTTGAAAATGGCGATAAAGTGCAAGAGTTACAAATTGTAGATACCTGTGGAAAGCGCAATACCGGTACTAAAGTGCACTTTTGGCCTGATCCAAAATATTTCGATTCGGCTAAATTTTCAGTCACTAAGTTATTACACATATTAAGAGCGAAAGCAGTGTTATGCCCTGGCTTACGTATTCGCTTTGATAATAAAATTAATAACGAAACTACTGAGTGGTATTTTGAAGATGGTTTACGTGATTATCTTTATCAATCAGTAAAAGAATATGTCACCTTGCCTGAAGATGTGCCATTTGTGGGTAGCCTTGCTGGTAATACTGAGGCAGCTGACTGGGCTGTTATGTGGTTACCTGAAGGTGGCGAAATGGTCACCGAAAGTTATGTGAACTTGATACCTACCGCACAAGGTGGAACTCACGTAAACGGTTTACGCCAAGGTTTATTAGAGTCAATGCGTGAGTTTTGTGAGTTCAGAAATTTATTACCTAGGGGGGTAAAACTCACCCCTGAAGATATCTGGGATCGTTGTAGTTATATTTTATCTACTAAAATGCAAGATCCCCAGTTTGCAGGACAAATTAAAGAACGTTTATCTTCGCGCCAAGCTGCTGCTTTTGTTTCTGGAGTGGTCAAAGATGCCTTTAGTTTATGGTTAAATCAGCATACTGACGTGGCAGAACTTTTAGCAGAAATGTGTATCAACAATGCACAAACCCGCTTACGTCAAAGTAAAAAAGTCGCTCGTAAAAAAATCACCCAAGGCCCAGCCTTACCCGGTAAACTGACTGATTGTTCAACTCAAGATACCACACGTTCTGAGCTGTTTTTAGTGGAAGGAGACTCAGCTGGTGGCTCTGCTAAACAAGCCCGAGACCGAGAGTTCCAAGCCATCATGCCTTTACGTGGAAAAATCCTCAACAGTTGGGAAGTTGATTCATCACAAGTGCTAGCCTCAAATGAAATCCATGACATTTCTGTTGCATTAGGTATCGACCCTGACTCAGAAGATTTAAGTAGTTTACGTTATGATAAAATCTGCATTCTGGCTGATGCCGACTCAGATGGATTGCACATTGCTACTTTGTTATGCGCTTTGTTTGTTAAACACTTCAGAACCCTAGTGAATACTGGGCATGTCTACGTAGCAATGCCGCCTTTATTTAGAATTGATATTGGCAAAGATGTTTATTATGCACTGGATGAAAGTGAGAAAGATGGCATTTTAGATCGTATTGTGGCGGAGAAAAAACGCGGCAAAGTGAATGTGCAACGCTTTAAAGGTCTAGGTGAAATGAACCCGTTACAATTACGTGAAACAACTATGGATCCCAATACTCGTAGGTTAGTGCAGTTAGTGGCAGACGATCCTGAACAAATGTTAGAGACTATGGATATGTTACTCGCCAAAAAACGTGCGCCAGATCGCAAAGAGTGGCTCGAATCAAAAGGCAATATGGCTATCGTTTAAGCCATTTCATCGTAATAAATATATAAAGGAAATTCTGTTGTTTAAGTTGATTAAATATCTATTAGTGATCTTGTTGTTACTAGTTGTTACTTTTGTTGGGTTATTTCTTACTGCTTTAGAGTCTGAGCCGCTGGTTACTACTCAGAGTGGCCAACAAGTCGATGAAGCTGAATCAGTTAAAAAATTGATGAAACAGCTGAGCGATAGCGTTAAAAATAGAGATAGTAAACAGAGTATCACTATCACCGAAAATCAATTGAACAGCTTAGTGGGCTTTGCGCAAAGAGCGCATAGACCATTGCAAGGACAAGTGAAAATAACAGAGACATCATCACAAATACTGACTAGCTATGCTTTACCTGCTAATCCCTTTGGCCGTTATCTCAATATCGACATTCAATTGATGCCGGGAGCTGGAATTTTAGTTGAGCAAGTTAAATTTGGCTCTTTTTCTATTCCTGGTGATATGGCCCTGAAGACAATTGTCACTCTGGCTAATTGGTACACAAAAAGCGACATCGCTCAGCAATTTGTTGATCAAGTTGAATATGTTGCCATGTCACCTAACAAAGTCGTGTTATCGGTTAGGCCTCTAGATGATTTTTTGAATGAACTGAATATGGTGAAACAGACAGTGGGCAGTGAAGGTGATGAAGAGTTACGTTTACGGACAGCCTTCTATTTGAAAAAGCTTTCTGAACTTCCAGTTGGTTCAAAAACTAGACCCCAGTCTTTAGCTAAGTATATCGGTCCTCTGTTTAATTGGGCTAAACAACGTTCAAGCGTTGAAACAGCAGTGCAAGAAAATGAAGCGGCTATTATGGCTCTGGCTATTTATGCGGGTCATCATAGGTTTGCTAATTTTGTCGGTGAGGTTCAGCCTATTCCAGGTAAGTTAGCCTTACCAAAAGCCAGTCCTATGTTGAAGTTTAGAGGCGACTTAAACCAACACTTTATATTCTCAGCGGCAATTAAAATCATGTCTGAACAAGGGTTAAGTATTGCCATTGGCGAATTTAAAGAGCTAATGGACAGAGGCAAAGGGGGCTCAGGCTTTAGTTTTGTTGACTTGGCAGCTGATATTGCTGGAGTAGAATTTGCTCAGTCTGCGACTGATCCTAATAGCGCCCGTAGAGTGCAACTTATTTTGGCTAATAAGTTTAGTGAAAGTGCTTTTTTTCCAGCGATAAAAGGTTTGCCTGAAGGTCTTAGAAAAGCTGAATTTACTAAGCGTTTTACCGATGCTGATAGTCCGGCGTATCAACAAATGGTCGCCGAAATTAAAAATAGAATCAAGGTTCTACCTATACACATTAATTAGTTTAAAACCATCCAAGCAGGCTGAAATACTAGCCTGCTTGTTAATCGATTATACTGATTGCTTAGCGAACGCTTTTTTGAAAGTGAGCTAAGGTTTTTAATAACAATTCTATTTTTGTCACTAAGTCAGGCAATTCAGCTTTTACTTCTGATTCTGGTTTTTCTGCTAACTCAACAACTGTTTTGGCTAATTCTTCTACATAGGGTTTAAAAAAACGACTATTGGCTTCGAATCCCGCTTCTGCAGGAAATACAGCTGTAAATTTGCCTTTGCCACTAGTTTGTAATTGAGAAATGATGTGGTCTGCGTCGATTGATTTACGATAAATCAGTTGAACGTTTTCACCGAGCTTTTGAATAATTGTTTGCATTGCTAAAGTTTCTGTCTGTTAGGTCGATAATATGTGCGAAGCTGGCAATTCTGCCTGCTTTTGTACTTTGCTACAAGCAATAGGGAATATGGTATGGATATTCAAGGTGCTAGTCACTCTGCTTCATCCGGTGCGACGCTTGAAATAAAATCTCTGCAACTTGCTAAGTCACAGCAAGAAACAGAGGGAAAAGCGACGCTTCAGCTGCTGGAATCTGCCGCTGACGTGCCAAAAACTTCATCAGCTAATCCCGCAATTGGATCTCATGTAGATACTTTTGCGTAATTTTATATAGGGCAGGCCCTATGGATGAAGATGTAAATCAAGTGGCGTCTTGCCGGGTTATCTAACGCCTATTTCTCGTACGAGTTTAGGTAACAGGTAGCTTGGTAGGCGCTTTATCATTTGTTTGAACAAATACTTTATGTAAATTTTAAGGGTGAAGTTTTAAATCAAGCGGGGTCTTGCCTGGTTGACCACCGATTTCTCGTACGAGTTTAGGTACCAGATAACCTGGCTGACGCTTTATCAAATCAGCCATTAAGTCTAGAGCTTGTGGTTCTGGCACATCAAAATGTTCAGCCCCTTCCACCTTATCTAACACATGTAAATAATATGGCATGATGCCTATTTCAAATAACCTCTCATTTAAAGTAATTTGTTGTTCAGCTGTATCATTAATGCCTTTTAACAGCACAGCTTGATTGAGCATAGTTACACCTGCATCTTTTAATTTTTTCACTGCACTTGCGACTTTTTCATCAATTTCGTTGGCATGATTGATATGCAACACCATCACAGGCTTCAATCTCGATTTGCTAAACCATGTCATCAGTTCGTCTGTTATCCTCGCTGGGATGACCACAGGAAGTCTAGTATGGATACGCAAACGCTTAACGTGGGCAATATTTTCTATTTGCGCCGTTAACCAAGCTAAAAAATCATCTTTAGCCATCAGTGGATCTCCACCAGAGTAGATCACTTCGTCTATTTGTGGGTTTTCAGCAATGTAATTGATTGCAGTTTGCCATTGTTGTTTATTTAGGTGATTGTCGCTATAAGGAAAATGACGACGAAAACAATAACGACAATTGACCGCACATCCCCCTCTAACTAACAACAATAAGCGGTTTTGGTATTTATGTAAGATACCGGGCTGTTGATTGTCTTGTTCTTGTAAAGGATCTTTGCTGTAACCTTTTACAGAATAAAATTCTTTTTGCTGAGTGAAAACTTGTAAAAAAAGCGGGTCTTTAGGATCGCCTTTGACCATACGAGCCGCGAATTCTCTAGGCACACGCATAGGGAACAACTTACGAGCTTTAATATCTTCAGCATAGTCCTCAGCAGGTAATTCGAGGTATTTGAGTAAAGATTCGGGATCAGAAAAACTAGTTGTCAGTTCTT
The DNA here is from genome assembly GCF_009796765.1 of Paraglaciecola sp. L3A3. NCBI lineage: Bacteria > Pseudomonadati > Pseudomonadota > Gammaproteobacteria > Alteromonadales > Alteromonadaceae > Paraglaciecola > Paraglaciecola sp. L3A3. The sequence continues at coordinate 370,006 of NZ_CP047023.1, forward strand.
TTTGCCAGTAAGTCTCTACAGTCAGACGTTTTTTAGGTATTATTTGCGACAATTACTCTCTCAGCATAGTTATATTTACGAGGACACATGGCTAATTACAGCACAAATGAGTTTAAATCGGGCCTAAAGATAATGCTCGACGGCGAACCTTGCAACATTCTTGAAAATGAATTTGTTAAACCAGGTAAAGGCCAAGCCTTTAGCCGAGTTAAAATTCGCAAGCTTATATCAGGAAAAGTATTAGAAAAAACGTTTAAATCTGGTGAATCAGTAGAAGGTGCGGACGTATTGGATACGGAGTTAGCGTATTTGTACACAGATGGCGAATTTTGGCATTTCATGAACAACGACACATTCGAGCAAATAGCTGCCGATGATAAAGCGGTAGGCGACAGTGTAAAATGGTTAGTTGAAAATGACGTATGTACTATTACCTTGTGGAATGGTTCACCTATTGTTGTTCAACCTGCTAATTTCGTAGAACTAGAAATTACTGAAACTGATCCTGGCTTAAAAGGCGATACCGCAGGGACGGGTGGCAAACCTGCAACATTATCTACAGGTGCGGTTGTTCGAGTCCCTTTATTTGTACAAACAGGTGAAGTGGTTCGTGTTGATACTCGTAATGGTGAATATGTAGGTCGAGCACAAAAATAAGTGCTTAATACCTTTAAATTGTTAAAGCTCACCTTTAGGTGGGCTTTTTTATGGGTTTTATTATGACAAAGACTCATTGGCAGCCTAGTGCCAGCATAGCAGTGCTTAAACAACGGGCTGTCCTTATCCAAAAGATTAGACAATTTTTTGCCGATAAAGGCGTGTTAGAAGTGGATACTCCCGCGCTTAGCCATAGCGCTGTTACCGACCAGCATTTGCATTCTTTTAGTACAGAGTTTCAAAGCCCCTTTGCGGTTGATACACAGAGATTGTATCTACAAACCTCTCCTGAGTTTGCGATGAAGCGTTTGTTAGCTGCGGGTAGTGGGCCGATTTATCAAATATGTAAGTCGTTTCGCAATGAAGAGGCTGGGCGTTTTCATAATCCAGAATTTACTATGTTAGAGTGGTATAGACCTAGTTTTGACCATCAACAACTGATGACTGAGATGGATGAACTGATGCAGCTTATTTTAGGTTGTAGAAGTGCCGAGAGACTCACATACCAGCAAGCATTTATGCAACACCTTAGTTGCGACCCAATTAACGCCAGTTTGACTGAGCTAAAAGCATTGGCCAGTGAACATGGGTATGCTGACTTAGCTGCTAATGAAGAAGATAAAGATACCTTGCTAGTGTTGTTATTTAGTCAAAAGGTTGAACCTAAAATAGGTCAAACACGACCTTGTTTTGTCTATGACTTTCCCGCATCCCAAGCCGCGCTGGCGAAAATAAATCCGTTAAATGCTAATGTGGCAGAGCGCTTTGAATTGTATTTTAAAGGTATGGAACTGGCTAATGGCTTTCATGAGTTAGACAATGCTCAAGAGCAACTGGCTAGATTTGAAGCCGATAATCAAAAGCGACAACAGCATGGTTTATCAGCTATGCCAATTGACCACAACTTAATTGCCGCTCTTGAATATGGTTTACCACAATGTGCGGGGGTGGCCATGGGAATAGATAGGTTAGTCATGTTAGCCTTAGAGTGTGACAGCATTGATCAGGTCATCGCTTTTGAACACAATAGAGCTTAATTGTTACATCAGTCTTAATTTTGACGTCTTTTAGTGCGACGTTTACAACTTACTTAATGCTAAATTAAAAGGAACATCATGGCAGACGGACAACTCAGTACTTTGCAACAAGAATGGATAACACTACAAAATCAGTTTGATCAGTACGAGAAATTCTCACTGTTAATAAAGTTGTTCAATATTCTAGTGACCTGTTATTTGCTGTTTGTGGTGGAATTGGCATGGTGGCCACTATTTGTATGTGCTGTTATTTGGTTGCAAGACGGCATTTGGAAAACCTTTCAGGCTAGAACAGGGGATAGGTTATTGTTGGTTGAAGAGGCAGTCAGTCAGTTGCAAGGCGCAGATAACAGTAGCCAGCCAATACTAGGTATGCAATTTAACTCAGAATGGGAAAACTCTCGTAAAGGTGCCGTAGGGTTAATCATGGAATATGTTAAACAATCACTCAAACCCACTGTGGCTTATCCTCATGTTTTGCTGCTTTTATTGTGCCTAGTCATGATGTTTTTGTAATATCGCGCAATTAGATGACGACTCTAAATAGGCTACTTTAACTGCATAGTGGACATCCGAGTTGGAAAAATCACTAGCTCTACCGTGATCAATAATGTCATCTTTTACTTGCTGTTGTGCACTAGTTGATACCCTAAGTTATTTGCTTATTTGCTTATTTGCCATGCTGTTTATTATTAAGTTCGGTTATTAATTTGATATACATTTCATGCTCGTGGCTTGTTAATTTTTTAATAATCGAGCGAAGATTTTCTATGATCACAGGGACAGTTATCTTAACTTAGTAACCTCACTCTTAGCACCACCCGAGGCTACACAGGCCATGAAATGTTAGATGAAAGTGGCCTTATTCATATGAATGGTCGGGTCTACGACCCTGTAGCAGGAAGATTCTTAAGTGCGGATATTTACATTCAAGCGCCTACCAATACTCAAAGCTATAATCGCTATAGTTATGTGCTGAATAATCCGTTGAGTTTTGTAGATCCTAGTGGGTATACGGCTGAAACGAATGAACCCGTTTGTGGTGCAAGTGAAGGGTGCATTGTAGTTACTGGCTCAAGGCAAGAGCAAATTAGACATGAATTGGATGTACAAAACGCATTAGCTGATTATTATAATAGGATGGATCGTGGAGAAAGCACTTCAGGCAGTCCGATGGATTTTATTCAATATGATTATGGTGGTGTAACTAAGTTTAACCCTAGAACTGGTGGGGTAGACTTGGTATTTCGCGAAAATATGACAACACTTAATCGAAAAGTAGGTAAACAAACTCGAAATATACTGGGTAAATATAAAAAGGGTAAGTTTAGATTTGGTAAAGGTGAAAAAATGACCTACGCGCAAGCTGTATGGTTATGGCGCTATGGTGGGGGTAGAGGAGTGGTTCTAGATGGTAACAACTATTCAAATAACAATATATATACTAAGACAGGGTTAGTTTCTCTAGTAACGGCTGTGGACGTTTATTGGCATCCTTACGGAGATGCAACTAAAGTTTTCGGGAGTGAGAATTTTTCGAATGGTAGGCTTGTTGGTACAAGTACCTACGACTTTGATTTTAAATCCTCTGGTCCCGTTAATCTTTTATTTAGAAATCCGCTTAATCAAGCTGCTATTTATGAACATGGGGCGGGAATGCCATTTGATATAGGCTTCAAATATGATTACTAAATTTGGAAATAAGTATTTTTTATTTCTTGTGATTATAGTAACAGGAATGTGTTTCTATTTTTTTAGTGGATTGCCCAGAGGTTATTCTTACTTAGATTATTCGTCTTATGTGAATAGAATTGAGCTTAATGACAATACGGTTATTGCGCCTATGGTATTGGATATTGATGATGCAAACGGGTTTATCGTAGGCCTAAAGCTCCCAATTGATTATAGAAAGTGTTTTACCGATAGCTCAAGGGAAAGTTATCATGGAGATGTTGAAGTTTTATATCTCCCTGAGTTTTTTATAATATTTAGTGACTCTGGAAGGGTGTTAAGGTTTAAGAATAAAAGTCAATTTGAGCTGGCACTATCAGAGGAGGGCATACTAGAAGATATTTTCCTCGACTACTCGGCATTTGATATTTTTTGGGAGCGAATTCCGCAAACAGCAAAATGGGATGATTTTGCTGGACAAGACTGTCCAGAGCCGAAGGAAGGAGAACATGAATATTCACTATCGATAATGGCAGATATTGAAAGTGGATTTAGAAATATTGCCGAGTTAAGGAAAATAAAAGGCAAAGAATAAAAGGGGGCAGAGCCGTAATAAAAGGGGTCAGAGCCGAATTAAATAGTTCTGGAATGTGTTGAATAAAACGGCTCTGACCCTATTTGATTTCTTCTATTTGATTTCTTATTACGTGCCAGAGAAGTCAATACTCAAAATGGCGCACCTTGGTGGAGTAATGGGCCTGCACGTATTTGGCAGGCAGGCAAGCAGACGGTGGATAGCCAGCATAATATGAGTCATGGCATGTTGTTTGGTAATCAAGTGGTAAGCACCACCCACACCTCTGGCAATGGTTACTATATACAAAAAACTGCAGGCAAATATCAAAACGGCAACCTTAACAGCGAATTACAATCGGCTCGTTATTTGTTTAATACCTCAGGTGCGTTAACAACACGAGAAGAGACCCATAATAAAAGGGGTCAGAGCCGAATTAAATAGTTCTGGAATGTGTTGAATAAAACGGCTCTGACCCTATTTGATTTCTTCTATTTGATTTCTTATTACGTGCCAGAGAAGTCAATACTCAAAATGGCGCACCTTGGTGGAGTAATGGGCCTGCACGTATTTGGCAGGCAGGCAAGCAGACGGTGGATAGCCAGCATAATATGAGTCATGGCATGTTGTTTGGTAATCAAGTGGTAAGCACCACCCACACCTCTGGCAATGGTTACTATATACAAAAAACTGCAGGCAAATATCAAAACGGCAACCTTAACAGCGAATTACAATCGGCTCGTTATTTGTTTAATACCTCAGGTGCGTTAACAACACGAGAAGAGACCCAAAGTGTCTTAAGCGGCGGGTTTGACTTAAAAGAAAGATTTACATACGACACCCTTAACCGGGTTAAATCCAGTCATGTTTACCGCAAAAATACCAATGCAAGCCAGCAGTTAATCAACAGTGCCAATTATCGCTACGATGATTTAGGTAACCTTAACTATCGTTCAGATAAAGGCGGCACCTTTTATTACAATCAAACCAACGGTGCCAGTGTGCATGGTGTCACTCAAGCCAATGGCCAAACCTACAAATACGATGAATATGGCAATGTGACCCAAAAAGGCAATAGCCAGATTAGTTACAACATCTTTAACAAACCCAGCAATATTGATGGCCAACTGTTTTATTACGGCGCTGACCATAAGTGCTATAAAAAAGTCGATGCAGATGGCACTAAAACCTATTACTTAATGGGTGGCATGTATGAAGAAATTGTCAAAGGCCCCAAAGTCATTCATAACAGCTATGTAGATGGGGTGTATTTACTCCAAGAAACCGTCTCTTATGGCTACATGGGCAATACCAAGCGCCGTTATTTACTGCAAGACCATTTAGGCTCCACCTCTGTCATCACCAATGAATCAGGCTTAATTGAAGAGCGTTTAAGCTTTAATACCTGGGGTGAACGCCGAGCCAGTGATTGGAGTACCAATAGCGTTAGCCTAAACGGCCTGACCAGCACCCGCGGCTTTACTGGCCACGAGATGCTAGACGACAGTGGGCTAATTCATATGAATGGCCGGGTATACGACCCCACAGCAGGCCGATTCTTAAGTGCTGATATTTTAATCCAAGCCCCTAGCAATACCCAAAGTTATAACCGCTATAGTTATGTGCTGAATAATCCTTTGAGTTATGTCGACCCTACTGGGTATGAGAGTGAAGAGAATAGTGAAAACCCTCCAGTATGTAATGCAAGTGAGGGGTGTATAACTGTTACAGGCTCTAGACGAGAGCAAATTAGGCATGAGATGGATGTAATGAATGCCTTAGCTGATTATTACAATAAATTAGACCGAGGGGAGGTGACATCAGACTTCCCTACTGATTATGTTTCATATGATTATGGGGCAGTAACGAAATTTAACCCCAGAACAGGTTCTGTAGACATTGCTTTCAAACAAAAGATAAGTAGGTTAAATCGAAATGTACGTAGGCAAACTCGAAATATGCTGCGTAAATATAAAAAAGGTAAGTTTAGATTTGGCAAAGGGGAAAAGATAACATATGCGCAAGCTGTATGGTTATGGCGCTTTGGTGGGGGGAGAGGAGTTATTGTCGATAATGACATGTATACAAATAATAACATATTCAGTAAAGTTTCTGGGCTTTCATTAATAACAGCTGCGGGAGACCATTGGAGCCCCTATGGGGACGCAACTAAAGTTTTTGGTAGTGAGAAGGTTATAAATGGCAGAATGACTCGGAGTACTTATGACTTTGATTTTAAAACTTCAGGTTTTATAAATTTAACGATTAGAAACTACTTAAACCAACAGGCAATATACGAGCATGGCGCAGGCACTCCATATGATATTTCTAGTTTTTAATATTGACTATTTATGACTAATAGCAACTATAAAAAATGGCTGATTTTATTAGCTACCATTCCTATGATTACTTATTTGATACTTTCGCCCCAGCTGCCAAATGGTTACATATATATTGATTATTCTTCGTATTTTAATAGTATTGAAAGAGAAGGAGAAGTAATTGTTGCGCCTGTAGTGATAGATATTGACAGTACATCAGATTTTATTGTTGGTATAAAGCTCCCTTTAGATTATAGAAACTGCTATAAGAATAAAGAAGATCTTGATATACCTACTCCACTTACAGCACTCGGCGTTTTAAACCTCTCTGAATTTTTTATTGTTAATACGGAGAGTCATAAGGTTTTAAGATTTAAAGATAAACAAAAATTTGAATCCGCTATGCTTGACTTGGGTATATTAGCGAAAATTGAATTAGACTATAGCCAACTAAATAAATTCTGGGAAAATATTCCTCAGACATCTAAATGGGATAGTACCCTTAGTCCTGAGTGTCCACTTATTAAGCAAGGAGAAAGTGGTTACAAATTTTCAATCGCTGCTGATTTAGATAGTGGGTTTAGAACCATAGAAGAAATTCCTTACTTGAAAGAATAAATAAGAATCGATAGGGTCAGAGACTGAGGGATCCCAAATAAAAGGGGTCAGAGCCGAATTAAATAGTTCTGCAAATAAAAGGGGGCAGAGCCGAATTAAATAGTTCTGGAATGTGTTGAATAAAACGGCTCTGACCCTATTTGATTCAGGAGGTTATCAAACTGCAGCTCAAATTCTTAACAATACACTTAACTCCCCAAGGCATAAGATGCTTACTACAAAGGGCTTTGGCTCTATGCATTTGGCAGGGCAGTCAATTAATTACGGTGCTATTCGAGGAAGGGAGCAGCAGCTGATTGATTATCTAGGTGGTGCGCTTAGTATTGGTGGTAGTGCTAGAAATAAAATTAATGGAATTGCTGACTTTAACCCTAATAGACCTTTTTATTTTTCTGATGCTATTGCCGAGTTTGGCGCTCTTCCGGATAATTCGCCTTATAGATTAAGATTTGGTGGTAATTATGGACTTTAAGAATATGAAACGTACGAAATATGATATTAATAGAAGCATTTACGAATCATTAATTAGTAAATTAAACGACACCTCTGATCCTCAAGTGAAGCGATTGATTGGTTCTTGGACTGTTTCGTTACGTCAGATGGATAGTTGGTTGTCAGACCCAAAAACAAAAATTAAAAAATCAGCATTGGCAACTGGTTTAGAGCAGGGTCTAATGGATGCTTATTTGATGCTTATTCAAATTAATAATGAAGAAAGTACTGAAGCATGTCGTATTTTTCTGAGTGTGTGTGAAAATATTGATGAGGCTTTTATACTAAAAAGAAACAACCGAATTAGTAAAATTCTATCTAGAGGAAAAATTAGAAATGAACAAGATTACTATTTAATTCGCAATAAAATAGATGAGTTATCTTTGTTGTCACCTTCTTCTCACAGTGAAATAGCTTCATATGATCAATTATTGTATGAATTTGAAAATAAAAGGGTTCAGAACAACGTTAAATGAAATTAACTTTTACGCCAGCCCGGTTTTCTACCGGGAGGTAAAGCATGAATCGTCAGGGTCAAAGACGTTGATTTAGTAAAAGAATAAAAGGGGTCAGAGCCGAATTAAATGGTCTATATTGTTGAGGTAAAGAATAAAAGGGGTCAGAGCCGAATTAAATGGTCTATATTGTTGAGGTATAGACTTTTTTTGTTTTAGGAGGCATTTATGCCAAGAAAACCTAGGGCTTCAGCGGCAGGTGTGCCAGAGCATATTATTCAACGAGGTAACAATCGTCAGGTTACTTTTACCAGTGAAGAAGATATGAAGGCTTATGTCACATGGTTGAAGGAATATGCGAAAAAGTATGAAGTGAACATTCATGCCTGGGTGCTAATGACGAATCATGTGCATTTATTATGCACCCCAATGACAGCAACAGGTATTTCTCAAATGATGCAGTCATTGGGGCGTATGTATGTGATGTATTTCAATAAAACCTATCTTCGCTCAGGTACATTGTGGGAAGGCCGCTATAGGTCTTGCTTAGTGCAAGAAGAAACCTATCTTTTACAAGTCTATCGCTATATTGAACTTAACCCCGTTAGGGCCGGTATGGTAGCAGACCCAGCAGACTATACCTGGTCGAGTTATCAATGTAATGCTTTGGGTAAAAAGAGTGATTTGTTGTCGGCCCATCCATTATATTTGGCTTTAGGATCAAGCAAGGTGAAAAGACAGGAAAGTTATCTTGACCTTTTTAAGTATCATGTTGAAGGTAAACTGTTAGATGATATCAGGCAGGCTACGAATAAGGGATTGGCATTAGGCAATGAACATTTTATTGCAGATGTCGAGGCTGTGACAGGTAAGCGTTTGGTTGAAGGTAAAAGGGGGCGTAGAGTGGGTTGGCGAAAGCCAAAAGAGGGAAAGAGTTAAAATAAAACGGCTCTGACCCTATTTGATTCACAATCAATGAGTTACAGTCTAGCGAAACAGCTAGTGTTTCTATGGGATAAAGTATAAATGGCTATGCATCAAAAACTAGATGCCATTAATCAAATCAATCAATACGTTTTTGATAACATGGCTACTGCAATTTCGGTCGATCAACTAGCCAATCTGGTTGGCCTGTCAAAATATCACTTACACCGTATTTTTGCTGCACAAACTGGGTTTGAAATAGCTGAGTATATTCAACGCAGAAAAATGGAGACGGCATTATCACTTTTGAAGCAAGGGAATAGATCTGTCATTGATGTGGCTTTGGAGGTGGGTTATGAATCCCATTCTTCTTTTTCTAGAGTATTCAAAAAGACCTTTGGGATAGCGCCTAGTCAGAGTAGTCAGCAGCAATTAGATAGTGCTCTTATTTTATATAAAAAATCGAATAAAGACATAGATGAATATATAGAAACACGTTGGCTTTCATTGCCCGAGCGAATTTTATATGGGTGTTATTGTAAGGCATTCGAAAAACAGAGCTTTGCGAATATAGCCACCGAAAATTTCAATTATTTAACTGATTTAAGTGAGCAGAAAGATTATTTATTATCTAGACCTGTGGGGGTTTCACTAAATAACCCATGGGTAAATGACAGTCAGAGTAGTGACTTCTTTTGTGGTTTTCTTTCTGGGCTTGATGAGCAAACTCAATTAACACAATTAGTGTGGCCCAAAGGGAATTATATTTACACTGAATATGTTGGCCCATATCAAGGTATGTGGCAGTTTATTTCTAAATTACACAGTATTTGGGCCAGTGAAAAAAAGATTAAACTCACGGTGCGCAAAGTGTATCAACGTTATTTAAATAGCCCTCAGAATACTCCTCCAGAACATCTTAAAACTGAACTTTATTTCCCAGTAGAAGAAATTTTATAAAAATAAGTGCTTGGCAGCACTTTCTGCACAGCTAAAGAAAAATTGATAGTGGATAATATTACTATACTAAATTGAAATAGAAGGTTCTTATGTTGCAAAAAATGTGTTTTTTATTATTCCTTGGCTGTACTTCAAGTCTAGCTAAAACAGTTTCAACAGAGCTAGATTTTTTTGATGCAGACAGAGAGCGCCCAGTAAAAGTCAGATTTTGGTATCAGTCCTCAGGTAATTGCGATGAAAAACTGTGTATCGCAACAGATTCTTCTAATCAAAAAATGCCTGTTGCTGTCTTATCTCATGGTGCTTTTGGTTCACCTAGAGAAATGAACTGGTTAGGATATAGCTTGGCTTCACAGGGCTGGTTAGTTGCAGGCGTTGCGCATTACCAAGAGTCTTGGGTCTATGGTACTGAGACCATTGAACACTCTAGTGTGTCAAAGCCTTGGTTAAGAGCACAAGACGTGAGCTTTGTACTTGACACGTTATTGCTTAATAATTTAAGCGATGCTCTGGTGGATGATGAAAATATTATTGCTATTGGTCATTCTTCAGGGGGGTATACTGCATTGAGCTTAGTGGGCGCTGATTTAAACTTTATCGGGATGCAAAATTACTGTGCTAAATTTATTGCCAAAGATATAGGCTGTAGGTATGGAAGTGCTAAAAATAATAAACCGACTACTAACATTGATGTGACTAAGGTCACGGATCCAAGAATTAGAGCTGTTATTGCCCTCGACCCTGCACTAGGACCTGCGGTGACAAAAAGTGCATTAAACAAGATAAATGTTCCAGTGTTAATCGCGGGATCGGTAAATAATGATTTTCTAATTTTTGAACATCATGCCAAATACTACAGTGAAAATATCCCTAAGGCTGAATTGATTGAAGTTGGCAGCGGCGCGGGACATTTTGTTTACTTGGATAAATGTGAACATCAGCATAAAGCAATGGGCGTATCTCTATGTGCTGATAGAGAAGGCGTTGACCGGCAAGAAGTACAACAAGAGTTGGTTAGAAAAATTCTAAACTTTGTTGTTCATATATAAAGATTTGACCAATTCCATTAAATTCTTGAAGAGGGAGCATTTATTTATTGGAATTGGTCTTCAGAAACCTCTAGGGCTAGAGAGGCGGTAATATTATAACTTTTTTCAGGATGATTTTTTCTACAGGCACATCTGACCAACCGTACTTAGGATCAAAGTCTGTTTTGACTTCAGCCATTTTATCTAGCACTTCGTAGCCTTCTTGTACCGAACCAAACACTGTATAACCCCAGTCTCGACCAGGATCTAAACTGTCATTGTTGTTCATATTAAAGAAAAACTGACGAGTGGCAGAATGGGGATCATTCTTGCGCGCCATAGTGATATTGTACATTTTGTTTTTTAGGCCGTTACCTGACTCATTAAATATGGGGGCAAAAGAGGGTTTTTCGATAAAGTCAGTGTCATAGCCGCCGCCTTGAATGACAAATTCTGGCACAATTCGATGAAATATTGTGTCTTCGTAACTGCGTTTATCTACGTAACGTAAGAAGTTATTCACTGTTATTGGTGCTTTGTTGCGATCGAGTTCAACAATAATGTCGCCCATAGTGGTCACCAATTTTACTCTAGGGTAATAATTATCAGCTTGGATCTGTGAGCCGTCGTCTTTTGGTTTGGCGTTAAGTATATTGCTGAACAATAAAGTAATGGCAATAAAAGTTGCGAGAATGGGATTTTTTAGCATGAATAAACCTTTTTATTTTGTTGCAGATAAAATACTGAATTTTCTGTCTGTTGCAACTATTGTAACCTTCGAAAATAATCTTTTTAACTTTGCAGGGTAGTCCAAATGTCGATTACCAATAACAAAAATCTGTCCCCCTTTTGTTAATAAGTCTTTTGAGTCTTTGAACATTTGCCAAGCGATATGATCGGTAATAGTGTTTTGTTGATGGAAAGGCGGATTACACAGAACTAAATCTATTGTTTTGACTGTCGATTTTTCAGCAAAATCATCTAAACAATTATTCACGATAAACTTACAGTTATCCAAAAGCTGTGGATGATTATTTTCTACATTGAGTTTAGACGAAGCAATAGCCATATAAGATTCATCGGTAAATATTACTTTAGCGCTTTGGCTTTTTTCAAGAATATGCAGCCCCAACACACCATTACCACATCCCAAATCTACAATATTCTTATTATCAAAAGAGGGCAGTTTACTGAAGTGCTGTAGCATAAATCTAGCGCCAATATCGAGCTGTTGCCTGGCAAAAACATTGGCTAAATTACTGATCTCAAACCGAGGGTTTTCCGTGTGCCAAACAGTTGGGTATGGGCTATTATCAGACTTATCCCCCATCGGTTGACAGAAAATTAATCTAGACTTCTTTTTAGCCAAAGATGTTTTACATGGCCCCAAGTACTTGTCAAACAAAGCTTGGGTCGACTTTTGAATTAAATTCGCTTTACCGCCTGCTATAACTTGTGTGTTAGCCGTCACAAATTTCTGCATATCAATTAATTGCTGTTCTAACAAAGCTATGGTTTTTGGGATCTTAATTAGAATGACATCCGCATTTTTCTTCACTTCAGTGACGGAATCGTAAAAGTGATGGTCTTGAATGCTTAAATTATTTGCTGCCAGATTCTGTTTACAGGCCTGAAGACTGACATAAGAGTCACTGATCCAACTAGGTTTAGCATCTGCAAACCAGCAAGCTAATGTGCCAAAATCATCATTATAAATATGTATGGAGCATTGATTAATATTTTCAATATGTTGCTCCACATGTTCAATAATATATTCGTCTGCAGCATCCCAAGCTTGCCAGCTAGGGTGTTGTAAATTTTGCGGATATCTATGTAACTGCAAATTGCGATTTAATAAGGTTAAACTAGTGTTCATAAATTCCTGGTTTGTGCCATTTACTATTTTGAGTCATGCAACAATCTTTATTTGATAACGCTTATGATAACACGCCTGTACGTCTGAACATGCCTGATGCAGATGTTGTCTATTACCCCAATTTTGTAGATGGGCAACGGGCGACTGAATTAATGTGTATTTTACAGCAGTCATTAGCATGGAGAAAAGAACAAATCACTGTTTACGGCAAAACCTTTGATGTGCCTAGATTACAAGCATGGTACGGAGATACGGAAGCTGCTTATCAGTACTCTGGTATGACCATGCAGCCTCAGAGTTGGACTAAACAATTATTAAGCTTAAAAGAAAGTTGTGAACAAGTTACACAGACTTATTTTAATTCTGTTTTAGCTAACTTATATCGTGATGGTCAAGACGGCGTTGGACGGCATGCCGATGATGAAGAAGAGTTAGGGCGTGACCCTGTTATTGCATCATTAAGTTTTGGTGAAACTCGTAATTTAGATTTTTATCACAACTGTTTACCCAATAAATTAAGGCTTCCTTTGTTATCTGGAAGTTTGTTAGTTATGAGCGGAGAAACACAAGCGCACTGGCAACATTGTGTGGCAAAAACAAAAAAGCAGTTAGCGCCTCGAATTAATCTAACTTTCAGATATATAAAGAAAAATGCAGCCATTTAATACTTTTTGGTATATAAATTATTAAAGCTACTAGAAAAAATATATCGCTAGCACTCAATAAGTTATCTAATTACTTTTAAAATTAGTTAAGGGTCTAGTTACGTATGATACTTTTTATAGCTAAAGTTAAAATTGAAATAAAACAATAACAACAATATTTCTTAAGAGCATTATTTGCTTACTAGGTACTGAAGAGGAACACTAATGAACATTCAAAACAATATAGAAAATAAACTTTTATCCCATTTTAAACCCGAACACCTTGAAGTGATTAACGAAAGTGCTAATCACAATGTACCAGCAGGCTCAGAAAGCCATTTTAAAGTTGTGATTGTCACTCCCAAATTTTCAGGCGAAAGACTAATTAACAGACATAGAGCAGTGAATGCTGTACTAAAAGATGAATTACAGAATGATATTCATGCTTTAGCTTTACACACTTATACAGAAACAGAATGGCACAAATTATTTGGCGAATTTCCTAAATCACCTAATTGTTTGGGTGGTTCAAAACAATAAACGTTTCAACTTAGAATGTCCGAGCTTTAGCCTTAAAAAGGCTAAAGCTAATTACTTATAACCGGCACTTTCTTCCCTTTTTTTGTTAATTTTGTTAAAAATCACATATTAATAACATTACTCGTCTAGCTGGCCAACAACTTCCAGCAACTGATTAAAATAAGAACCCTCAATGTTTTTACAAACAACACTTCGTTTACAGAACACTATCGATTCTATTCATCTCTCTTTATGCAAACTAGTCAGCTGGTTCACTCTATTTATGGTGTTCATCACTTTTTTAATAGTGGTGCTCAGGTATGGCTTTAATTTAGGTTGGATTGCTATGCAAGAGTCAGTTATGTACTTGCATGCTACTGTGTTTTTATTGGGAGCGGCGCATACCTTAAAAGTTAATGAACACGTACGAGTCGATATCTTTTACCGGCAAATGAGCCGCAAACAAAAAGCTTGGGTAGATACTCTCGGTACTTTGTTACTGCTGATCCCCGTCAATACTTTTATCTTAGTGTTGAGTTTTGATTATGTGATGACATCTTGGCAATTATTTGAATCTTCGCCACAATCAGGTGGCTTACCTTTGGTTTTTGTGCTTAAAACTTTGCTCCTTTTATTTGCTGTGATTATGAATTTGCAAGGCCTAGCAGAGTTAATACGCAATATTCTATTAATTCAAAACTCACCGCCTACTGACAGCCAATCAATTAAGTTGGGGGGCATCTAATGGAATATATCTCGCTCCTTATGTTTGTAGTGGTGTGTGCTGTTTTATTGCTGGGTTATCCAGTTGCTTATTCTTTGGCTGGTACAGCATTAATTTTTGCAGGTTTTGGAGTCATGACTGGGGGATTTGAAACTGCCTATTTACATGCCTTACCTAGTCGATTATATGGCATTGTCACCAATCAAACGCTAATTGCGGTGCCACTTTTTGTGTTTATGGGCATAGTGCTAGAGAAGTCAAAAGTGGCGGGAAACTTATTAAACGCCATGACCCAATTATTTGGTCAGTATCGTGGTGGACTAGCTATATCGGTGATTCTCGTTGGAGCACTGTTAGCGGCCAGTACTGGAATAGTAGGGGCGACGGTTGTCACTATGGGCTTGCTGTCATTGCCTACCATGCTGAAACAAGGTTACTCGCCCAGTTTTGCAACTGGCAGTATTTGTGCTACCGGTACGTTAGGCCAGATTATTCCTCCGTCTATAGCTTTGGTTTTACTTGGCGATGTGTTATCAAGCGCCTATCAGAAAGCGCAACTGAATATGGGAATCTTTTCACCAGAATCCGTTTCAGTTGGCGATTTATTTGTAGGGGCGATTGTGCCCGGTATGATTTTGGTTTCGCTATATTTATTGTATGTGGTCTTCGTTACTTGGCTACAACCACAAAAAGTTCCTTCTGTGGCACCCCAGGCAGTGAATGTTTCCGTTAAACAGTTATTAAATGCATTGTTACCTCCACTTATTTTAATTTTCTTAGTGTTAGGTGCTATTTTAGGCGGCTTTGCGACACCTACAGAAGCAGCAGGTGTGGGAGCAACGGGGGCCTTAGTTTTAGCTTTATTACAAAAAAAATTGAGTTTGAGTCAGTTAAAAGAAGTGATGTTGAGTACTACCAAAGTAACTTCTTTGGTGTTTTTGATTTTAATCGGTGCTTCTATTTTTTCATTGGTTTTTCGTGGCTATGGTGGCGAAGAATTAATTGAGCAATTATTTAGTAACCTGCCAGGTGGAGTCTTTACTGCTGTGTTGTTGGTAATGGTGGTGATTTTTGTTTTAGGATTTATTTTAGATTTTATTGAGATTACCTTTGTTGTGGTACCTTTGGTTGCTCCGGTATTATTAGCCATGGGAATAGACCCGATTTGGTTGGGTATTATGATAGCTGTCAATTTACAAACTTCATTTTTGACTCCGCCTTTTGGATTTGCCTTGTTTTATTTACGTGGCGTGGCACCTGAATCAGTAAAAACGACAGAGATCTATAAGGGGGTAATCCCCTTTATTGTAATTCAAATTGTGCTGTTAATCGCCATGGCGATATGGCCTAATTTAATCACTTGGTTACCTGAAAACTTATATGGATAAAAATTTATGTTTAATCTGTCGCTAGTAGCGTCGCAAGAGCGTTTTATCAAACTAGTCATGTGTTTATTGTGTTCTGTTTTTCTACTCGCCTGTGGGAAAGAACAAGTTAGTACTGATGCTGCGACTGAAGTGCAAGCACAAAAAAACTATAAATGGAAAATGGTCACTTCATGGCCGAAAAACTTTCCTGGTTTAGGTAGAGCGCCTGAAACCTTTGCTAAATATGTAGAAGATATGTCTGGCGGTAGGCTGACTGTAAAAGTATATGGTGCGGGTGAACTCGTGCCAGGCTTAGAAGTGTTTGATGCTGTTTCTCAAGGTACGGTACAAATGGGCCATTCTGGGGCTTACTATTGGAAAGGAAAAGCAGTCGCATCACAAATTTTCACCACTATTCCATTTGGCATGAATGCACAAGAAACCAATGCTTGGTTACACTATGGCGGCGGTCTTGAATTATGGCGTGAAGTGTATAAACCTTTTGGTTTAATTCCTTTTGCTGGTGGTAATACAGGTATACAACTCGCAGGATGGTTTAAAAAAGAAATTAATAGTATTGAGGATATCCAAGGATTAAAAATGCGCATCCCTGGTTTGGGCGGTGAAGTGTTTAAAAAATTGGGTGGAATTCCGGTCACTCTAGCTGGTGGTGAGTTATTTACCGCATTACAATCAGGAGCCATTGATGCCACTGAATGGGTGGGACCTTACAATGATTTATCTTTTGGTTTATACAAAGCTGCGGATTATTATTATTACTCTGGTTGGCATGAACCAGGTTCGACTTTAGAATTTATCGTGAATCAGCAAGCATTTGACTCATTACCCAAAGATTTGCAAGCCATAGTTGAAGTGGCTGCGCGAGCGGTTAATCAAGATGTATTAGATGAATATACCGCACGAAATAACACGGCTATGCAGGCTTTAATAAATACCCATAATGTAGACATGCGCCCGTTACCTGATGATGTCATGAAGGCGTTAAAAACAGCTTCTAAAGAGGTTATGTTAGAACAAGCCGCTGCGGACTCTATGTTTCAAAAAGTGTATGACTCGTATTCTGACTTTCAAAATAAAGTCAGTCAGTATCATCAAGTTTCTGAGGAAGAGTATTACAAAAATCGCTCAGCCCAAGACTAGCTATAACGTTTTAACTAAGAGAGGATCTGTTCAGAGTTGTTTATCTGAATACTGCCTCTACAATGTATATAATTTTTCGAATAGGAATTCTTTATGATCATTAAGCCCAAAATCCGAGGCTTTATCTGTACAAACGCTCATCCTGTAGGTTGTGCCGCTAGCGTCCAACAACAAATTGATTATGTAAAAGCACAAGGTGAAGTAGCTAATGCCCCTAAAAACGTCTTAGTGCTCGGCAGTTCAACTGGTTACGGTTTAGCTTCTCGAATTGTCTCTGCTTTTGGTGGAGGGGCGAATACCCTTGGCGTGTGTTTTGAAAAACCACCCACAGAGCGTAAAACTGGTACCGCTGGTTGGTACAATACCGCTGGATTTCATGCTAAAGCTAAAGCTGCGGGTTTGTATGCTAAAACCTTGAATGGTGATGCTTTTTCTAAAGAAATGAAACAGCAGGTGATCGAAACTCTTAAAGCGGATATGGGCAAAGTTGATTTAGTTATTTATAGCTTAGCATCACCTAGACGAACTGATCCTGAAACAGGTGAAGTGTATAAATCGACTTTAAAACCTGTCGGCCAAGCGTATACCACCAAAACCTATGATACTGATAAAGATAAAGTTCATGACATCAGTTTAGAACCAGCCAGCGAAGAAGAAATTCAAAATACTATTAAAGTCATGGGCGGTGAAGATTGGGAGCTATGGTTAGATGCCTTAGATCAAGCAGACTTATTAGCCGATAACTGTAAAACCACTGCTTATACTTATGTGGGTAAAGAATTAACTTGGCCTATTTATGGCCAAGCGACTATTGGTAAAGCGAAAGAAGACCTTGATCGAGCAGCTGCCGCCATTGTTAAAACTAAAGCCAGTAAAAATGTACAAGCCTATGTATCTTCACTAAAGGCTTTGGTTACTCAAGCTAGTTCAGCTATTCCTGTTATGCCTTTATATATATCTCTTATTTACAAAGTGATGAAAGAAGAGGGTACTCATCAAGGTTGTATAGAGCAAATATATGACTTATTTACAGAAAAGCTAAATCAAGCTCAGCCTAGTGTGGACGAAAATGGTCGTCTTTACATGAATGGCAAAGAAACTAATGATGCTACTCAAGCTAAAATTAAAGCCTTATGGGATCAAGTTACCCAAGAAAACTTCCATGAGTTAAGTGATTATGCTGGATATCATCACGAGTTTTTGAAATTGTTTGGTTTTGATATAACAGGTGTGGATTATGACGCCGATGTTGAAACGTTAGCTGACTGGTAAGATTAACTGACTGTATCAGTAAAATTTGCTTAAAAAATAAACCGCTTAATAAGGCGGTTTTTTTATTCTTTAATTTAAGTTTGGCTTTTTAATGGACTTTTTACCCTAAAAATTGCAAAAACCTTACAAAAATAGAGATTAAATAATAATTAGCATGGAAGAACGGGGCCGGTTAATGCTAAAATTCCGAGGCTAAGCTCGGGCTATCGTATACTTCTACTCTTTTATGAGTTCGGATATGTAATCTTTTTATCGGGTTTACGGACATTTTCATAAAAGCTGTAACGAATTACGGCGGAATAATTTAACAACTAACACAGGCATAAATACTCATCACCATTAGGCTTTTACTGGATGATTTTTTATTAAATATCAAAACTCCAGCAAATATAAAGAGCCTAATGGTGCTGTGTATTAATTTAGAGTAGTGCTATTGCGTATGATAAAAATCACGAAAGGGTTAGATCTTCCTATTAAGGGATCGCCACAACAAACAATTCAAAATGGAAACTCTGTCACCAGAGTGGCTATTTTGGGTGAAGAATATGTCGGTATGCGTCCAACCATGCATATCCAAGTCGGGGATAAAGTGAAAAAAGGCCAAATTCTTTTTGAAGATAAAAAGAATCCTGGCGTTAAGTTCACCGCTCCTGCTACGGGTAATGTTGTTGAAGTTAACCGTGGTGCAAAACGTGTTTTGCAGTCGGTTGTCATTCAAATTGAAGGTGATGATAGTGAAGTATTTGCTAAGTATAGCAGTGCAGAACTAGCATCATTGGACGCTGCTAAAGTACAAGAGAATTTAGTTAATTCTGGATTATGGACCGCTATTCGGACTCGTCCGTTCAGTAAGTCGCCAGAATTAGATTCTAAACCAAATTCAATTTTTGTTAGTGTAATGGATACCAGTCCATTGGCTGCTGATCCACAAGTTGTGATCGCAGAACGCAATGAAGATTTCGTCAACGGTTTACAAGTCATTAGCTGTCTAACTGACGGCAAAGTGTTTGTGAGCAAGGCTCTTGGTGCTGATATTGCTGTAGGTGCCGCTAAAGTTGAAGTAAATGAATTTGCTGGACCACATCCTGCTGGTTTAGTCGGAACTCACATTCACTTCTTGGATTCAGCTGGTGCTAACAAAAAAGTTTGGCATCTTGGATATCAAGATGTAATGGCTATCGGTAGTTTGTTTACTACTGGTGAGTTAGATAACCGCAGAGTGGTAGCCTTGGCTGGACCAGAGGCGAAAAATCCTCGTTTAGTCCGTACTTTGATTGGTGCTGATATTGCTGAATTAACTGCTAATGAAGCAAATGATGGCGATATGCGTGTGCTATCTGGTTCTGTCTTACAGGGAACCAATGCTCACGGTGTACATGGTTACTTAGGCCGTTTTCATACTCAAATATCAATCTTGCGTGAAGGCCGTGAAAAAGAACTTTTCGGTTGGATTAAGCCTGGTGTAAATCAACATTCAATTACCCGTGCTTATCTTGGGCATTTAAGTCCTAAGAAGTTGTTTAATATGACAACAACTACTAATGGTTCAGATCGTTCAATGGTGCCAATCGGCAACTATGAGCGCATTATGCCTTTAGATATTTTGCCTACCTTATTACTTAGAGATTTACTTTCTGGTGATACAGACGGTGCGCAAACCTTAGGTTGCTTGGAACTAGACGAAGAAGATTTGGCCTTATGTACTTATGTTTGCCCTGGTAAATATAACTACGGTCCAGTCTTACGTGAATGTCTAGACCAGATTGAGAAAGAGGGTTAATCATGGGCTTAAAAGCATTTTTAGAAAAAATTGAACCCGATTTTGAAGCGGGTGGTAAGTATGAAAAATGGTATGCCTTGTATGAAGCAGCTGCCACTATTTTTTATACCCCTGGAACAGTTACTAAGTCGACAACTCATGTTAAAGATAGTATCGATTTGAAACGGATTATGATCATGGTGTGGATGGCAACATTCCCAGCTATGTTCTACGGTATGTATAACGTTGGTGCACAAGCTCACGAAGCCATTTTAGGTGGTGCTGTTTGGGCTGATACCGCGACTGCATTCTGGCAAGCCGGTTTATTCGAAATGTTCGGTGGTCAGCTGAATGCCGATAGTACTTGGATTGGCATGATGCTTTACGGCGCATGTTTCTTCTTACCTATTTACGCCACTGTATTTATTGTCGGCGGGTTCTGGGAAGTATTATTTGCCTCGGTACGTAAACACGAAATTAACGAAGGTTTCTTTGTTACTTCTGTTTTATTTGCACTTACGTTACCCGCTACTATTCCTTTATGGCAAGCAGCTTTAGGTATTACCTTTGGTGTTGTTATCGCTAAAGAAATTTTCGGTGGTACTGGTCGTAACTTCTTAAACCCAGCCTTGTCTGGTCGTGCATTCCTGTATTTTGCATACCCTGGACAAATCTCAGGTGATGCAATCTGGGTAGCTGCTGACGGTTATTCTGGTGCTACGGCGTTAAGCCAAGCTGCAGCCGGTAATATCTCTGATTGGAGTATGAATGCTGATTGGTGGAATGCTTTCTTTGGTAACTTACAAGGTTCTGTTGGTGAAGTGTCAACTCTAGCAATCGCTTTAGGTGGATTATTCTTAATTTATATGAGAATTGCTTCATGGCGCATTGTATTAGGTGTGTTGTTAGGCGGAGTTGCACTAAGTACATTACTTAACTTAGTTGGTAGTGATACTAATGCTATGTTTGCTATGCCTTGGTATTGGCACTTGGTTACTGGTGGATTTGCCTTTGGTATGTTCTTTATGGCAACTGACCCGGTTTCTGCATCTTTTACCAATCAAGGTAAGTGGGCTTACGGAATTTTGATTGGTGTGATGTGTGTCATGGTTCGTGTTATCAATCCAGCCTTCCCAGAAGGAATGATGTTGGCAATCTTGTTTGCTAACTTATGGGCACCTTTGTTCGATTATTTTGTTGCCCAAGGTAATATTAAACGGAGGATCGCTCGTGTCAGCTAAGAAAGAAACTCTAGGAAAAACAGTAGGTGTTGTTGTTGCCGTATGTTTGGTGTGTTCAATTATTGTTTCAGGCGCTGCGGTAGGCTTGAAAGAGTTACAGCTAAACAATGCAGCATTAGATAAACAATCTAATATTATTGAAGCTGCAGGTTTAACTGAAAAAGCCGCCGGTGATATTGCTGGTACATTCAATGATTACGTTGAAGAGAAGTTTATTAATCTTGAAACAGGTGAATATGTTGAGAAACCTTCAGAAAACTACGACATGTATAAAGCTGCTAAACAGTCAGAATATACAGTTAAAGTTGAAGGTAGCAATGTTGGTTTTAAGCAACGTGCTAGCATCGCCAGTATTTATGAAGTAAGAAATGATGCAGGTCAAGTGACCCGTATTATCTTACCTGTTCATGGTAGTGGTCTTTGGGACTTAATGTATGGTTTATTAGCTATTGACGCAGACGGAAACACAGTGCGTGAATTAGTTTATTACGCACAAAAAGAAACCCCTGGATTAGGTGGCGAAGTACAAAACCCTAGCTGGAAAGCGAAGTGGGATGGCAAAAAATTGTTTGAAAATGGTGAAGTCGCTATTCAGGTCAAGAAAAATGCCGGTCCTGCTGACCCATATGCTGTTGATGCGCTTTCTGGAGCAACATTGACTAGTAATGGTGTACAAAATACATTGTCTTATTGGTTAGGTAAAAATGGCTACGGTCAATACCTTAAAAATCAGACTTGGAAATCGTAAGGGGTTCATACTATGGCTGACATTAAAGAAATGAAAAAGGTATTGTTTGGACCCGTTCTGGACAATAACCCAATCGCATTGCAAATATTGGGCGTTTGTTCGGCTCTTGCAATCACCACTAAATTAGAAACCGCTTTAGTTATGTCGTTAGCATTAACGGCGGTAACGGCTTTTTCTAGTTTATTTATATCTATGATCCGTACTCAGATACCATCAAGTGTTAGGATCATAATTCAAATGACCATTATTGCCTCTTTGGTAATAGTAGTTGACCAAATATTGAAAGCGTATTCTTACGAGATATCTAAACAACTATCGGTATTTGTTGGCTTGATCATTACCAACTGTATTGTAATGGGTCGAGCAGAAGCATATGCCATGAAGAGTCCGCCATTTATGTCGTTTCTTGACGGTATTGGTAATGGTCTTGGTTATTCTTTAGTACTCATCATTATTGGTACTATTAAAGAGTTATTTGGATTCGGTACAATTTTAGGTTTCCCAATATTTGAGCTTGTTCAAAATGGTGGTTGGTATCAAGGCAATGGCTTATTGATTTTACCTTTCAGCTCATTCTTTTTGATTGGTGGCTTGATTTGGATAATACGTACTATTCGTCCTGAACAAGTAGAGCCAAAGGGGTAATTCATGGAACATTATTTAAGTATTTTTATTAAGTCTGTTTTCATTGAAAACATGGCTTTGTCTTTATTCCTAGGTATGTGTACATTTTTGGCCGTATCTAAGAAAGTTAAAACATCCATGGGTTTAGGTGTGGCAGTAGTAGTGGTTTTAGGTATATCTGTACCTGTTAACCAAGTTATTTTTGTCAATATCTTAGCGCCAGGAGCATTAGCTTGGGCGGGATTTCCGAATGCAGATTTGAGCTTTTTGAGCTTTTTAACCTTTATCGGGGTAATCGCTGCACTAGTACAAATACTAGAAATGACATTAGATAAGTTTTTCCCTGCATTGTATAACGCGCTTGGCGTTTTTCTGCCATTAATCACAGTTAACTGTGCTATTTTTGGTGGTGTGGCATTTGCTATACAACGTGAATATAACTTCAGTGAAAGTATCGTTTACGGAATTGGCAGTGGCTTAGGTTGGGCAATTGCCATTACCTTGCTAGCTGCAGTACGTGAAAAGCTGAAATATGCTGATATGCCAGAAGGTATCAGAGGTTTAGGATCGGTATTTATGATTGCTGGATTGATGGCACTTGGTTTCCAATCATTTACTGGCGTGTCGCTTTAAGCGTTCTGGGAGAATATAAATGAATTTAAATGAAGTTTATCTTGGTGTAGGCATGTTCATCGCTATCGTATTAGCGTTAGTGTTTATCATCATGTTTGCAAAGTCTAAATTAGTGCCTGAAGGTGAAATAACTATCACCATCAACGGTGGTGATCAAGATCCTATTACAGCGCAACCTGGCGACAAATTATTAGGCGCTTTAGCTAATGCTGGGATCTTTGTATCTTCGGCATGTGGTGGTGGCGGAACTTGTGGTCAGTGTCGTGTAGATATTAAAGAAGGTGGTGGAGAGCTTTTACCAACTGAACTTGATCACATCAGCAAAAAAGAAGCAAAACACGGTTGTCGTTTGTCTTGTCAGGTTGCTATTAAACAAGATATGGCTATCGAGTTAGAAGAAGAAATCTTTGGGATCAAAAAATGGGATTGTGAAGT
The DNA here is from genome assembly GCF_009796765.1 of Paraglaciecola sp. L3A3. Lineage (NCBI taxonomy): Bacteria > Pseudomonadati > Pseudomonadota > Gammaproteobacteria > Alteromonadales > Alteromonadaceae > Paraglaciecola > Paraglaciecola sp. L3A3. The sequence goes on from NZ_CP047023.1 coordinate 393,746, forward strand.
TATCTCTAACGATAACAAAGCCACTTTCATTAAAGAGCTTAAGCTTAAAATTCCAAATGGAGAAAGTGTCCCTTTCCGTGCCGGTGGTTATATTCAAATTGAAGCTCCACCTCATCATGTGAAGTATAAAGATTTCGATGTACCAGAAGAATATCGTGGTGATTGGGAGCGTTTTGGTTTCTTTAACATTGAGTCTAAAGTTGATGAAGAAACTATTCGTGCTTACTCAATGGCTAACTATCCGGAAGAAGAAGGCATCATAATGTTGAACGTGCGTGTTGCTTCACCGCCGCCGAACAACTTGTCTTTGCCTGCTGGTAAAATGTCTTCATATATTTGGAGTCTTAAGCCTGGTGATAAAGCAACTATCTCAGGTCCTTTCGGTGAGTTCTTTGCAAAAGATACTGATGCTGAAATGGTATTTGTTGGTGGTGGTGCTGGTATGGCACCCATGCGTTCACATATATTTGATCAGCTGCGTAGATTAAAATCTAAGCGTAAGATGACATTCTGGTACGGTGCACGTTCACTTCGTGAAATGTTTTATGTTGAAGATTTCGACATGCTACAAAAAGAGAATGATAACTTTACTTGGCATGTTGCTTTATCTGATCCACAACCAGAAGATAACTGGGAAGGTGATACAGGGTTCATTCATAACGTATTGTTAGAGAATTACCTTAAAGATCATCCAGCGCCTGAAGATTGTGAGTTCTACATGTGTGGTCCTCCTATGATGAATGCTGCTGTTATCAATATGCTTAAAGAACTAGGTGTAGAAGACGAAAACATTATGTTGGATGACTTCGGCGGTTAAAACCAAAGTTCGTTTATATTAATTTTAAAGGGGCTTAATGCCCCTTTTCTTATGGATAAAAGTAAATCGTGATGTCAAAAATTAGCTATTCCAAATCACTTATTTTGGCCTTTGCAATCCCACTTTTGTTGATTGCTTGTAGCCAACAAACTAGTGAAGTTCATCTCACTGGCCCCACTATGGGTACCACTTATAACGTTAAATATATTGAAACAGATACTATTACCCCGGCTGAACTACAAAAAAAAATAGATAATGAACTGGTCAATATTAACCAACTTATGTCTACCTATATTAATGACTCAGAATTAAGTCGCTTCAATCAGTGGGATAACACAGAAGCTTTTCCTCTATCAACACAAACCCTCTTTGTAATGACAGAAGCTAAGCGACTTGGCGAGTTAAGTGGCGGCTTACTTGATGTTACAGTGGGGCCATTAGTTAATCTATGGGGATTTGGTCCTGAAGCTCGGCCAGAAAAAATACCTACAGCAGCAGATATATTGGCTGCTAGGGAACGTGTAGGTTTAAATAGACTGATATTAAATGAGTCTTCTGCGAGTAAAACTCATCCGGATTTGTATGTTGATTTATCCACTATTGCTAAAGGGTATGGAGTGGATAGAATCGCTGAAATTTTGCAACAACACAATATCCACAATTATCTAGTGGAGGTAGGTGGAGAGATGCGCTTATCTGGTGAAAAATCGAATGGTAAAAATTGGCGTGTAGCGATTGAAAAACCATTAACTACAGAACGAGCTATAGAACGTATTATCAGTGTAGGAAATAATGCTATTGCTACATCCGGTGATTATCGTAATTATTATGAAGATGAGGGGGTACGGTATTCACATCTAATTAATCCTCAGACTGGCACTCCCATTAGTCATAATTTGGTGTCAGTGACAGTTGTCGCTCCATCTTCGATGACTGCGGATGGATTAGCTACTGCTTTAAATGTGATGGGTAAAGAAAAAGCATTAATTTTGGCAGAAAAGTATGACTTAGCCGTTCTATTGATTACTAAAGAAAAACAAGGTTTTAAAGAGTATACTAGTAGTATGTTTGACCAGCTTGTCACTGTTCACTAAAACCAGCATATATTTAATAGGAGACTAATTTTGAGTACCTTTATTCTCGCATTTGTATTTTTTATCGTAGTTGTTGCTGCTATGGCAGTGGGTTATATCTTTCAACAAAAAACCATTGCAGGTAGTTGTGGTGGTTTAGGCGCTTTGGGTATCGATAAAGCATGTGACTGTCCAGAACCCTGCGATCGTAAAAAAATGCGCATGGAAAAAGAGCAAGCTAGAGAGAAAAAACTAAAAGAGTGGAAAGAAAATCAGATACTTTAAATTTGAACATTTATGCTAAAACTGATTTTTTACAACAAGATTGTATTTAAATTATAGTGATAAATTGTCTAGTTTATTTACAACTTTAGTGGGATATGTCAGAAAATCTTACACTTTTTCACCTGTAATTTTTTTCAATATTTAAAAAGTATTATATTTCATGTGCTTGCGGTTACATTGTGAAAATACGGAACGGAAATTGCTGCAATCTAGACACGTTGCGGGATAAAAAATCACAATAGCTTTGATTATGTCCCAAAGTAGTTACTTTAAGAACACACACATAGGACATACCCATGTATAAATCAAATAAAAATATCCAAGCATCCGCTATATCTTTAGCGGTTGCATTTATTTTAGCAACTCCTGTGGCATCGGCGATACAGATCACATCAACGCTTGATGCTGATGAATTAGCAAACGCTTTAATTATTCCTAACTCTGGAATTACTATCACTGACTCAAGTTTGTTTGGAGGCATTCAAGGTGAATATGGCGGAGATTATGGCGGTGATTACGGTGGCGATTATGGCGGTGGAATCCCCAGTATAGTAGCATTGGCAGTAGAATTAGATGCCCTTTCAGCTGAACCTTTCGGTCAAGCGGGGATTTTCACCAATAATTCTGGAGTTTACGGTTTACCCAGTGGTGGCGGTGTTGTTTTTAGTTCTGGCTATGTTGAGGATTATCAAGACGGTGAAAATACATCTTCAAGTAACTCTGGCGGTGATGGTAATGCCGCGACTGATGAACAGAACGATGTCTTAAGCGAAATTACTGGGCGCTCCGAACATTTTGATCCTGTCCAATTAGATATTACTTTTGATGTTGACGATGACGTAAGTGTAATCACCTTTATTGCAGCTTTTGGCTCTGAAGAATACCCTGAGTATGTTGGGTCACAGTTTGTTGATGGTTTTGGCATGTTTTTAAATGGTGAAAATGTAGCGGGCGCTTTACCTACGGGTGATGTGGCGGGTGAAGACCCAATATTGCCAATCAATATTGATCACCCAGATTTTCAGGATGTACCTGGGACCGAACTTGATGGAGTCATTGCCCCTAATGGTATTCCATTGCTGAGGTTTGATGTGCCTGTAACACCTGGCAGTACTGGCAATACTTTTAGTTTGTTATTAGCCGATGCAGGTGACAGCGGATATGATAGCACTATATTTTTAAGTAGTTTTGGTAATTTTGATTCTGAAAGTGGCGAGTCTGAGTTTACTCCAATTTTACCAGACAGTAGTAATCCCACTAATGATGAAGGCGCTTTTGTATTTTTATTACCTGAGGTTGTAGCTAATGAAACGATTTGGATTGATCCAGATGTATCTACAGGTTATACCTATACCGCTACAGGTGGTGGCTTATTTGCAAGTGTCACAGCGCCTACTAAATTAAGTGTAAATGATGAAGATGGCTACTGGCTAACCTATTTCGATGGGACAAGTTCTGTCACTGTGGCGCTAACTGCTGGGCAAACTTTTGATTTTGCTATCCCTGTAGGCGAATTTACTATTGATGGGATTGACCCTGACTTAGGTTTAGATCCAACGGATCCGACTATGTTTGTTACAGGAGTCTCGTTTAGCGAGTCTGGGACTGGTTTTGGAATCGAACAAACACCTATCACTACCTTTGTTCCTGACCAGCCAAATACCGTTGGAGTGTCAGCACCTACTTCTGTTGGTTTATTTGGTTTGTCTCTGATGGGAATGGGTTTGTTGAGAAGAAAACTAAAGACTAAATAATAAGCAGATGCTATAAATGAAAAGCCTAAGTTTGTTGACTCATCTTAGGCTTTATTTTTGTCTGTCGTTTGGGGAAATTATGTATAGATCTTTAATTGTGACTATATTTTGCTACTGTGTTTTTGCTGCGCCATTACAGGCTGCTGACAAAGAAGGAAAATTTGCCGTTAAGGGGGCGGGGAAACGTGATTGTAGTAGTTTTGTGCAGGCAGCTGATGATAAGAGTACTGATTATTACCTTTATGGTGGTTGGCTTGAAGGTTATATAAGTTCTTATAATGCTTTTCAAACACAGAATTATGATTCTACACCTTGGCAGACAACAGAACTACTGCTCACTTTACTGAAACGTCATTGTGTCAGTCACCCTAAAGTAAAGTTTTTAAGTGCCGTAAATGGGTTACTTAAAACCTTGTACCCTATTCGTTTAGAAAGAGAGAATAAGCTGATAAAAATTAGTGTAAATGGTGCTGATACTTATTTTTATGAAGATATTTTGCTAAGAGCAAAAGAACGCTTACATAACCTTGGCTATATAACTGATGAGGTTACAGCAGATTTTGACGAGGGCGACATACATGCATTTGAAAAATATCAAAATGATATTGGTCTTTCGGTCACTGGTGTACCAGATCAAAATACTCTGCTTAGCCTTTTTTTAAAGAAAGTTAAATAGTAGTTTGCTGGCGTCGTCTAGAGTTGCTTATTGCTGGGAATTGGGGGGCGGTTTGGGTCATGTGACCCGTATGAATTCGATATGTAACCGGCCAGAGTTTTCATCTACCAGTTTCTCGTTTGTCTTAAAAGATACAAGTAAATCACAATATATCAGCAAAGCCTATAAGCAAAATGTATATGTTGCGCCATGTTATATGAAGAGTCCCAGTCTGCAGATTTCACCTAATTTTGCACACATAATGTGGCGATGTGGCTGGCAAAACGATGATAATGCCTATGATTTAGTGTTGGCTTGGGTACAGATACTTAAACGTTTAGATCCCCACTACGTTTTTATTGATTATGCTCCGTCAGCCGCAGTAGCCGCAAAATTGTTAGATATCCCATATTTATTTTTAGGTAACGGTTTCGAGTTTCCACCTGCTGAATCACCGTTTCCCTCGATTCTGCATAACCAGAAGGTAGCTCGAAAAGATTTATTACATTGGTATAATAAAGTTAATAAAACACTACGGGTAGTTTGTAAAAAATTTTCTAAGACAATTGAGCAATTTGATTTAAAGGATATTTTCGAACCTCAAAAAGGATTGATTCTTGCCCACCCTATGCTCGATCATTATCTTAACCGCCAAATCCAAATTTTTTATTTACCTACCCTTACACAAGTTAATAGTGAAACAAAAAATGTTAATAATGATTTGTTCTCTAACAAACCTTATTTATTTGTTTATCTAAATGCAAATACTCCCAATTTAGTTGAGTCGATACGTATGCTTTCGGCTCAGTTTCGGATTGAAGGGTATATACCGAACTTAAATTTAGCCCAGCGTAATGCCCTAAGGTTTATTGGTGTCAGTATTTCTGATGTACCAGTGCCAGTATCAAACATTATCGCAAAAAGTCAGATAGTCATTTGCCATTGTGGTATCGGTGTGGTGAGCCATGCCATTGATAGTGCAGTACCCATGGTGTTGCTGCCGACGCAAACTGAACAATCTATGTTGGCCCATACGTTATGTAAATTGGGTGTTGCGATATCGATTCCCAAAGCTGCGTCTTCTCATCAATTTGTAAATACAGTTAACTTAGCAATAAAAAACCGAGAAATAATGCAAGCTAATATTCGAACTCAAAGCAATAAGTACTGGGAAAATCGACTCATTTGGAAAGAGGGCATTGGAACATATATTAAAGAATATTTTTGATCTGCTATCAGTAGTAAGATTATCTAAAAATCCAGAATTTGATATTCTTAAACTTTTTCTATTGACCTTGAGAAATAGATAGGCAGAATACTGTATTAATAAACAGTGTCATGGTCGGTCGTATTTTGCGCAAAATTATTCATATTGATATGGACTGTTATTTTGCTGCCGTTGAAATGCGAGATAACCCTGAATACCGAAATTTACCATTAGCTATTGGTGGTAGTTCTGATAGGCGTGGGGTGATTTCAACTTGTAATTATATCGCTCGACAATTTGGTGTGCGCTCTGCTATGGCTACAGCACATGCTTTAAAACTATGTCCTGAACTGGTTTTAGCGCCAGGGCGAATGGAACTATATAGCGAAATTTCGCAACAAATCCGTGAAATATATTCCCGATATACCAACAAAATTGAACCCTTATCGTTAGATGAGGCTTATTTAGATGTCACTGATTGCGAGTTGTTTGCAGGCAGTGCCACCTTAATTGCTGAGGATATTCGCCGTACTATCTTTCTAGAAACTCAGCTGACAGCTTCAGCTGGGGTAGCACCTTGTAAATTTGTTGCGAAAATTGCCAGCGATGAAAATAAACCGAATGGTATATGTGTGATTACCCCAGATAATTTAGATGACTTTGTGGTGAAACTAAAGTTAGGCAAAATCCCTGGTGTAGGTAAAGTCACTTTAGCTAAGTTAAATGAGATAGGGTTGTTTACTTGTGCTGATGTCCGCAAGTTTCCTTTTGAAAATTTAATAAAACGTTTTGGTAAATTTGGTTCGGTGATATGGGCCAGAAGTCACGGTGAAGATGATCGGGGCTTGAGTATAGAAAGGCAACGAAAGTCTGTAGGTGTTGAGCGTACTATGCCTGAAGATATTTATAGCCTAGAAGACTGTTGTAAAATGATTGATAATCTATTTCCCAAATTACAAGAAAGGTTAAAAAGGTCGAGTCCTGAACTTGCAATACAAAGCCAAGGTATTAAATTAAAGTTTGCCGATTTTCAACAAACTACAGTTGAACATAAATACCAGAAATTAAATAAAGACTATTTTTTTGAGTTGTTAAACGAAGGGCTTGCTAGGCAGGACAGCAGAGGTATTCGTTTAGTCGGATTACATGTAGGCCTAGTGGATAAAGTTAGCCAACAGCAATTAACTTTTTCTTTTTAAGTTGATGCAAGGTTGGGTTATGGTCTGTTATATTTTTCGGCATAGTTTGTCGAAACACAATCAATTTATTCTTTAATTAAGGTGGTAAAAATACATGGCTTTAAAAATAGGTAAATATCGCCACTATAAAGGTAATGAATATGAAGTTATTGGTGTAGCTCGTCACTCTGAAGACGAGAGTGAATTAGTGGTTTATCGTCCTTTGTATGGTGAACGAGATTTATGGGTTAGGCCTTTAGATATGTTTGTAGAAACTGTAGAAATTGGTGGAGTGATTAAACCTAGATTTGAATACCTAGGTTAAAGTTATGATTTGCAATCTAATAAAGCATTGACCAGTGCTACAGAACCAGTGCGACGACTGACTAGTTGCCCTTTTATATTAAATACAATGGCTTGATTTGTGTCTTTAGGTAAGTCAAAGGTAGTGCGAATTTGATTTCGTTGGCGACCATTTAATTGTATGTGAGGAGGCAATTTTTGCCAATTATTCAAATCAATCAATGCCACGTTTTGTTTAGTTATTTCACGTTCTAGTAGTGCGATATCTTGAGAAAAGTCAGAATTTGCTGAATGCTTTAGAGAATAAATGATAGTACAGTTTGCATCAGCAAATAAAAGTTTATCTTGGCTCGCCGAAGTGGCAAAACTGATTATGATTAGCAGAATACTAACAGACCACATTCTCAATGTTTGATTTCCTTTTTCTTCTTTTTATATTTTATCTGACGATAGGTATTTATCATATCAGTTGCCCGCATTGATTGCAGGTGAACTAAAGCAATAAACTCGGGATTTCTTGTAAGTAATTTTGTTGCCAAATTTGTTGCATTTTTTGTTGATCGATATTGCCACCGGACAAAACAACTAACACCTTTTGTCGCTTTTTTTGAACTTTTAACCAATTTATTAGCGCAGCCATACTCATTGCACTTGTGGGCTCTAGATGAATTTTTAACAGATGTTGTAGCCACTGACACCAATAGACTATCGGTTGTTCTGGGATTTCATAAATATCATCTAATTGTTTTATATAGTTAAAAGTTTTTTCGCCCACAGCTAAGGTTGCAGCACCATCTGCTAGAGTTAAAGGCTGCTGAGGCAATGATTGAATTGTGCCAGTGCGCCGTGATTCAGCTGCGTCATTGGCTAATAATGGTTCTGCCCCTATTACCTGAATGTCAGGATATAGCGTTTTACTGCATATAAATGATCCAGAAATTAAACCTCCGCCACCTATTGGGGCAAATACACTGTCTACTTGGCCAATTTGTAGTAATGCGTCATATACAGCGGTACCTTGACCAGCGATTATATCTTCATGGTTAAAAGGAGGTACCCAAACTGCGCCCTCTTTTTCTGCCGCTTGTTGTGCTTTTTCATCTGCTTCTTTACGGGTTGCACATAATTTCAACTTGGCGCCATAAAATTGTGTGGCTGCCGCTTTTACTTTGGAGATATTTTGCGGACTGTAAATGGTTGCTTTTACCCCGAGCTCGTTTGCAGCATAAGCAACGGCTTGAGCGTGATTACCTGAACTGCTGGCGACCACCTTTGTACCTAAAGTTCCCTTTTCCTTGGCTTTTAACATCATGTTTAATGCCCCACGAATCTTAAAAGAACCAGTTTTTTGCAGACATTCAGCCTTAAATAAAATTTCATGGCCTAACCAGTTATCAAGTAAATTAGAATGTAAAATTGGAGTTTGGCTAATATATGGCTGTATGCGTTGTTTTGCAGATTGAATATCGGAAAGTGTCACGGGCGGCATAAAGTTTGGTATACAAAAGTTAGGGAGTTAAGTTTATACGGATAGTATCCTTATGTTGCTAATTTCGCATTAACATTTATGATATTTCCTCTAGTTATTAAGAATAGGATCAGAACATGGGATTACTTGATGGGCTTTTAGGCAATGCATCTGAAATAGATGTTGGTGAAGTAGCTGAAGAACTTGCCCCAATAATTGGTGATACAGAAAGTGTACAACAAGTTTTTAAAGTGATTAGAGATATGTATGTATTTACTAACAAAAGGCTAATTTTGATCGATAAACAGGGCATGACTGGCAGGAAAGTAGACTATCATTCGATTCCTTATCGCGCTATTACCCAGTTCAAAATTGAGACCGCAGGCCATTTTGATTTAGACGCTGAGTTAAAAATTTGGATATCAGGACAAGATAACCCTATCGAAAAAGAACTTAAAAAAGATACAGTAGTCGGCATCCAAAAAACACTTGCCACCCATATGTTTGCATAAACTGTCATTAAGTAGTTGATAGGGAATCGTTCTTAAATCTTATCACCAGATCAACTCGTGGGGCTGGAGAACACTTCCAGCTGCTCGTCTTTGTTTACTTTGTAAATTCAAAACATAAATCAAAGGACTCATTATTCATATTTCCGGCGCTAAAAGTGGAATGTGCGGGGAGATCTATATTTTCAACCTGCCAGTGAACTTTGTATTTATTAACAAGCAACTTCCAATTAGAATTTTGCTCAATTGTGAGTACTTTAATTTTAAGATTTGAATCTAGTTTTATTTGATCCTTAATATGTCTACTTGAAACATTATCGGAAGGCTTGAGCGTATAACTTTCAATTACACCGTTATTATCAAAATTTTGCCAACCAATAAGATACCAAGATTGAGCGATCGTACAGGTTTGACCGGTTAGTTTTTTTAATGAATTTTTTGTCGAAATTGCAGAATATTCAATTTCATAGAATGATGAGGTACATGCACTTAAACAAATAATGCTAGCTAATAGCGCTGTTAAAGATACTTGAAGGTTCATATTTAATACTCGCGGTAAACTTAACAGTTTGTTCATGTGACCTTATAAAATAGCTACTGTTATTGAATAGGAATTAGCGAAAACTCTATTTCAAACTATATACTAGCCAAGTACAAACGTAACCAGATTTATACCAGAGACCATTTTGCCGTTAGCTAGGTTCATAACGGAGCTGAAATGATTACCGAGCTAACCAAAGAGCTTCTGTTTTTACTGAGCCCTATCTGAAAAACGAATTACTTTTATTTATTTTACCGCGGATAAAAACGTTTAATTTCCGTGATACTTTCGGGATATCCATTTTTCATACTTAAACTCGTAAATACAAACTAACTATTTAAGCGAGAATGAAAAATGATAAAAATAAAACCAACTTATTTAGCTGCGCTATTAGCCGTTAGCAGCGCAGGTCTGAATGCAGCAGAACTCAATGTTGAGATTCAAAATTTAACTCATGGCTTATATTTCACACCAATAGCAGTCGTTGCTCATACTCCTGAGAGTAGTCTTTTTGAGGTGGGTGAAGTCGCCAGTACTGAGTTACAAATGATGGCCGAAGGAGGATCTTTGGATGGTATATCTACTATTGCTACTTCTGTTAGTGCGGATGTATTAGCTAATCCAGCAGCAGGTTTGTTAGCCCCTTCGGCTAAAGCTTCTGGCACCTTGAGTACTGCTGCAGACAATACAGTGTTATCTGTTGTTGCTATGGCTTTACCAACTAATGACGGCTTTATTGGTTTAGATAACTGGCCGATACCGACAGAAGCAGGTACTTATACTATTTACCTAAATGCATATGATGCCGGTACAGAAGCAAATGACGAATTACGGGGTGGCGGAGCGCCAGGTGTGCCAGGCATGCCAGTTCCTCCTCCACTTGAAGGTTTGGTGGGGACTAATGGTAGTGGAGTGGCAGGTGCAGACACTAACACTAGTGTGCATATTCATCGTGGCAATATTGGTGACGAGTCTATGACCGAAGGCAGTAGTGATGTGTCTAATACAGTTCATCGTTGGTTGAACCCTGTCGCTAAAGTCACTGTTACTGTTAACTAAGGGGATAATTATGCTTAAGGTTAAAAAACTATATCTAGTTTCCTTAGTAGCCAGTGCTTTACTGCTGACTGCCTGTAATGATGATAAAATTGTTGAGGTTATTAAAGAGGTCGAAGTAGAAGTTCCGGCACCTGTACCTACACCCGTTGATGTGAGTTATGAAATCAGTGTCACCAATTTAACCAACAGCCAACCTTTGTCACCTGTTGCTGTGATACTTCACAAAGAAAGTCATATATTTGCGGTAGGGGATATTGCTTCTCTTGCTTTGGAGCAAATGGCTGAAGGAGGTGACAATTCAGGGTTGATGAATTGGGGATTTGCTTTAGCAAGTGCTTCTGGTGCCGCACCCATAGGACCAGGTGCAAGTGAAACTATTAAGGTCACTATCCAAGATATGGAAGATGCTAATCTGTCTATTGCTTCTATGTTAGTCAATACTAATGATGGTTTTAGCGGTCTTGATGCATGGAGTCTTAGTCAACTCGCTGTAGGCGATAGCTGGACGACAAACGCATTTACCTATGATGCAGGCACAGAAGCCAATACTGAAGCTGCAGGGACAATCCCTGGGCCTGCCGATGGTAGTGATGGGGCTGGTTTTAATACTGATAGAGATGACAGCGGTTATATCTCTATGCATCCAGGTGTGGTGAGTAGTGATGATGGATTAAGCACATCGATACTCACTCAAGATCATAAGTTCGATAATCCGAGTATACGGATCCAGGTAACCCGCATAGAATAATGTAGTAGGTATTCTATTTGGATTAAGCATATTGCGCGCCCACTAATGGGCGCGTTTGTGTTAATAGCAAAATATAAGGGCAGTTAATTATGACAGACAAGGTATTGGTGGTAGAGGATGATAACGATATAGCCAATCTTATTCGAGTTAATTTGCTTGAAATAGGGATAGAGATTGAGCATGAAATGAATGGTCAACTTGCTCTGCAAAAAGCGATAGATAGTCACTACTCTTTGTTGTTGTTAGATATTATGTTACCGGGCATGAGTGGCCTAGATATTTGCCGGCAGATCCGCGATAAAAAACCAGAACAAGCCATTATTATGTTAACGGCAAAAAATTCTGAAACTGACCGTGTTTTAGGTTTAGAGCTAGGCGCAGATGATTATATGACAAAGCCCTTTAGTGTTCGAGAGTTACAGGCTAGGGTACGTTCCCAATTACGTAAAGTTCACTTTTTACAACAAGCGACACAAGACCAAGGAACCAGCTCAGAAAAAACATTAAAGATTGGTCGCTTAAGCATTGATCAACAAACTCATCAAGTGATGCTGGCAGAACAAATCTTGGATTTAACCGCCACTGAATTTGAGTTGCTTTATCATATTGCCAGTCACCCCAATCAAGTTTTTAGTCGTAGTCAATTATTAGAATCGGTGTGGGGATATCATCATAGTGGTTATGAACATACAGTTAATTCCCATATCAATCGTTTACGGGCCAAAATAGAATTAGATGCAACTGCTCCGCAAATAGTGCAGACAGTATGGGGGGTAGGGTATAAATTTAATCCACAAGGGGTTGCTCCCTAAATTGTGTTTTATCAACTTCTTGTTTAACTATTATACCAATCCGCATTGATAAGTGTGAGAGATCAATTATCAATATGGATTGGTATTAGATTAAAACTTGTGAAATAGAATCCTAGGAGTTTCATGTTAAAAACAGCTTTAGTGTTGGGGGCAACAGGTCTTGTGGGTCAAAGGCTGGTGTCACAATTGTGTCGAGATGAGCGCTACCAAGCCGTTATTTGTTTAGTACGTAAGCCTTTGTTACAACATTTTGTAGCTGAGCATTCAACAAAATTACAACCTATTGTTATCGATTTTGAAAATTTGCAAGATTATCAAGGATATTTTGCCGTCGATCATGTTTATGTTTGCTTAGGAACTACGATTAAAAAAGCGGGCAACAAAAGCGCTTTTCGTAAAGTGGACTTTGAGTTTATCCATGTAGCTGCACAATTGGCCAGAGCTCAAAAAGTGTCAAGTTTTGTGTGGGTATCTTCGGTTGGCGCCAATGCAAAAAGTCGTAACTTTTACCTGCGAGTTAAGGGGGAGCTAGAAAATGCTATTTTCAATTTGTCAGGACTCGAAAATGCTTTTGCGGTAAGACCTTCATTGTTGCTAGGTGAGCGTTATGAGCAACGTTATGCAGAAAAAATAGCTAGCTGGTTTGGAAAAATAATTGCACCTTTTTTAATGGGGGCTTTAGCTAAATATAAACCCATACAGGCCAATGACGTGGCGACAAAAATGATTCAATTGCAGGTGTTTTAATTTTGCAACATTCTGGCTTTCAATTTAAACAGTTTTATATCGAACATTCTGCATGTGCAATGAAAGTAGGTACCGACAGCATAATGTTGGGGAGTTGGGTTAATATTGAGAATACCCAGACGATTTTGGACATAGGCACGGGCAGTGGTTTATTGGCCATTATGTTGGCGCAAAAAGCTACCGTTGATTGCCGTATTGTTGGCATTGATATTGATTCCCAAGCGATAACTCAAGCTAAGTTTAATGGTGAACAATGCCCTTGGAGCAAGCAAGTATCGTTTGTAAAATCTAGCCTGCAGCAATATAACTGCGAAATAGCGTTTGATTTGATCGTTTGTAATCCGCCGTATTTTGTCATTAATCAAACTGCAAATTTGCAAAACAATAAAACGCAAAGGGTGACCGCAAGGCAAACAACTGAACTGACGCATGCCGATTTACTCACTTTAAGTGAGCAACACCTTTCACCCTATGGTCGATTTTGTTGCGTATTGCCAGCAGATATAGATAACGAATTTGTTGCATTAGCAGCAAAGGTCGGCTTATATTGTGTTAACCAGATGGCGGTTAAAAGTAAGCCTGAAGGTAAGATTATTCGTTACTTGTATGAATTTTCTAAAAAACCAAAAGAACTGAGTTACAGCGATATCAATATACATAATGTTAATGGTGGTTATTCAGCTGAATATCAAAATCTTTGTAAACAATTTTATCTGAATTTCTGACAGTTTTGTATATATCGCCTATCTTTGAATAAAGCAGGTTTGAAATACAACGGGAGAAATGATGAAAGCATTTGAATTACCCAAATCCATATTATCTTTAGCCGAAGAATTACAAATTATTCAAATAAGTTGGCAGGGAGTAACAGTACAAATTCCCAAATTTGCCGTTTATGCTATTATTGAAAACCCTATTTTCGACAAAATAATTCATAAAAATCAACGAGATATTGGCTTGTTGAATTTTGGGCGTTACAGTATTCCTATTCTAGATCCTTTTAGAGGAAACATAGAGCCACAACCCAATTATGCTGTAGTGATAAGTCATAGCCGAGGCAATCTCTTTGGCTTATATGGCTATCCTGCTGATTGTGTTGATCCAGATGTGCATATTTCTTCTTATCACGGCTCAGTGCCAAGGATAGTCAGGGATTATGTTTAAGCATCTCTAGGTAAGCCTTTTTCAATACTGCGTATTAACCGCTCAGTGAGTCGGTTTTCTGTTACTTCTTCAAGAAACAGTGACTTGTCTTCTTGCTGTTCTATTGCCCAATGAATATGTTCAGCTACTAGTTCACTGGCATTTTTTAAGGCTACTTCTAAAGCCGCTATAATATCAGCAGAATAAGGTGCATTTCCTAAACCAACTGCTATGTTTCTCTGCCAGCGCTCATGACCTATTCGTCTAATGGCAGAGCCTTCGGTATTTTTCAAAAATGTATTTTCGTCCCAAGCAAACAAAGCTAATAATTCTTTACCCATCAATTGTTGTCTAGGATGAAAATCTTTTTCATCAGTAATGCTGGCATAACGATTCCAAGGGCAAATTAGCTGACAATCATCACAGCCATAAATACGATTACCTATCAGTTTTCTGTATTCTTCTGGGATTGCGCCTTTTTGCTCTATGGTTAAATAGGAAATACAACGCCTGGCATCTACCACATAAGGTTCAACTATGGCTTGTGTTGGGCAAATCGTTAAACACGCTTGACAACTGCCGCAGTTTTCTTCGACTTTTTGATCGATAGGTAAGGGCAGGTCAATAAATAACTCACCCAGAAAAAACCATGAGCCAGCCTCTTTATTAATTGTAAGAGAGTGTTTGCCTGTCCAACCTATTCCGGCTTTTTCAGCTATGGCATGCTCTAGAACAGGGGCCGAATCAACGAAGGGCCTAAAATTAAGATGCTGGCATTCGCTACGAATTTTTTCGCCTAGTTTTTTTAAACGAGCACGTAACAATTTATGGTAATCACGACCTAGCGCGTAACGACTAATATAGGCTTGGTTTTTATTTTTCAGGGTTTTGGCAAATTCTGCATCGGGGGGCAGGTAGTCTAAACGAACACTTATGACCCGAACTGTGCCGGGTAATAATTCATCGGGTCTAGCGCGCTTCATCCCATGTTCTGACATATAGTTCATTTCGCCAGAAAAACCTTTATTTAACCACTCTTGTAAGGGGGTTTCATGGCGAGATAAGTCTACGTCACAAATACCAACTTGCTGAAAACCTAGCTCTTTGCCCCAAGCCTTGATATTTTCTGCTAAAGATAATAATTCTAAAGTGTTAAATGATGACATTACGAAACCTGTTGAACGAGCAAGCTGCCGAGATTTTAGCATATAAAGCAGTAAGTTCTGAACAAGTGAAAACTCTCGAGCCTAAAGCTGCAAAAGCTGCTAATTGCCGTATGTATGACTTAATGCTTAGAGCGGGAGAGGCTGCTTTCTCCACGTTAATCAAACATTGGCCATCAATTACCAGAATATTGGTAGTAGCTGGCAATGGTAATAATGCTGGCGATGCTTATGTTGTGGCAAAGTTAGCTAAATTAGCGGGTAAACAGGTTTCTGTTATTTGTGAAGATCCAAAACGCAAGTTATTAGGTGATGCCGGTACTGCACAAGCTGAGTGGCATAATATACAAGGCAGCACCTTTACTTTTGCTCAGATTGTTTTCACTGATTATGAACTTATTGTTGATGGGTTATTAGGTACAGGTCTCACTGGTGAGGTAAGGACTCTTTTTCAACAGGTTATCAATCAAATTAACCAAACTAGTTTGCAAGTATTAAGTATTGATTTACCTTCAGGAATGCATGCAAATACTGGTATGCCCCTGCCTATTTGTGTCAAAGCAGATGTAACCGTTACTTTTATTGCACTTAAACTTGGCTTAATAACAGGCAAAGGTAAGGAGTTTTGTGGGCAAGTTGAATTCACAGATTTAGCCGTCGGTGATGAATTTTATCAATTAGCGAATGTCGATGCTCAAGTTGTCAATTGGTCATGGTTACAACCAATTGAAAATAGACCCATCAATGGCAATAAAGGCACCTTTGGTAAACTTTTATGTGTAGGCGGAAACCAAGGTATGCCAGGTGCTATTCGCTTAAGCGCAGAAGCTGCTTTGCGCACAGGAGCTGGATTAGTTAAGGTTTATTGTCATCAATCGAGTGGGTTACACGTTGCATCTGGGCGGCCAGAAATTATGTTGCAGTACCAAGATCTAGAAACAGCTTTAGATTGGTGTACTAGTATAGTGATTGGTCCTGGATTAGGCCAAGACCAATGGGCGGTGCAAAAACTTGAACAATTACTGAAATATTTAGCTGTGACTCCTAAACCGGTAATAATTGATGCAGATGCATTAAATTTATTAGCCCGAAAAAAAGTCAAATTAGACGTGAAAAAAATATTAGCTAGCTTACCAGCATGTATTTTAACACCACACCCAGGAGAAGCCGCAAGATTATTGGATAGCCAAATAAGTGTTGTAGAAAGTGATCGTTATCAAGCTTGTAAAGCAATCGCCCAAATGTTTGCTTGCTCATGTGTGCTGAAAGGTGCGGGTACATTAATTTATTCCAAGCAAGAAAGTGATGAACAGCATAGCTTTATCGTTTGTAATGGTGGAAATCCAGGTATGGCCACTGCAGGAATGGGCGATTTATTAACAGGTATCTTAGGCGCATTATTGGCTCAGGGAATGTTTGAACAGCAAGCTGCTGTTTATGGAGTCTGCGCTCATGCAGAAGCAGGAGATCGAGTTGCCAGACAGTATGGTCAACGTGGTATGATTGCATCAGATCTATTACAGCCTTTACGAGCCATTATAAACGCACTATGAACTTATTGACTGGAACCTCATCCAATTCTGATGAATTACAATTTGCTTTAGCTGATGAAGCAGCCACAGTTACTTTGGCTAAAAGGTTAGCTAAGTATTGCCAACAATCAATGATCATATATTTGGAAGGTGATTTAGGCGCAGGTAAAACCACCTTTAGCCGTGGATTTATTCAAGGTATGGGGCATGTAGGTAATGTTAAAAGTCCTACTTATACCTTAGTTGAGCCTTATGAATTAGACTCCTGGCGAATTTTTCATTTTGATTTATATCGTTTGTCCGATCCTGAAGAGTTAGAGTTTATGGGAATTAGAGATTATTTCGCTGATGACTGTATTTGTCTGATTGAATGGCCTGATAAAGGTGCTGGGCTCTTGGCAGCAGCAGATTTACACATTAGTATTGAATATCAGCAAACAGGACGAACTTTATCGATGCAAGCCCTGTCTGAGAAAGGTCAGGATTTAATTAAACAGTTAGTGATATAAAAACAATAATGCAGATGTTTTGGGTACAGAAAGTAAAAAATATAGTCACTAGCATTGTATTGTTAGTGCTAAGTTTCAGTGTTTTTGCACAAAACCATGTTGAAGGTTTGCGTATTTGGCCATCGCCTAGCACAACCCGCTTAGTTTTTGATCTTGCTGACAGCCCCAAATATACTTATTTCACCTTGTCTAAACCCGAACGTTTAGTATTAGATATTGAAAACACTAAAAAATCATTCGATTTTTCGAAAGTTAGCAATGACAGTAATTTGGTGAAAAAAGTACGTTACAGTACGGCTAAAGATAAGCAGTCGATAAGAGTGGTGATTGAACTAAGCAAGAAGTTAGAACAAAGTATTTTTGCTTTACCACCGACTGAGCCTTATGGCGATCGATTAGTCATTGATTTAACGGATGGAGATGAACCGTCTAGCCCACAGATAGTGCTAAATTCTAGATCCACTACTGACCGAGATATTGTCATAGTGATTGATGCCGGTCACGGTGGTGAAGATCCTGGCTCAATCGGTCGCGCCAAAAGTTATGAAAAAAATGTCACTTTAGGTATAGCTAAACGTTTACAAACACTGATTCAGCAAGAGCCTGGTTTAAAAGCCGTAATGACACGAACCGGTGATTATTATATTTCACCGAATAAACGCCCTGAAATTGCAAGAAAACACAAAGCAGATTTGTTTGTTTCTGTTCATGCCGATGCTTTTATTACGCCACAGCCCAGCGGTGCATCAGTGTGGGTGTTGTCGATGAAACGAGCTAACAGTGAATTAGGTCGATGGATGGAAAGAACCGAACGACACTCTGAATTGTTAGGAGGGGCGGCTGAAGTGATTCAAGATACTGCCAATGAACGTTATTTAGCTGAAGCTTTATTAGATATGTCCATGGATCATTCATTAACCACTAGTTATGACTTAAGTAGAGATGTTATTTCGCAGTTAGGGCGAGTGACTAAAATGCATAAAAAAACACCTCAAGCGGCAAGTTTGGCGGTGTTAACCTCACCCGATATCCCCTCTATTTTGGTTGAGACGGGTTTTATATCTAATCCACGTGAAGAAAAAAACTTAAACTGGTCTACCTATAGACAAAAATTAGCAGTTTCAATTTTTGCTGGCATTAAACAACATTTTAGAGATTCACCGCCTGATGGTTCTTTATGGGCTAGTCAAAAAAGACAAATTCGTACCCATAAAGTACGCAGCGGAGAGTCTTTGTCTTTATTAGCTCAGCGTTATAATGTGCCAATTAGCCAACTTAAACGAGCGAATAAAATGAACTCAGATGTGGTTAAAATTGGGCAAGTTTTAACTATTCCTCGAACCTAATCAGTTCACTTGTCACACTTCATATTTAAGCAAGGCGAAAGTTTGTCAATTCAAATACTTCCAGCGAGACTCGCTAACCAAATTGCTGCCGGGGAGGTAGTAGAACGTCCTTCATCTGTGGTTAAAGAGTTAGTCGAGAATAGCTTAGATTCAGGTGCCACTTCGATTGAAATTGAAATCGAAAAAGGCGGCCATAAACGTATTCTTATTCGTGATAATGGTTCTGGTATCCCTAATGATGAATTGGCGTTAGCTCTGAGTCGCCATGCAACCAGTAAAATAACCTGTTTAGATGACTTGGAAGCCATTGCTAGTTTAGGGTTTCGTGGTGAAGCTCTGGCCAGTATTAGTTCTGTATCGCGCCTTACACTGACCTCTAAACCTGCAAAGCAACAACAAGCGTGGCAAGCGCATTGTGAAGGTCGAGATATGGAGGTTCAGGTTAATCCTGTAGCGCATCCTGATGGGACCAGTGTTGATGTGGCTGATTTGTTTTTTAATACCCCCGCTAGACGAAAATTTTTAAAAACTGAAAAAACCGAATTTGTGCATATAGATGAAGTGCTTAGACGCATTGCATTAAGCCGATTTGATGTCAGTTTTAGCCTAAAACATAATGGAAAAGTATTACGTAAATACCCTGCTGTGTCGCAAAGCGCTAATCAATTAAAGCGGTTAACTGCCATATGTGGAAAAAATTTTTCAGATAATTGTATCGAGTTAAATAGCCAATATGAAAAATTTGAATTAACAGGTTGGGTGTTACCGCCAACAAATGAAATCAATGGCGCAGAGTTTCAATATGTTTATGTAAATGGCCGTATGATGCGCGATAAGTTAATTAATCACGCCATTCGACAAGCTTTTGAAACGATTGAAAATATAGAGTTTAGAGCAGCTTATGTATTGTATCTCAGCATAGAACATGACCAAGTAGATGTGAATGTGCACCCTGCAAAACATGAAGTGCGGTTTCATCAGGCTCGTCTGGTACATGACTTTATTTATCGGGCTTTAGACGATGCCTTACAACAATTTTTGCAAGAAAACAGTAGAGTAGGGACGACGGTTCTACCCTCAGTTGAACCTGCGCATGATTATATTCAGCCTTTGCAGTCTACAACTGAGTCTAATCTGAGTGAAAGAAATACCGAGGCATACACTAGAGATACTGATGCTTATCCATCTTCCCGTGGCAGTTTATCTGCAGGTTCTGTTGAGAATAGACAATTCGTAGGCAAGAGTAATAGCCAAGCTTTTAATGGTTATCAGCAATTAATGGCTAAGTCAGAATTTGAGACTGCAACTTCTAGTGCAAGGGATGCAGGGCAATGGGTACGCCTTAATCATAGGCAAATTTTGTTCGCTTTTGAGGATAAACATTACCTGATGCCAATTGCCAAGTTACAACTTGCTGTATTATCGAATATGTACCAAGACTCCCCACCAATTAGTCAACCTTTGTTGATGCCTGTTTCAATTGAAGCGGATGCAGATTTATTGGCTCAAGCTAAATTTTTATATCAACCACTTTTACGCAGTAGTGTCGAAATTGGCTGGACACCTAAAAGGGTCATATTACGTAAAGTGCCAGCTGGATTGAGACAGTTTCGTTGGGCAGATTGTTTGCAGGGTATTTTGACTTGTACAAATCAAGATGTATTAGCGGTTCGTCAACACTTACTTGCTAAAATGGTTGAAAATAACAATGTCAGCAATGCTCAATTGCAGGCTTTATGGTTGCAGTTTTTCAACCAAACTGGCGATTTTGCTGAGCAGATAAAACAGTACGCTAAACCTATCCCCTTAACTGAATTGTTATCTAACTATGAGTAGTGTTAGCGAAATGCAAAAGATACAACTGCCTCAGGCCTTGTTTTTAATGGGGCCTACTGCATCGGGTAAAACTGAATTAGCCATCCAGTTGTGTGAAAGGTTTCCCTGCGAAATTATTAGTGTAGATTCTGCATTGATCTACAAAGGCATGGATATTGGCACGGCCAAACCGAGTGACGCTGAATTAAAAAGAGCCCCTCACAGGTTAATCGATATTTTAGATCCTGCAGAAAGTTATTCTGTAGCTGAATTTAGACGTGATGCTTTGCAGGCAATGCAAGAAATCACAGCACGGGGAAATATTCCATTATTAGTGGGTGGCACTATGATGTACTACAAATCTTTACTTGATGGTTTGTCCCCCTTGCCTGAATCGGATGCTGCTATACGCCAAGTCATTGAGCAACAAGCCGGCGAACTTGGTTGGCACGAATTACATAGGCAATTGGCCGAAGTGGATCCTATATCAGCAGAACGTATTCATCCTAATGATCCACAAAGGTTAACCAGAGCATTGGAAGTTTACCGTTTAACGGCTCGATCTATGACTGAGTTGATGGCGACTAAATCAGCGCCGATACCCTACGAAATAAAACAGTTTAGCATTGCCCCACAAGATCGAGCTGTGCTGCATGACAGAATTGCTCAACGATTTCAGTTGATGATTGATGCAGGTTTTCAACTTGAGGTTGAAAAATTAAAACAGCGCCCCGATTTACATTTAAACTTACCTTCTATGCGTTGTGTAGGTTACCGTCAAATGTGGCAGTACTTAGATAATGAATACGATTTTATTGAAATGCGTAATAAGTCGCTTGCTGCTACTCGACAGTTGGCTAAAAGACAATTAACATGGCTACGTAGTTGGGAAAATATTTACACTCTAGACACGTTTTGTAACGACAATTTGTCAAAAGTAATACAACTAAGCGGAATTCGACTATAGTCGAGTCTATACAGCTAAATGTTTTACTGTATAATCGAATTTGCAGTAAATTTCATAATAAAAAGAAAAGGATAGATCATGGCTAAAGGGCAATCCCTACAAGACCCGTTCCTAAATGCATTGCGGAAAGAGCGTATTCCCGTATCCATTTATCTAGTTAATGGAATCAAGCTACAGGGTCAAGTTGAATCATTTGATCAATTTGTTATTTTACTCAAAAATACTGTAAGCCAAATGGTTTATAAACATGCAATATCTACAGTAGTACCTTCTCGCGCAATCCCAATGCCTAGTACAGGTCAAGCTGATTCAGACGAAGGTTAATTTGATAGGTATAGGAGAACGGCTTGTTTGACCGTTATGAAGCAGGTGAGCAAGCTGTTTTAGTACATGTAGAATTTGCCGATGAAAATAGCAAAGAAGATTTATTAGAACTACAGTTATTGGTGTCTTCTGCTGGTGTAAATGCAATTGATGTTGTGACTGGATCCCGTCAAGCGCCTCATCCTCGTTATTTTGTTGGTAGTGGTAAAGCTGAAGAAATTGCTAATGCAGTGCGAACTCTGCAAGCAGACGTGGTTATATTTAACCATAGTTTATCCCCTTCTCAAGAACGTAATCTAGAACAATTATGTCAATGTCGAGTACTTGATCGTACTGGGCTTATTTTGGATATTTTTTCCCAGCGCGCCCGTACTCACGAAGGTAAGTTACAAGTCGAACTAGCACAACTTCGGCATATCAGTACGCGGTTAATTCGAGGCTGGACTCACCTAGATAAACAAAAAGGTGGCATAGGGTTACGTGGCCCAGGTGAAAGTCAACTTGAAACTGACCGACGATTATTAAGGGCAAGGGTTAAGTCAATTCAAGGTCGTTTAGTAAAAGTTCAGAAACAGCGTGAGCAAGGTCGTCGAGCAAGAATTCGTGCAGAAATTCCAACGGTTTCATTAGTTGGATATACTAACGCAGGCAAGTCGACATTATTTAACGAAATGACTAATGCAGCTGTTTATGCGGCTGACCAGCTGTTTGCAACCTTAGATCCAACACTTAGAAAAATTCAGTTACAAGATGTGGGTTCAGCAATTCTTGCTGATACGGTTGGTTTTATTCGACATCTCCCCCATGATCTAATTGCAGCTTTTAAAGCAACCTTGCAAGAAACGCAGCAAGCTAACTTGTTATTGCATGTGGTTGACTATTCTGATGACCAATTTAGAGAGAATATTGATCAAGTAAATGATGTTTTAGAAGAAATTGAAGCTGATGATATTCAGCAATTGGTGGTATGCAATAAAATCGATAGAATGGAAGGTGTCGAAGCAAAAATAGATAGAAATGAAGAAGGTGTACCAATAAGAGTTTGGTTGTCGGCACAGCAAGGGGTCGGTATCGATTTATTGCTGATTGCGATAACTGAGTGTCTTTCTGAAAATATGGTACAACATAGTCTATCTATTCCCCCCAATAAAGGTAATTTAAGAGGGGTATTTTTTGAGATGAATTGTATTGCTTCAGAAAGTTATTCTGAACAAGGAAATTGGCTGGTGGATGTACGCATGGAAGAAAGCGACTGGCTTAGATTAATTAAAAGAGTCGATGAAAATTTAGAGTCTTATATAGTCAAATAATAAATTTATTAGTTTGTTAAAAATAACAGGCTAACAATTACAACATTTATAAACTTATTGAATTAACTAGTTGGAGAGTAATCATGGCTTGGAATGAGCCCGGTGGGAACAATAACGACCCTTGGAAAAATAAGGGCGGCAAAAATCAAGGACCGCCAGATTTAGACGAGGTGTTTAAAAACTTGATGAATAAATTTGGCAAGTTCGGTGGTGGCGATGGTAATTCATCTGGGGGTAAAGGCCTAGGTGGGATCGGTGCAATTGTTATTATCGGAATTTTAGTGGCAGCTTGGGCTGTGAGTGGTTTTTATACTATTCGTGAAGCCGAGCGTGGTGTGGTGTTGCGTTTTGGTGAGTTTAGTCACTTTGTTGAACCTGGACTTCGTTGGAAGCCTAGTCTTATCGACACAGTCAGACCCGTTGACGTGCAAACTGTACGTTCTATGCCATCTTCTGGCTCTATGTTGACGGAAGACGAAAACGTAGTGCGTGTTGAAATGGAAGTTCAATACCGTATCACAGAACCGTATAAATATAGCTTTGCAGTCACGAGTCCTGAAGAAAGTCTAAGTCAGGCTTTTGATAGCGCTATCCGTTATGTAGTAGGTCATTCAAAAATGGATGATGTATTAACTAGCGGCCGTGAGACTGCCAGACAAAGTGTACGTGATGAATTAACCAGTATCATAGAGTCCTATGATATGGGGATTTCTATTGTTGATATGAACTTCAAGGATGCTCGTCCACCTGAAGAAGTGAAAGAAGCATTCGATGATGCCATTGCTGCTCAAGAAGATGAGC
Source organism: Paraglaciecola sp. L3A3 (assembly GCF_009796765.1). NCBI lineage: Bacteria > Pseudomonadati > Pseudomonadota > Gammaproteobacteria > Alteromonadales > Alteromonadaceae > Paraglaciecola > Paraglaciecola sp. L3A3. The sequence goes on from NZ_CP047023.1 coordinate 417,812, forward strand.
AAAGATTCATTAATGAAGCTGAAGCTTATTCTCGTGAAATAGAACCTAGAGCTAGGGGGCAAGTTAACCGTATGGCCCAAGAAGCACAAGCTTATAAAGAGCGCGTGACTTTGGAAGCGCAAGGTGAAATTGCTCGTTTTGAAGAGTTACTCCCTCAATATACAGCTGCACCAGATGTGACCCGTAGCCGGATCTATTTGGAAACGTTAGAAGAAGTTTACTCTAATACAAGCAAAATTTTGGTGGATACTGAAGGTACCAGCAACATGATGTATTTACCTTTAGATAAAATATTAGAAAGACAATCTGGACCTACTATTCCAGCCAATATTCGTAGCACATTAGAAGGGTTACGTAATCAGGATCCCGATCCTCAACCTGTATCAAGTAATTCTAGAAGCTCTCGCAGTTCTAGTATTCGGACTGGGAGATAAACAATGAAGAATTTTTTAGCTCTTATTATTGTGGCTTTAGGCCTACTTACCTTTGGTTCTTTGTTTGTTGTCGAAGAGGGTAATAAAGCCATTGTTATCCAATTTGGTAAAGTACAAAGAGATAGTAGTACTGATGAAACAACGGTTTTTGAACCTGGGTTACATTTTAAATTACCGTTTTTTGATCGTGTGGTAAAACTGGATGCACGTATTCAAACTCTAGATGAAGTGCCTGATCGTTTTGTGACTTCTGAGAAAAAAGATTTAATTGTCGATTTATACGTTAAATGGAAAATTAAAGATTTTGCAAAATACTATCTAGCCACCGGTGGCATTAAAAGTAGTGCTGAAGTCTTACTACAACAGAAAGTAAACAACGGATTACGTTCTGAGTTTGGTACACGTACCATTCAACAAATTGTATCTGGTGAACGTTCTGAATTAATGGATGAGGCAATGGAACAAGCTTCTTCTAGTTCAGATGAGTTAGGTATTGAAATTGTAGATGTGCGAGTTAAACAAATTAACTTACCACCTGAAGTACGTAATTTTATATTCCAACGTATGCGTACTGAGCGTGAAGCTGTGGCCAGAGAACATCGTTCTGAAGGTCAAGAAAAAGCTGAGTTTATCAAAGCTGACATCGACGCTAAAGTCACAGTTATGTTAGCTGATGCAGAACGTAACCTACGTAAACTTAAAGGTGAAGGTGAGGCGCAAGCAGCTCAAATTTATGCTGAAACCTATACAAAAGATCCTGAATTTTATAGCTTTTTACGTAGTATGGACGCTTACAAGAAGAGTTTTAATTCTAAACAAGATGTAATAGTTGTTGAGCCTGATAGTGACTTCTTTCGATACATGAAAGGTCAAAAAGGTAAATAACTTTTAGTTACCAATATAATAAAAAAGCGCCGAATGGCGCTTTTTTTATAATTACAGATTGGTAATACTTGTTTTGTAAACTGCGGGTTAGTCAGCGCCCGTAAATTTGTCTGGTCCCATTATTCGTTGATAACGTTATCCATAGAGTCTAAAAAATTGCAAAACCCTTCGAAAGGCAGAGGTTTACTAAATAAATAGCCTTGACCTATGTTGCATTGGTTTGCGATTAAAAAGTCTTTTTGTATCTGGGTTTCAATTCCTTCGGCAATAACACCTAATTTTAAGCTTTTGGCCATAGATATCACTGCCAAAATAATTGCTCCCTCACAGTCTCGACTTTGGTTATTTCCCGTTAAGGCCATAATAAATGAACGGTCAATCTTGATGTGATCTATAGGTAATTTTTGCAAGTATGATAATGAACTATAACCTGTGCCAAAATCATCAATCGACACACTCACACCAAGAGTACGTAATTCACTTAATAAATAATGTATCTTGTCATAATTATCGATTAACACCCCTTCAGTTAACTCTAGCTCTAATAATTTGGGAGATATGTTTTCTTTATTTAAGGTGTATTTAATAAATTCTAATAATTTTTGTTCTGTAACTTGGCGTGGAGATAAATTAACTGTTAGTTTTATTTCAATATTTTTCTGTTTAAGAACAGATAATATTCTACAAGCCTCTGCTATTACCCACTTGCCAATAGGGATGATTAAGCCAGTTTGTTCGGCTAAAGGAATAAATAGATCTGGAGGGACAAGTTCACCGTTTGATAGTCGCCATCTAATTAGGGCTTCTGCTTTTACTATTTTATTAGCGGAGATATCAATTATGGGCTGAAGGAATAATTCAAACTCATCATTTTCAATAGCATTTCTTAATGAATCTTCCATTTCAATACGTTTTAAAGAGGCTTCTACTAATTCTTTCGAGTAAAACTCTAAACCACTTTTGGTATTTTTCTTTGCAGTATATACAGCTAAATCTGCATATTTCATCAGCTCTTCAGCATTGTTTGAATCTTTCGGATAAGCCCCTGCGCCAACGTTTAATCCTACTTCACATTTTATATTTGAATCAAAGTAAAAGGGCAATGAACAAGTACTAATTAAATCATCGACGAATCGACAACATTGGATTTGGTCTTCAGCAGAAAATTGACTATGTTGGTGGTCGAGTTCCATTATTATGGCAAATTCAGTTCCGCCTATTCTGGCGACAACATCATCTACATGAGAGACAGATAACAAACGTTTTGATAACTCTTTAATCAAACGATCGCCAATTAGGTGCCCATATAATTCGTTTATGCGTTTAAAGTGTTTGATATCGATATAGAGTAAATAAAAGGATCTATTTCGTTTTATCTTTTTTTCTAATTGCAGCCAAAAATATTGGCGGTTTGGCAAATCAGTTAGAACATCAAAATGAGTCAGTTTCTCATTTTGTTTCAACAGAAACTTAATTTGTGTGACATCACTGACACTTAATAACCAATATTGAATCGCTTGGTTGGCATCTTTAATTGGGTGTATCGCGACTTTTAACCACTTACCTTGTTCTGGTGGATTGAGCCAACACAATTCTCCTGTCCATGGGCTATAAGTATTAAATACCCTTTCATATTCAGGGTATTGTTTTTTAAATAAGCTTAAAATAAGTCTATCAACAGGTAGTTGGATTTCTATGTGGGAGTCATTAAAGAGTGAACTTAATGCAGGGTTTCCCGCCACTAATTGTAATCTAGCGTCTAAAATTGCTACCCCTAAATCTGTTTGTTCTAGGGCTTGCAATATCGGCTGTTGGATAGTTTTGGATTGATTAGTCTTAGCAAGCATAGCATTTAATTTTGTATGTAAATGATCATGCTTTTCGGTTATTTGGTCGTTAGATATTAATAATTCTCTAGCGAGCTGTAAGGTGTGTTGTTTTTGTTCGAATTTGCTTTTGAGCCTATGAATCACTAAGTAATATTTGTGCTGATTGACTATCGCATTGGCTTCTAATCTTAGTAATTGGTCTGGGATTTGTTCAGACCATATGCCTGATTCGATACTACCATTTTTTGAGGTTGCCCAAAGCTCTGCTGCATCGATTAAGAAATATTCTAGATAATGAGAGTTTTGCGAAAAAGTGAATATCTTTTTATTGTGCGTTTCGGGCAACAACTGATTTAGCCATTTTCCTTGATTATACAACACTTCAAATTCACTTTCTGAGACTCGCTCAAGTATGACGCAATCAAGTAAATCTAATTCGTGAAACAATGAAATGTCCATATCAAGGTTACTCCGTTAAAATATTCGCTATATAAGAAAACATCTCTTCAACACCTTCTCCAGTTTTTGCACTGGTATCAAAAGATTTAGAGTATGAATGTTTGATATCGCTTAATTCTGATTCAGTCCAGTGCCATGTAGTAGGTAGATCTTTTTTATTTAGAGCAAGTATTGCTGGAATATCTGACACTTCTTTGACCATTCTATATATTTCAATGCCCTCAACTAATGATTGAGAGCGAGTGCAGTCTGCGACTATGATGAATGCAGATGCTCCTCTTATATATTTAGGTTGAAACCCGCAGTATCTATCAATACCCTCTATATCCCAAATCATTAACTGCACTGATTCTTTATCCGTTTGTACCACTTTTTTATCAATTTTTACCCCAATAGAGGTAAGGTACTTTTCAGAAAAAATACCTTCTACAAATTGTTTAATCAGGCTCGTTTTCCCTACTCCCGAAGCCCCGAGTATACAAATTTTCTTCTGGATCATAAGGTTCTCAACAGATACGTTTTTATCATAATTATTATTTTAAATGTTTGTTGGTTAATGACTTGCATTAAAATATACCACATTAAATAGCACTTTTCGGGCGCCTTCGTCAGTTGTTTTTAAATCAATCACTCCTAAACCTATTGCATTAAGCCTATTGGCGTCGATACCTAGCTCTTGGAGTTTCAATTTTACATTGTCAGCCCGTTTCTGACTGAGAATATTATTATAACTTTCTGTCCCGACGGTATCGCTTGCTCCCATAATGACTAAACCGAGTGATAGCTTTTGTTGATCGGCAACTTGGATTAAGTTATTAAATTGTTCTTTAACTTGTATCAGCGTATTTATCCCCGCAGCTGATATTTCACTTTTTCCTTTTTCGAAAGAGATTGAGACATTGTCAATTTTAGCTATGTTTAAATCTAATATGGCGCGAATAATAGTGGGATCATCAGCGGCACTACTTTTGTTGCTATTTATTGTGATACCGTCTAGCCATTTGGCTTTAAAATTTAAGCCTAGAATTGAAGACAATTCATCTTGTAGTAGTAATTTTTCTAAACCACTGAGTTGTCCACTAAAAGTTGGCTGGTCGTTAGACCAATCAACTTCTACATTGGCAAAAGCCCTCAAGCTTTTCTGTACTTTATTTTTTATTAGCTGAGCATCTAAAGATAAATAAGCACGTTCTGTGAAATTAATATGTTCTAGAGGGATGTTATGTGAATTTAGCCATTTTGTTATGTCAATAGCTGATGGGTCTCTTAATGCTTTAAGGTTTATTTCTTTTAACCCTGTCAATTCTAACTCAGTAACTAATATGCCCGGCTCTAGATCTATTTGTTGTATCTGTTCTACAAGGTTGCTAGATTGCCAACGTATTGTGGCTAAATACCCTGCTGCAAGTAATATTAATCCGACTACAATCCAAGCTAACCAGGGCTTTTTTTTAGCTTGCTTTGAATCGGTTTTCAATTCTGCAATTAAACAATCTCTTAACTGGTTTTCACTATTTTCAAATGCAAATGCATCACCATTAAAATCAGTTAATTCTTTATCATAAAGTTTGTGAATTTCTTCTAAAGTAATTTGTAATTGATTCGCTACATTTTGTGGCATATTACCTGTTACTGCGGCGACCACAACAGCCTTAGGGCCCTGTTTCAGTAATAAAGTAAAGTCATCGGTACGTACTACATCTAGTTGTTGTTCACTTGAATCAGCATTAGGCTTAAAGGAATCTGAAACAAAATCATTGATGGCGGTCAACATGGAAGAGACCATATCGGCATCAGCACCTGTGTCTATTCCCAATGAAACAGAATTAAGCAATAGACCTGTTTCTCTATGAATTAAAAATACTTGTTCTACTCGAAAAGAAAACGTTTGGCTCGCGACATATTGAGAAAAACTCACATTTGCTTGCCACGCTTTAAAACGCCATGTTAACCCTTTGATGGTTAGGCTGTTTTCAATTAAGGCATTAGTTTTTTCAAGTAATTCTGTAATGAAAGCAGTGACAGATTTTCTGACTAAACTCCCCACAAGAGGGTATAAGTAGCCGACAAATTGCTCACTATGATTGGCTACAGATGTTTCAACTGATTTTTCGACTAGGGGTAATAATACTTTGTTAACTGAACCATCTTGTTTTTCTCGATCGTGTAATGCTTCTGAAAAAACTTCCCGTACCACTTCTCTGGCATTTTCTTTGAGCGCTTGTTTAACTACATGGCCATCTTCGCCTAACACTATTTGGCGAATTTTATCCATCTGCTCAGTGTCAGGTATTTGTGGTTGAGCCTCTTGCGAATTTGTCATCGGAGGTTTTACAAGTCTTCACCAGTTTCTAAATCACTGGCAACAGCGGCAAGTAATTTAGCAAGGGTTTTACGATCTGTTTTAGATGAGTTTAAGTCAGTGGAAACTTGATTGAGTTTTGCCAAAGTTTGATTAAGTTGCTCGGTAAAAGTGTTGCTCAGATTTTTTATTTCTTTGTCTAAGCGTTCGTGTATTTCATCATTTTCTTGTTTACTATTGGCTTCTGCCATTTCTAGAGCTGAAGCTATACGGTCTGCATAGGCATTGATTTCACTGGCTTTTTGCTCTTGGCCTTGGTCTGCAATCGCTAATTTATCTTCTAAATGATTAAAACCATCTTCCATTTTGGTTTGTAAAGTTTGCATATTTTTTTCTAGCAACTGTTCCATTTTTCTGAAGTTTTGTTGTGTTTGTTGTTCTAAGGAATCAATACGCTTTTCGATATTATCTTGTGCGGCACCGAATACAATTTGGCGTAAACTATCTAATTCAGACGGTTGTTGTGTTGCTTCTACATTCTTTGTATTTTCCACATCTTTTTTATCGGACATGACGCCATCCTCTGCTGCTAGCTTAATTTATTTAATATCGATTGGTGCTACTGTAAATAATTGTAATTACAAGTAAATACCTTGTGTATACATAATGCACAGGTTTGACGTTAAATAAAACAGCTTTTAGATTAATAGCCCAAAAAAAACACCACTTTTAAGTGGTGTTAAAGTTGACAGTGGCATGTTTACTTATATTTTAGAATGTGGCTTCAAAGCCTATCGATGGAAATATCCCCATTCCCTCTTCACTTGCTACGGTGAAGTTGTCAGGTGTTTCTGTGCCATCAGGTTTGTAGTAATAACCTGAAACATTGCTATTGGCCAAAGCGTTAATAACGGCAAAGGTCAAGGCTGCGGGTTTGCCCATTATCTGATAGCTATATTTTGCTTGCAGATCTAACCTACTGTATGTGGGAAGGGTTTCTGAGTTCAGCTCGCCGTAGATAGCTAGATAGTTATTAGGATAATCTGGATTGGAACGTAAGCCAACAATAGGTGTGTATTTGGCACCACTTCTGGCTGTGAAACGAAAGCCAAATTCCCATCTTTCGGTAAGGTGATAGTTAAATACGCTATTCATTATCCAGGGTGTATCTAAATAATATTCGCTGGTGATATGAGTTAGTTCATCTGTTCTTTCACTTTCAGACCAGCTAATAGATAACCAGCCATTCCAGTTGTCTGATAGGTTTTTTTCTAATAACCATTCCAACCCCTTTGCGGTCCCGGATAGGTCATTGGTGTAACGTTTTTCTTCAGTATCGTATTGTAAATCAATGGCTAATGGGAGTTGAGATAATGCTTTATGGTAAAGCTCAGTCGTTGTATGCCAATTGTTGGCAAGTTGCCATTTTAAACCTGCAGAATAATGCTTGGCCTCAGGTGGTTTAATATCAGGGTTGCCAATGAGCTTGAGTGCAGTATTTATATCAGGAAATCGACTATATGATCCCGCTTTGACAAAAACAGTCATTTTGGGACTAATTTGCCAGTTTAGTTGTGTCCTAGGATGAGTAAAATGTGTTTTAGTATAATCGTCGTATTCTGCTCTTAAGCCTAACTCTAAACTTAAGTCCGGATGCATTTGCCAAATATCAGTGATATATAGCCCGTATAGGTTTGCCGTAATATTATCTGCACCTAGGGTACGTTGCCCCTTTTGTTCGTTACAATTATTAGTATGGTCTGTGCAAAAGTAAGGGATCATGTCAAAGGAGTAATTAAAATCGTTGCTTTGTAAATCGAATCCGAGGCTTATAGTTTGCTGACTAAAGCGTCTTGTTTGCCCCAAAAAACGTAAGTTAAACTGATCATTTTCAGTTTTTTGGTATTGCTCGTCACCGTAACTATCTTTGTTTTCAGACAATACATGATTCACGCCTAAGCTAATAATGTCATATTGGTTGGCAAACCATTCCCATTGTATGCCTTGACTATCAAATTTGCTGTTGACTCTGTAATCGCCAATCACGTCTGGATCAAGTTTGCCTGACTCTGACAAGTCTGAAATATTGATGCCGGCACCATCACTTGCACCATTAATATTGAAGGTAAGTTTATGATTATTGCCAATTAACCATTGGTATTTACCTTGATAGTCATCGCTTACAGGCGCATCAAATATGGTTAAACCAACGTCCTCATCTTCTCCCTCTTTCCCTTCTTTTAGAAACAAATGGATCAAACTACGGCGATATGAAAAATAAAAGGCTTGATTATCGAGAGTCTCGCCCTCAACCAAAAGACCGACTTTGAGTAAACTCGCATCTAGTTTTACTTCTATCGGTTGGGCCTTAGGGTCTCTTAATTGCACATCAAAAATGCCTCCCGTGGCATTACCATATTGACTAGAGAATGCGGCAGCTTGTAAGTTGAAATCACGTAACAAGTTTTTGTTAAAAATGCTGTCGCCGAATAGATGAAATATATAGTCAGTTGGCATGTTGTCTATATAAAAAGCGTTATCATCGGGAGAGGAACCACGAATAGCAGGCTCACCACCTGCATCACCGCCTGCGTAGACTACACCTGGTAAACTAAAAACCGACGCTATGGGATCACCATCAATTCCCGCGACGGCTAATAGTTTTTCAGTTTCTAACGAAGGTAAACTTTGTGCTTGGTTTCTTTGCCCTACAATTTCAAATTTTTCAACTTCGACTTTTTCACCCTCTATTCCCCCAACTTCAGTTATATTTATCTGTCCTGCTAATACAGTATTGATAAGTAAACTACTAGGTATAAATATACCGATCATCAGATAACTGGGCTTGATATACATAATGGCTTCCTTGATGTTAAACCTATTGTTTGCTGTTTGAATTGCTGTACATATTAAGTAGAAGTTTCTACAAGATCTGTTGTATAAGTGTGAGTAAGTGTTATTGCCATCTATGCAATGAGTTTTATTAATTAGGGTTAGCTGTCATGTCGTTAAGGTAGGTGATGCCAATAGGGATGGGGCTGATAATTTGATCAATAACTTACAATTTTTGAACATTTTAGTTGGCGCTTAGATTATTTATTAAACGCCTGCTTTGTTACTATTACAAATATCGAAATTTAGTGATAAAAATATGCAAACGAGATGTTTATTTAAATTGTTGCTCGCCAGCTTTTGCTTCTGCAGTGCAGGGGTATTTGCACAAAGTAATAATCAGCCAACGGCTAACGTCCATTCTGATAACCCTGAAGGAAAATTTAGTTGGAGCTTAACCATAGCGACTGACATAGTTTTGACAGAGTCGATGTTTATTGGTGCAGAGCAAGATCAAGATTTGGATTTTGTTAATATTTCTATTTTGTTGGATCTATATTATAAGGGTTTTTTTATTCAAACGAATAAGCATAGATTTGGTGGGTATGCGAATGGTGCTGAAGTTGGTTATGAATTAGAGGTGAATGATCAATACGAAATCGACTTAATCAATAAAATGTATTTACCCGGATTTTCGTCTTCTTATGTTGGCACAATTGATACCCGAGATATCCCAGAATTAGAGGGAATTAAAGATCGTGAGTTTATCTCGAGTCAAGGGATCCGATATATGCGCTATTTATCAAACTCAGTATATTGGATAGATTTAGCGGCAAATATATTCGGCGATGAACACAGTGGCTGGGTGGTAGATGGCTTTTACAGTTACATTTTGCAGAAACGGAATTGGGATATAAATTTAGGCGTAGGGGCTAGTTTTTATTCAAGCAATATGAATAATTACTATTTTTCTATTAAGCCAGAAGAAGCGACTCAGATCAGAACCGAGTATAAACCAGGGGCAGGCTATCGTTTACAAATAGAGGCCTTTGTTCAGCGGCCAATAAATGAAGATTGGTTATTCAATGGAGGACTGACGATTAGTCATTATTCTAAGAGTATTGCTGATAGTCCTATAGTGGTTCGAGAAAATGAAGTCACTGCTCAAATAGGCTTTAGTTATGTATTTTAAACAACAGTTAAAATGGATTTTATTGTTGTATTTTAGTTGTTCTTCTCCATCTTTCGCTCAAGATAAGTTAATGTCATCAGCTCAGTTGCTGGTACAACCTAATAAGTGTGTTGCCCTTAATCAAGGGCGGGAGTGTTTTGCCGAGTTAACTATTCGTTGGCAACAAAATGAAACCAGTGACTATTGCTTATTTATTCAAGAGTTTAATGCCTATCCTAGATTATTGCGTTGTTGGCATGACGTTAATCAGGCTGTGTGGCAATATGAATTTCAATCAACAAACGATAGCCAATTTTTGTTAATGAAAAAAATGCCGCAAACAGTGTTAGCTTCTGCAAAGGTTCAAGTCAGCTGGTTGTATAAAGCCAGTATCCGAAAACGCAGATGGCGACTTTTTTAGGAGTAAAGCATGAATAGCCAAGGACGACAGCCAATCACTAGTCACTACGCACATATTCTACATGTGGAAGATGACTTGTCGTTGGCTGAATGGGTAACTGAATATTTACAAACCAATGGTTTTAGTGTCGAGCATCTTGGTCGTGGTGATCAAGTGATGCAGGCTGTCGCGAATAATCAGTATGACCTGATGTTATTAGATGTGATGTTACCTGGTATGGATGGAATTGAAGTCTGCCGTAATGTCCGTCAATTTTCACAAGTGCCTATTATTATGATGACGGCTAAAGCTGATGAATTCGATGAAGTGATTGGCCTAGAAGTGGGCGCAAATGATTATGTGATTAAGCCGGTGAGGCCAAGAGCTTTGTTAGCCAGAATTAAGTCAGTGTTACGTAATCATGAATCCACTAGTAGTAAGAACACTGAAGAATTAGTGTTTGGCCAGTTACAAATTAATCAACAGTTCAAACGTGTAGTTCATAATGGTAAAGAAGTAGAACTGACTAGCAGTTTATTTTCATTATTATGGTTGTTAGCCAGCCATGCGGGCAAAGTGATGAGTCGAGAACAGGTATTTCAAACCTTAAAAGGCCGAGAATATGATGGCCTAGATAGACGTTTTGATGTGCTGGTATCGACCCTCAGAAAAAAATTAGGTGATAACCCTCAACAACCGAAAAGAATTAAAACCATTTGGGGAAAAGGATATTTATTTATTGCGGATGCTTGGCATGATTAAGCCTGATAAATTAAGACTATAAAACTTGAAAAAAATATACATTGGGATTGTTTTTACTGTTATTGGTTCACTGGTTTTTTTAGGCTGGGTGTTGGACTTAGTAGTACAAGATAACACTGAGCAAACTTTACCTGCTGATTTAGTGGTTTATCAAAAAATGATGGCAGGCATGGCTAAATCTTTAGATCAATTGAAAGACTTTGAATTAGCAGCCCAAGTGACAAAATTTTCTGAACAATTCCAGGTGAGTGTTGTGTTAGAACAAACGGCTAATTTAGCTCTGCCGCAAACGTTGGATAAGCAACTTACAATTCACAACACACTTGTTTTGCAATCAGGTGAGGCGACGCATTTTTATTATTTACTCACCGCTCATCCCAATATGTTACTCAGTATGGCTATACCTAAAGAGTCTGATGAAGGTTATTTGCAGGATATTGCATTAACGTTAGTCTTGTATTTAGGTATCAGTTTGTCTCTGGTGGCATGGCTAGTGCCTTTAACTAAAAGACTCTCTTTATTAGATAAATTAGCGGCACGATTTGGTCTAGGACAACTTGATGTGCGTATTAAACCTAGTCGTTTTTCTTACATCGATGGAATCGAATCTAGTTTCAATCGTATGGCCACACAGATAGAAACCTTAGTCGCTGATAATAAATTATTAGCAGGTAGTTTATCCCATGATTTACGTACCCCAGTTGCTTGTTTACGTTTTGGGATCGAGGCCGCGCTAGATTGTAATGATATAAAGCAAAAAACAGTCTATTTGCACAGAGTCGAGCAAGAGTTAACGCGGCTAGAAAATATGCTCGAAGCCTTTTTAGAATATGCGAGTATGGAGCGCAATGGTTTATCGTTAAGTCCTGCAGAGCACGATTTAAGCCAATTTGTGACATCAATTGCCAACGAATTAACTCCCTTAGCCAATAATAAGCAGCAGCGGATTACTGTGCATAAACCAGAAAACGCTATTTCCTTGTACTTTGACGGGCACTGGATACACAGAGCTATTCTTAATTTGCTCTCTAACGGTATGGATTATTGTGTTAACGCTATTGAAATCCAATTGCAAGAGACTGAATTTGATTGGGTAATTAAGGTTCATGATGACGGAAAAGGGGTGCCGGTAGATAAACGAGACAGTATCTTTGAGGCCTTTGTCACTGCCAATACAAGTCGTACTCGAGAAAACACAAATTTTGGTTTGGGCTTAGCCATTGTTAAACGTGTGGCTAATTGGCATGCTGGCCAAGTAAAAGTAGAAACTTCGACCTTGTTAGGTGGTGCCTGCTTTTCTTTCAGTTTACCGAAAGTTTCTCCATTGATTTCTAAAGAGATTAGTCCAAAATAGTAGTTTGTTCGTATGCATACTTTTCTTATCCTCGATTCACTAAACACTAAGAGACATTCATGAAATACCAAGGCAATTCTGCGTTTAGCCACAAGCAAATAGATAAAGTTGGCGTGTTAATTACAAATTTAGGTACCCCAGATGCGCCAAAGAGAAAACAACTCAGAGCCTATTTAAAAGAATTTTTATCGGATCCTAGAGTGGTTGAAGTACCCAGATTAATTTGGTGGTTTATTTTGAATCTAGTGATCCTTAATATTCGCCCTAGTCGTTCTGCTAAGGCCTATGCAACTGTATGGACCGAAAGGGGCTCACCTTTGATGTTTCATACTCAAGACCAAGCCGTCGATTTAAGAGAAAAGTTACAACAAATCCACGGTGATAACATAGTGGTTGAATTTGCTATGCGCTATGGCTCTCCTTCGATAGATTCTGTGATAGATAAAATGTTACAGCAAGGGGTACGAAAATTAGTGGTATTGCCTCTGTATCCTCAATATTGCGCTTCTACTACAGCCTCTACTTTTGATGCAGTGGCTGCTAGTTTAGGTAAAAAACGTTGGATGCCTGAATTACAATTTATTACTCATTACCACGACCAAGCTGATTATATTCAAGCAGTTGCCGACAAAATTCGCGCTCATTGGCAACAAAATGGTCAGGCAGAAAAACTAATATTTAGTTATCACGGTATACCTAAGAGATATTTAACCAATGGCGACCCTTACCATTGTGAATGTTATAAAACCTCTCGTTTGATCGCAGAAAATTTGGGTTTAGCAAAAGATCAACATTTTACTAGTTTTCAGTCGCGTTTTGGTCGAGAAGAATGGCTGAAGCCCTATACCGATTTTTCGTTAAAACAATTTGCCGCTGAGGGAGTGAAGTCTGTGCAGGTGGTTTGCCCTGGGTTCTCAGCTGATTGTCTAGAAACTATTGAAGAAGTTGCAGTAGAAAACCGTGATTATTTTTTAAATGCTGGTGGTGAAAGTTACCAGTACATTGAAGCATTAAATGCTGAACCTGCGCATATAGATGCTATGGCACAAATTCTTCAGCCCTATTTAGCTAATATGATTAATTCACCACAAAACTTGGCACAGCGAGAAAAATTGGCTAAATCTTTAGGTGCAGAAAAGTAGTTTAATTTTTTGATAATGTCGTTCCCATAAATGTCAGCATTAATCATACTGGCGAAAGTTATGTCTACACATTATTCCAACCATCGTAAGCCTTCTTGCCGTTATGTTGGCGGTACTCGGTTATACTGTTGGAATTTATATGGCTTGGTTATGTGGGCAGATATTACAAGCCATTAATTGATTTAAATTTAGCTAAGGCCATCTATGACAAATAAAATTCAAGCTCCGGAAGCATTATTAAAAGCACAAAAATTAGCTGATTTAACTGACACTAAGATACGCATTCCTTTTTTAGGACTCAGTTTTGGCTTAGATTTTTTAATCGGTTTAATTCCATTTGTGGGAGACATTATTATGGCCGTTGTTTCTTTGCAAATAGTAAAATTAGCCAAAGATATGGCTGTACCCGCAGAGCTAAGAACCTTAATGTATCGACATATTGTATTAGATTTTTTATTTGGTTTAATCCCAATGGTTGGGGATTTTGTAGATTTGTTTTATAAAGCCAATCAAAAAAATGTGCGTATTATGGAAACATGGTGGGTGAGTGAAAACCATCAAAAAATAAAAGCCAGTAGCCAAGCAATGGTTAATGAATGGAATAATGTTAAACAATAAAGAATTTAATCTTCATTTGTTGAGGGTGTTAGGGGGATAATTGAAACCATAATTTTTTATTATTAATAGGTGTCTCAATTGGCAATAAAGGGTTTGTTAATAAATGTATCTTACGATTTTTCCAATCTATGATATTAAAGGTTTGTTGATGTGTTGGGTAGTTAGTGAATAGTTGCTCAAAGCTGCCCTGTGTAATCGCTTGCAATAAACTATATTCAATACGCTCGGCTAGTTTTGTATTATTTTTGCCAACAAAAAAATATATGGCTGTGGGGTATACCAATAGATTTTTTTTATCTATCACTAGTTTACTCGATTTTATTTGTTCCTTTTCAGCCCACACCTCAATGACTGAACGAGGAAAGTAATCGTAAAACCCCTTGCTTAAGCTTTTGAATATTGTACTGTACCACTCACTACTAGCGACATTAAAACCATTAGCTTGTAAAATCTCATAATCCGGCCAACCAAAACCTTGAACTGCGACTAATTTTTTCAGAGAGTCTGTATTTTTTATCTCAGCAAACTTATTTATTTGATTTTCTCTTATTACCAGAACTCGGTAGCCTAACAGACCCTTTAATAGAGGAATACGAATTGGTAAAGCGCTTTCTTCTCTTTGCTTAGATGTCATGACCCACATTATATCTAGGGAGCCATCATTGATACTTTGGATTTGACGTTGTTCAGACATAGGTATATTTAAATTTTCTAAAATAAAAGGACCATATTTTTCAGAAGAGGATTCGAGTGACAAATGCAGTAATTCGACATAATAAGATTGTTGATTATGAGCGTCATTGTGATTTGAGTAGCGGACTTTATTGAAAGCGAAAATTGACTCAGAAAAGAGTAGAACGCAAATAATTAGGATATTGCTAATTGTCCGCATTGCCATCTCATATTCTAAGTGCTTATCGCATTAGACTTAAATTAAACAATTGGTACTATATACATAAATATAGATGAATGTCAGGAAATAGTGTGTCTAAGTTACGTTTCAATTTTGCAATTAGTAGTTATGGAATATATGAAAATTGGGACGAAAAAAGTAAGCAGTTACCTAACATTCAAACCTTTACCACTAACATCCCCGCCCAATTAGATATTGAATTTGGTTTCATTCTGCACGCCTTAAAAGCGAAAGGTAAGCGTCTTGATTGGACTATCTTTCATCCTGATTTACCTGATAAAAATGGCGTGGTCATGCCTCCTTTTGAGGGGGAAGTTTATGTGCGTAATAATGACTGGGAATTTTATTTAGGGGATACAATATGGGAGCCTATCCACAATAAAGTAGGGGATTGGCGTATGATAATTGAATGTGATGATAAAATTATCGCTGAAAAAACCTTTAGTGTATTAGTTGAGCATGGTGATGGTGAAATTCAATTTTGGAAAAAAAGAGGTTATTAGCCTTTATATTAATAACAGAAAATATCTATCTAAGCCGAAAGCGAATAGATACACTAGGGTTTTGCTTTAACCATATTCTTAAATGACTCAACCATTTCACTATTCAACCAGTTATATACTGGATAAAAGCCATTTCGGCGAAACTTTTGATGAAACCTTCGTTAAAGTTGAGCCTAAAAAAGCCTACTCTAAATCAATGATTTTAGCCCTGCTGGGAACGATATTGCTTTTCGCTACAAAGCTTGATCCCTATATCTCTTGGTTTGTAATCGTTTGGTCTGGGATAGAGGCCTTAAGTGTGCGTTTTCACCGCTCTTGGTGGTTAGCCAGACAAATGATAAGTAAAGCAGCTAATAATGATTTAACCCTCACCCTAGATGAAAAGGGAGTGAGCACTCAGTCTAACTCGGTTAAGAGCTTTATTGCCTGGGACGATATCGTAAAAATTGAGCAAACTAAGCAAGGTTGGTTGTTGTTTTATGGCAAGGGAAAGTCTTACCTATCAAATCGTTGTTTATCGCCAGAGGCGCAAGAGTTTGTGGCAATGAAGGTCTAATACCAATCCATATTGATAAGTGAACTCTCAGAATGCATCCAGCGGTTTTTGAACAAGGCGTCGGTGTGCAGTAATGGTTATTCCCTTTCAAATACCGAGAACGCAGGGCAAAAGCCGCTGGGGCATTCCTTTCAGGCGAGTTTTAAATGAGCTTACTCTGCGTTGCTCGAACTCAAAAGAGCACCACTATTCCTTCATTCAAGCGCCTTGATTAAGCTCATTTAAATTCTCGCTGAGTGCACACTTATCAATACGGATTGGTATAATGACTTGAAAAGCATGGCTGCGCCACTTATTCGCTGCGCTTAGTATGTACTGCGTACACTAAGATTATTCACTGCGTTCACAAAGCATTCGCTTCGCTTACTGCCATCTCGATAACTGCGTCCTGCGGTACTCTACCTTCCGCCATCCCTGGCGATCGCATGGCTTTTACCTTCTAGTAGTCTGTGTTGCTCGGCGAACTTGGAGTCGCGACAAACCCAAAGCATGTGCTTGGTACACAAAGTATGGCTACTTAGATAGTTTTATAAAGCCATTGGCAATGATAACTGTCCTGATAGTAGTGTGTTATATAAAAAATAAATTTATATATAATCTCCATTCAACATAAAAGAAAACATGAAATTACTAAAATTAGGACTAGTGGCACTGATACTCGTATATACGAGTATCAGTGCCCAAGATATAACAATAATCCCTAAACCTAGCAATATTGAAATCAGTGATAAAACTACTATTTTTTCTCACAATACTTGTTTATCTGCAAATAATAGTAAGTAATATCATTTTACTTTTTATGTGCCCCGTCTAAATTTACCTTTTTAGTGCCCTTCAAAGCTTGGTCTACATCCCTTACGATGACATTAGGGTGATGTTGTTCTGCATCAGTTTTAATTTCAAAAGACCATGCATATTGACTCTTCCCTAAATCTGTCGGCGGGGTTATTCGCAGACCATTAGGAGTCATTTTCCAGGTTACTGCGGCATCAGAGCCAAGTAAACTAACATTTTCAACCTGACTCTCATTCCAACCTGCAGTCCCAGAAATAGTAAAAGGAGCTATTGGTGCCTCTAACTTAATTGCATAAAGTTTCTTGCCATTAGTGGTAAAGACTAAGTGTTCTTTAACTTGATCAGGCACCTTCCAATAGCGACTACCGTAGATTGCTGGAGCATTTATTTTAAGCCATTTACCCATTGCTTTAAGGCGTTCAAGTTGAGGTTTTGGAACCGTTCCATCAGCCTTGGGTCCTATATTTATCAGAAAATTTCCGTTGCGACTGATCACTTCGGCCATTTCGTGGATCACACTTTCGATGGTTTTGTAGGTGTCATTCTCTAAATAGCCAAAAGAAGTACCGAAGGTTGTGCAACTTTGCCACTTGGGACCAATCACCTTCATTTTGAGGTTATCTCTTTCCAAGTTACCTACACCATCAGGCCAATTTCTATTTCTGCCTTTATTGTTCATGTAAACCTCAGCCCCACGAGCTGCTCCGTCGTTCATAAAATCTGTTATCATGCCGCGCAACCGATCATCAAAGTACTGAACTTCAGGCGACGAAACACCTGCACGTACATTATTACCATCACGTGTATAGAGAGGGAAATCGTCCATCCATAAGAAATCTGGTTGATATTTTTCTTGAATTTCTTTCCATCGAGCCACATAGCTGTCAACGAACTCAGTAGTCGTACCAAAAGGTCCGTAAAGCGATGCAGCCTCGGGCACGCGTTTAATTTCTTCCAAGATGATTTCGTAGGGGTCGACATCTACTTTATACATTCTTTTTGCAAAAAAACTTTGATGTCTTTCTCGATGATATGAAGGAGCAAACTTCAGTCCTTGCTTTTTAACCGCTTTACTGAGATCCCCAATTAAGTCGCGCTTAGGTCCCATGTCGGCTGCATTCCATGGCGTTAAGTCCGAATCCCAATTAGCCCAACCATCGTGGTGCTCGGCTGTCATTACGACATACTTAGCCCCAACTTCAGCGAAAAGTTCAGCCCACTCATCTGGATCCCACTTTTCTGCTTTAAATTCCTGAATAATATCCTTATAACCAAACTCTGGTGGTACAGCCCCCCAACGTTCCATCATATAAGGATTATAATGCTTGGGATCTTGATATAAATGTCTAGGCACATGTTCTGCATAACCTTTACCACCTTTTCGGTAGCCGATAACACTATAAGGCCCCCAGTGAATAAAAATCCCTATCTTGCCGTCGTCGAACCACGCTGGCACAGGCATTTCTTGTAACGACTCCCAACTACCGTCGTAAGGCTTATCGGCTGCAGAAATATTCAAACTAGCAGTGAGAAGTACAGGTAATATTATTGCCTTCGTGATTTTCTTAAACATCGCTAATATCCTTTTATTTAAAACGCAAAGCTATCCGATCTAGGATCGGTTTGGCGTCATTGTTTGTCGTGTCTGTCAGGCGCACCTCGAATTGGAATCCGTAGCCATCTGGCAAATCACTTAGCTCTAGCTGGGCAGGTGTTTTAGCTATTTGTTTGGCGAAGCCAGGGATATAATCGTATTGTTCTTTCACTTTTTCCCACTTGGTCCAATTATCCACCACACGATTGTTGTTTGTATCAACCCCAACACGAACTTCCACACCATCTACCCATGGGCCCGGACTTACATAGTCGGTGTTCGTTTGGGTCACCAAATAAAACTGCCCCTCTGCGAACATGATATCCGGATCGGGATGCCCTTGACCAATACTGCCGCTAAAGGTAAAAGGCTCGTTGATACTAGATGATGTGAACCAAGCTACACTCATGTTTTTTTGCCCATGTTTACCTGCAGGGTCGAAATCACCAAAAAGATAGTATTGCCCGCCAATTGCAATCGATGCCCAGTCGCCGTATGCATTTTGCTCAGGTTCGTGGATCTCGTATTTGGCAAAGGCGCGGATATCTCCAGCTTTTAGTCTGTGTTGCGGAACATCAACTGTGATTCGTTTTCCTGGATAGTTTTCAGGATCGGACCTATGCCAGTGAGGATGTGCATATTCAGCAAACTTGCCTGTTGGATTTGTTCGCTCATCTACCGCGGGCTTGAGTATTTCAAAATCTTTAATACCGTCTTTACTGACCGCATGTCCAGCAAGTGGCGAATCCCAAGCATGTGTGCTGGCGTTGATTGGACTCCAATCCTCGTAAATAACATGGAAATTTCCATCAAGGTCACGAATAAATGCAGTGTCGGAGCCATCAGACGGATCCTTAAACGCCATCCCCATATTTTTGCCTGGTAGCCCGTCCATGAGATCTTCGTCGATATACAGATGTGGGTCTTGGTCATTGGGAAAGTCGTAATAAATATACACTTTACCGTTGACATACTCAGCAGTCGTTACCATAGACGCAAAACCCTCTGTAACAGACCCATGGTGTACCCAATTAACCATGTCGCGACTTTGCCAAGCATGGTAGCCTTTAGCATCTTTTTGTAATCCGCCGGGCGCATCATATTGATTCGGATACGGGGTCGTCTTAAGCGGAACATCGAACCCTTTTAACTGGGTTGGAAGTCCGCTGAAGTCCTTATTTTTCGATTCGCCGTAGCGTCCAAAGATCCAGTAATTTTTCGGCCCCATACTCAAGAACACTGGCGCGTTTAGCAGATTCGTGGGGCCAAGGTTTTTAACTGGCTGCCAATTATGCCAAACAGGAGATTGGCTTAATGTGATGGACTCGGCACTTCGCTTGTTAGAAAATGATTTCAAACTGCTTCGAAAAATAGCTTTTTTTGCAAGCGGCATGGCTAGGCCATCTTGAAATTCAAGATTCGTTTGCGCAGATTGAGATGATTGCCAATCTTCTTGACTGTCGATAATCCAAGTTTCAGATTCCGCGCCTAGCGCCACAGCACTGAAAGTAACAGGGAACAAAACTGCAGTAATTACTTTTTTAATTTTCTTAAACATTTCTAAATCCTACTATTCCATTATTTACCTAGAAGCAATTAAATATTAAGCATCATCGAGACTTAATATTGCTTACTCAGCACTTAATTTATTTTTCTTTATTAACCGCTTTTCTTGGTTTTTTTATTGTGCTCTTTTTATAGATAGTTACAGCAACATCGTTACTGCCTGTTTTACCTTCTACGCTATAACCGTTATTTACTACTTGCTCTAATTGCTTTTTAAGTTGGGCTACAATTTCTGGTTTTTCATTATAAAGATTGTTGGTTTCAGCGCGGTCAGTTTTCATGTTGTATAATTGCATTTCTGTAAGGTCATCACCGTCCTTACTCCAACCACATGAACCTTTACAAGTAGCTAACTTCCAATCACCTACACGTATAGCAAGATGACCTGAAATAGAAGCGAAGATAGACACTGGATGAGTTTTTTCAGAAGACCCTTTTAATGCTGGCAATATAGAGAAACTGTCTACCGCAGCATTGTTAGGTAGGGTAACATTTAATATATCGGCACTGGTCGCAAGTAAACTATTGTGCACTACAGTATTGTCATGGCTTGTGCCCGGCTTAATATTACCCGGCCAACGAACAACATAAGGAACACGATGTCCACCTTCCCATATATCAGCTTTATGACCACGTAGATCGGCACTTGGATTATGGTCAGCAGCCAATAATTGCGGTATTTTCGCACCTGGAGATGTACCATTATCAGTGGTAAATATCACAAGCGTATTGTCAGTAAGTTTTGCGTCATCTAAGGCTTTCAATATACGTTCAACAGAGTTATCCGTTTCCATTACAAAGTCAGCATGTAAATTAATACCACTTTTGCCAATCCAATTTTTACTAGGTACTACTGGGCTATGTGGTGCACTTAATGGAACGTATAAAAAGAAGGGCTTAGTTTTTCTTTCTGGCTCAGATAGATAGTTAACCGCCTTTTCAGTAATACGGTTTAGCATTTCATCTGTATTTTTTAAATGATAGGTAACAGTGTCTTGTTCTATCCATGTGCCCATTTGCCTTGCATGATGAAAGCCCCAATATTTATCAAAACCTCGCTCAATTGGACCATCAATGACTTTTGTACCAATAGGTACTCCATCATAAAATTTACCGCGGCTTTTATCTATTTTGGTACCTTTAGGTAATGTATATTGAAAACCAAGATGCCACTTTCCAGTCATGGCAGTATCGTAACCTTGGTTTTTTAAAAATTGAGCGACGGTTAAGGTTTTCTGATCTATTAAAGGCGCTTCACCTATACGGATGCTTCCATCAGGTAATTTAATAGAACGAGCACCCAATACTCCTTTTTGTAGACGAGTTCGCCACGGGTAGCGGCCAGTTAACACACCGTATCGTGTAGGGGTGCATACAGCAGATGCGCTATGAGCGTCGGTGAACATCATGCCTTCTTGTGCCAAGCGATCAATGGCAGGTGTGTTGATTTTACTGTTTGGATTAAATGCAGAGACATCACCGTAGCCCTGATCGTCACTCATTATAAATATAATATTTGGCTTGTTTTCATCTGCATGAGTTGCTGATGAGATTAATATAAAACTAGTAGCAAAAAGTAGTACATAAATGCATTTATGCTCACGCTTACGTGTCGCTTGTTTAATTCGGTTTAAGCGTATTCGATATTTTTTAATACTCGTAAGCTTAGACATAAGTTTTTTTATTAACATTCTTTTGATTCCCATAACTTTTTCATGTTGTGGCCTTTTTTATCTTCATTTTTTAATTAACCCAAATAAACGAACTAATATGGCCTAGTTAGAGTGTTGAAGCTTGCTCGACCACATAATCAAATGTATCATATATAAAACAATGACGTATATTTAAAATGTAAATAAAGCGTAAAACATTAAATTTTTATAGCGTGTTCAATCTGAATGTGTGAAGTCCAATAGGTATCAAATTAGTATGAAACAACACAAAAATAGTTTGGTTTTTGTCGCTACTGCAATGTTGTTATTGACATCTCCTATCTTGCAAGCCTGTGACATTTATGTGTCGCCACTAGGAGTCGATTCTAATACAGGATCTAAAGCAAATCCGGTTGCCACTATCACAGCTGCACGTGATCTGTTACGCAACAGCGGTAAGCTTGGTCTTGAGTCGTGCGAAGTGATTATAGCCGCAGGTGTGTACCGCTTGAATGAACCAATCACTCTCACACCTGCTGATAGTGGAACTAAGGCATTTCCCGTCACCTACAGAGCCGCAGAGAACGCCAAGGTTGTAGTGACAGGCGCACAAACAATCACTCGTGCTTGGAAGCTTTGGAAAGACGGTATTTATCGCACCCAAATCGGTAAACAGGATACGGTCGATCAGCTTATCGTGAATGACAGCCGTCAAATTATGGCACGCTATCCAGACTTAGGGGCCGGCTATGTATTAGGACCAAATCAAAAGCACGAAGGTATCAAAGCTGGCAATGCTCCTTACGATGGCTCTACACCTGATGCCTGGGATGCAAGTAAAGCTAAAGCGTGGGCCGACCCGACTGGCGCTTTTATGCATGGTATGCATGGTGGACTATGGGGAAGTCAACATTACCGCGTATTAGGGAAAAACAAACAGGGAGAGTTAGTTTACGAAGGTGGCTGGCAGAATAACCGTTATCGTTCCGCGCATCGCTCTTATCGAATGATAGAAAATGTTTTCGAAGAACTTGATTCGCCGGGCGAGTGGTATCACGATATTAAAGATGGCTGGTTATATTATCTACCGGCTGCAGGTGTCGATATGGCATCGGCTCAGTTTGAAGCTGTTTTTGAGATCAAACATCTCGTCGAATTTTATGGTGCGTATGTCGAACCAGTCGCAACTATGAATATACCTAATAGTGGAAACGGCTTGAAGGTAACACAAGTTAAAAACTACCAAACCACAGAAGCTGTTAAACATATTCGTCTGCAAGGGATTCAGTTTCGAGGCACAGCTCGAACCTTTATGGAAACAATTGAGCCTTTATTGCGTAGTGATTGGACGATATATCGCGGAGCTGCAGTTCACTTGCGTGGGACAGAAGCGATTGAGATCGAAAATAGCGCATTTGTAGAGCTTGGAGGCAATGCGATTTTAGTCGACAGCTACAACCGTGATACTGTTATTCGTAGTAATCTGTTTCGCGAAAATGGGGCTTCGGATGTCGTATTTGTTGGCTCGTTTGCAGCGGTACGTGATCCTGCGTTTAGCTTTCATGCCTCCGCCCGACCTCTTGATGAGATTGATACAGTCGTAGGGCCGAAAAGTGAAGATTATCCGGCCGATGCTTTGGTTGAGGATAATTTGATGATGCTTGCTGGCCGTTTTGAAAAGCAAGTTGCTGGTGTGAACCTTTCGATGGCCTCAAGAATTACGATCCGTCATAATACCATTAGCCATACGCCGCGCGCTGGAATTAATATAAGCGATGGCACTTGGGGTGGGCATGTAATCGAATGGAATGATGTTTTTGAAACCGTATTAGAGACTCACGATCATGGTGCCTTTAATAGCTGGGGGCGTGACCGTATCTGGCATAGTGCAATGCCCGCTGGACCTAATGAGTTAGATGAAAATGGCAAATCGCTGATCAGTTACTACGTGGATAAATATCCCCACTCACCATTTTGGGATGCATATCAAACTACCATTCTTCGTTATAATCGAATGCAAAGTGATCATGGATGGGATATTGATCTGGACGACGGCTCGTCGAATTATGAAATTTATAGCAACCTAACCTTAAGCGGAGGATTAAAAACACGTGAAGGCTATAAACGCATCGTCACGAATAATATTATACTGGGCGATTACACCTGTAATGTGCCATATCCAAAACCTGTATTTGATGTGTTTGAGCGAAATATCGTGTCGGGCAAGCAGATTTATTCGTCGTCAAATCCAACGTTATGGGGAGGTAGTCGCGATTATACTTTCGTACATAATCCAGCCGCTAAGAAAGTAACACCAGCCGTTGCTTTACAAAAACAGACTTTAGACGATGCACATAGTTTATACGGTAACGCACAATTTGTGGCTGCAGAACAAGGTAACTTTACCGTAACTGCCAGCTCACCAGCATTTAAAGTTGGCTTTAAGAATTTTCCAATGACTGAATTTGGAGTAACTTCAAAGCACTTGAAAGCATTGGCAGGAACGCCACCGTTCATTCTACCGAAGCAAATTGCTAGCAACGTTTATGTGCCCCCAAAAGAGGTTAAGGTGCTGGGCGCGACTGTACGCTCCTTAAGAACTTTAGCTGATGTCAGTGCCACAGGTATGCAGGAAGCGATTGGTAGTTATCTAATTGATGTGCCAGCAAGCAGCCGGCTCAAAAAATTTGGATTCAAAAGTGGCGACGTTGTGATGATGATTGATCGTACATTGACTCCCAGCACTCGCGATTTCAAGCGAACACTAGATAAACTGCGTGCAGGTACGCATACGGCCAAAGTGTGGCGTGGGCAGGAAGCTGTTGTGATCGAATTTGATTTGTAACTTATACTAATCCGTATTGATAATTGATCTCTCAGAGTGCATCCAGTGGCTTTTGAACAAGGCGTGAAGCTTAATAAATAACAATTATCGTGATGACAAAAATATCAAGCTAACGATAAAAATAATTACATTAGGAATAAATAATGCCAATATCGACATTACTAAAATCACCTTATTTACTCTTGCTCGCTTATACTTGCGCCGTTTTTTCAAGCTTAAGCTTAGCAACAGAACAAACCCCAAATATTGTAATCATTTACGCCGATGATATGGGGTATGGTGATTTAGCAATTCAGAACGCTAAATCAAAAATTCCAACACCTAATTTAGATCAACTAGCAAAAGAAGGGATACGTTTTACTGACGCCCACAGTTCATCTGGAATTTGTTCTCCTAGCCGTTACGCTTTATTAACCGGAAAATATCACTGGCGCAAACAACATGACATTGTCGGCTCGTTTGGCAAACCTTTTTTCAATGATGATGACATCACTTTACCGCAAATATTAAAAGCACAAGGTTATAAAACCGCTGCAATAGGCAAATGGCATTTAGGGTTTAATTGGGTTTTCAAAAATAAACCATCTGGAAGATTAGAAAAAAGAGGGCGCACGCTCCGATTTTACCAAGCTCAAGATATTGATTGGACAAAAGCAGTAAGTGGAGGCCCCTTAGAACGTGGCTTTGATTATTATTTCGGTGATGGCACCATTAATTTTCCGCCATATGCTTGGATGGAAAATGATCGCTTTCTTAACGCTCCCACAACATTTATCGACGGCAAAAATATTGATTTTCCAATTAACGAAGGTAACTGGGAATTTCGTCCTGGTCCAGCGGAAGAAAATTG
Organism: Paraglaciecola sp. L3A3; assembly: GCF_009796765.1. Lineage (NCBI taxonomy): Bacteria > Pseudomonadati > Pseudomonadota > Gammaproteobacteria > Alteromonadales > Alteromonadaceae > Paraglaciecola > Paraglaciecola sp. L3A3. The sequence goes on from NZ_CP047023.1 coordinate 443,274, forward strand.
GAACCCTTATAAAGTACTACCCACTTTAACCCAAAAAGCCATTAGCTGGATTAAGCAACAAACAGTCGATCAACCTTTTTTCTTATACTTTCCATTACCAGCGCCACATGCCCCAATTATTCCAAATAAGGAGTTTCTTGGTAAATCACAAGCTGGCCCTTATGGTGATTATGTTGTTCAAACTGATTGGGTTGTAGGCCAAGTATTACAAGCGTTAAAGGAACAGGGTTTAAGTGAAAACACATTGATTATTTTTACATCCGATAATGGACCTGAAAAATATGCTTTTGCCCGTGCAGAAAAATACCAACACTACAGTATGGGTGAGTTCCGTGGTTTAAAACGCGATGTATGGGAAGGCGGTCATCATGTTCCCTTTTTAGTAAAATGGCCCAATAAAATAGCAGCAGGTAGCGTTTCTGAAGAAGTGATTTCACAAGTAGATATTATGGCGACTTTAGCCGAAATTACTCATATAACGCTAAGTAAAACCGCCGCTCCTGATAGTTATAATTTATTGCCCCTATTATTTGGGAAAAACTACGAATCGCCGCTACGTCAAGCAACAGTGCAAAATACCTTTAAAGATACATATGCATTACGACAAGGAAAATGGTTGTATATTAATCAGCCAACAGGTGAGCATTCAATAATGCCTAACGCCTTTGCCAATGAGAATCTATTTAGCAAATTTACTAGCGCAACCTTATTATTTGATTTAGAAAAAGATCCAGGGCAGCGCACAAATTTACAAGCGCAATACCCTGAAAAAATTAAACAAATGAACATGTTATTAGAGCAATATCGCCAACAAGGATATTCTGTTTTGCGCTAAGTAAACCTAATCGCCGTAAAACTTATCGCTTCGTCCTTTGCTAACTCTCTAGCTAGGCTATCTACTGCCTTTATGGATTCCGGCCTATATCGTCATCCCTGTATGTAGTTAACAGGGAACACCGGAAAGACGAAATTTTAGGCCAAATCACAGCAAAAACTATCTCCTACCTCCTATTTTCTATCTACTGCTCTTAACCGCTTTTCTGCTCCATGCTGCTCTATTCTGATGTTTCTACTCAATCCCGCCAGCGCTTGGTTAGATCTTGGTATGCATCAATTCTTCTGTCTCTAAAGTATGGCCAAATGCGTTTGACTTGTTCAGTACGAGCAAGATCTAGCTCTACCATTAGAGTTTCTTCTTTATCGGCGCTGGCTTTAGCTAAAATTTCTCCTTGAGGGCCGGTGATAAAACTTTGTCCCCAAAATTGTATGCCAGAATCACCCGCGATAGGCGAGGCTTCGAAACCTGTGCGATTAGCCACTACAACTGGCAAAGAGTTCGCCACTGCGTGACTTCTTTGAATAGTTTGCCATGCGTCATGTTGGCGAGCTTGTTCTTCTACTGAATCATTCTTATCCCAGCCTATGGCTGTCGGGTAAAATAAAATTTCTGCGCCAGCCATGGCCATTAAACGGGCGGCTTCTGGATACCATTGATCCCAACACACTAATACGCCGAGTTTACCCACACTGGTTTGAATAGGTTCAAAGCCCATGTCGCCCGGGGTAAAGTAAAACTTTTCATAAAAACCAGGATCGTCAGGTATATGCATTTTACGATATTTACCTACCATGCCCTGTTGGCGATCAAATACCACTGCTGTGTTGTGATAAAGCCCAGCTGCGCGTTTTTCAAATAATGAGGTAATTAATACTATATTTAACGATGCAGCTAACTCGGCAAAAAACTCAGTGGCTGGACCTGGAATGGGCTCTGCTAGGTCAAAGGCTTGGGTATCCTCCTGTTGGCAAAAATACAAGGTGCTATGTAATTCCTGCAACATGATTAGTTCACAACCTTGTTTAGCTAACGCTGTGACTTGTTCGGCTGAATTTTGCCAGTTGGTTGCTTTATTATTGTCTGCTATGGCCTGTTGAACTAAGCCGACTTTTAATTTCTTGTTAGCATTCATATTCTGTGACTCCCTTGGCAAACTGTTGCACAACTTCTGTTTTAAGTGTGCCTTTAGGTACTTGCATACTTATACAATGTAAACTACCAAATTGTTGAACTAAAGGTAGGCAGTTAATGCCGATAATTTTATGCTCTGGATAGGCTTTTTGTAAAATGCCTAGAGCTTCTGTGTCTTCTGCTTGTTGATAAGTAGGACATAATAATATTTGATTTGAAATCAAGTAGTTAGCATAAGAAGCGGGCAACCTATCACCTTCTTTGTTTACAATATAGGGTAAGGGTAACTCAAATATTTCGTGTCTAGGTAAGGCTTTTCTGCATTCTTCGACTAAGGCGTTTAGACCAGTAAAATGTGAGTCTGCGGGTCGGTTAAAGGCTGACTGAATAACTAGACCGCAATTTGGTGTAAAACGTACTAAAGTATCAATATGGCCATCTGTATCATCACCTTCTAAATGGCCGTTTTTAAAAATGATAACTTGTTCAGTTCCTAGTTGCTCGGCAAACACTGTTTCATATTCAGCTAAAGTAAATGAACCATTACGTTTTGGATTCGATAAACAGAGTTCGGTCGATAATAATACGCCATGTTCATCTATTTCTAATGCGCCACCCTCGACGACTAAGTCGACTGTTTTTAATTTGTTTTGGCATAACTGAGCCAATACTTGTCGATTCACTTTATTGTCTTTACTGGCATTAAATTTTTGTCCCCAACCATTAAAGATAAACTCTATAGGAAGGTTTTTTATTTGGTCTGTACAGGTTAAAAAAGCATAGTCACGTACCCAAGTGTCATTATAATCAGCAGTTACTAACAATACTCGGGCATTTTCTGCTAGTTGTTGTTTACAGCTGTCCTTCAGCTCTTTTTTGATAAGTAAGATCACACCTACCTGAATAGAGTTTAGTGTTTTAATTATTTCTAAGTAAACATTTTGCACTTCTGCTAACCAAGGAGCCCAGTCGGTATGTTGATCCGGCCAAGCCAGTATAATAGCTTCTTGGGGAGACCACTCAGGAAGTAGTTTAATTTGATTCGTCATATAGATGTGGCTGTCGGTAACTGTAAAGTGGCTAATTATAATAGTTTGCCACTTAAGTGTCTTGTATTGATAGGGGTATATAAAATATATTTTTTCAATTATATTTATTGTTTTTTTTGGCTTGATATTATCTGTTGGTTGTTTTTAGGAATGGCGTTTTTTATGATTTTGGCCTGCAACCTGTTAATTGATATTAACAATTGGCCTAAAAACTATATTTGTTATGATTATTTTCTGGTTTATCTAGAACTTTTTTTGTTTTAATTGTGTTTTTTATTCCTTTTGGTTCTAAGTGGAATAATAAAATCTATACATTTCAATGTGTTAGGAGTTTCATTTGCTCGTAACATATTGATTTACAGCTTCTTCACGGATTTAAAACAATAAAAATACAGAAATTTCTTTCTCTATCAGTCATAAATAGAGTGCGAATTGCGCATAACCAAAGGAAGTAAATCATGAAAAAATTAATCGCAGTAACTGTTGCTCTATGTGCATTTAACGCAAATGCAGCAATGGAATCTAAAAGCAAAGTAAAATTTAAAGGTGATACTGCCTACTCTAGTTTTTGTGAAGCTGTAGTAGCTGATGACGTGAAAATGTTGAACAAAAGTTTCCGTCGTAAAATCGGTGAATTAGCTGGCTCAAAATCTGGAGTGATGCAATTAATCACTTCTGAGCAAGGCGTTAAATGTAATGGCGCTAGTTTAAGTGAATTTTCTAAGAAACGTGAAGCTACAAAAGTTTCAGCTTTTTTAAACAAAATTAAGTAATGAAATTGCTGGTTAAGTAAAATGTGTGACCGATATATGTTGGTTGCACATTTTACAAAATTAGTTTTAGAGTTAGATAATATTAAAGCCTAAGATATTTATAATATTAGGTGTATTATCGAAAAATGAATAAGTCAAAAACTAGTAAGTCATCTTGGTGGCAGACAAATTGCAAAAAATGTAAACAATTAAGAGCCATGGTTATATGGGCTGCTTTAATGTGTTTTGTGTATTTGTATTTTTGGACTTAGCCATGAACGATGTTATCCAAATTAGAAGTGCTTCTAAACGCAATGTTATGACCAGTGCTTTTATTGGTTTTATTTGCTTAAGCTTAGGTACTTTGGCTTTAGTTGTTTTACCCGACATATATTATTTGATCGGCATTTTCTTCATCAGTTTATCAATAGTCGCATTTATCGTTGCTTGGGTTAAATATAGAGAGCCTGAGTACAGCTTTGTTTTATCTAAAAGCGAAATTATTTATAGGCGCAGGCAAGGTCTTTGGACTGTGGCTTGGAGTAATATCCAGCGAATAGATATCCCTACCGTTCGACGTGGTCTTGATATAGAACCGTTAGACATGATAGCGATTAAATTAAAAGATTACCCTAAGTTCTTAGATGCAACCTCAACCCGTTTAATGAGTAATATTTTGATGGAGCAACGGCCATTACTATTGCATAGCTCTGAAGCTTGCTCATCTGGTCATTGTTACAGTGATGATTTGTTAGAAGATGATTATTATAAGTCTCAATGTGGCAAGGAATACAAAGGGATCCAAGCTATGTTTGCGAATAGAATGAATAAACTACGGCAGAGGCTAGGTTATGATTTATTTGTATCGGCAGCTGATTTAGATCGTAGTGAAGCTGACTTTGTTAGTTTATTAAAAAGCTGTCAGCAACATGTGGTATTAACCAGAAAGTAGATATTACTGTGGCATTTTTTATTGCTTAATCAATCATTAAGTAAGAACAAGCCGATTATACTTGTATATTATTTTTCTAAGATCCAGCCGTTTTCTGGATAAATATTCCCCATAGATCAACTGTTTCTACAGAATATAATTTTATCTTCAGTTAGTTGTAAAATATTTTGTGCTTCGTTATTGATAATGTTTAGCTTTTTTTGTGCCTCTTCTGTTTGATTTCGTTTTAACAAACTTTCTGTTTGGTCACATAATTGATGCATAGCTGGTACACCAGTATAACAACAAGCCCCATGTAATTGATGGATGACATTTTGCATTTCAATAAAATTCTGTTCTTTATTGGATTGGTTAATCGCAGATATCAAACCCGGCAGTTGTTTAATAAATTGGCATAAAATGTCAGTTGCTGCTTCTTCGTTATGATTAGTCCGTTTTAAGGCTAATTGCCAATCAAAACTTTTTAATTCTTCGATTGTTTTTTCGGTTACTTGACACCAACGTTGAATGAGATCAACTAGGTCTGATAAGTTGATGGGTTTAGGTAAATAATCATCCATCCCTGAATTTAACAACCTATCCTGCTCTTCCTTAAAAGCATGGGCGGTAACAGCAATAATAGGTGTACCCAAGTTTAGCTCTGTTTGACGGATTAATTTTGTGGCCTCTAAACCATCCATATGCGGCATTTGTACGTCCATTAGAATGAGATCAAATTCAGAGTCTATACATTGTGCAACAGCATCTTTTCCACTAAAAGCTAAGCTCAGTTGTAAATTAGAATTTTTAAACCAAGTCGTTAATAACCTTAAGTTCATTTCCATATCATCAACCGCTAACACTTTGACTTTAGGTAATGCTTTTAAGCGTTGCTGTATCGCATTTATTGGCGCTATAACAGGTACCTGTGACAAGCTGTCAATTTTACTTAAAGTAAGGGGTAAGCGGATTTTATGAGAAAAATATTGGGATAAATCACTACGGCTAGAAAGTGATTCTGCTGCTGAATATAACAGCACGGCATCTGTGGTATTGATGTGTCTCCTCGCCTCAATAATATTGGGTAATATATTGTCTTTTGCGGCGGGCAAACAAATAAATAAGGCATCTTGTGGCTCTTTTAATGTTCTTAAAAAAGCAATAGATTCAACCCCTGTTACTTTGGCTCCCATCGAAGTGAGGATTTTTATGCCGCTATGCCTAGATAGGGGATTAGGATCGAAAAATATCACTTTTTTATTCTGCCATGGCCCATCGGGTTTAATCGATAAGTTTGTATTTAGTAAATTGTTACGTATCTTTACCGTAAATAGGCTGCCTGTACCTGGGGTACTTTGTAAAGAAAGCTCTCCACGCATTAATTTTACTAATTCCTGGCAAATAACTAATCCTAACCCCGTGCCTTGATAAGAACGATTTAAGGCGTCGTCTACTTGGGAAAAAGCGGCAAACAATTTTCTTTTATCGTCACGACTAATGCCTATACCTGAGTCTTCTACTTTAAGAATTAACTCATAAATACCATGTTCTTTCTCGTTACCAGTGACAGATAGCGAAATATAGCCATGGTCTGTGAATTTGAGTGCATTACCTAGTAGATTGTTGAGTATTTGTTTAATTCGATAGCTATCGCCAATCAATTTTTCGGGTAGGGGATCAAGATCATACACAAACTCTAAATTTTTCAAATGAGCTGACTTGGCCATGACACTAATAACATCTTCAAATATTTGGTTCGGAGAAAATGGATGATTGTTGATTTGTAATTTACCCGCTTCAATCTTAGAAAAATCTAACACATCATTAACTATGCTGAGCAAGTTGTCGGCAGCTGCGTTGATGATACTCACTTGTTCTTGTTTTTCTGGGGTTAAGGATGTGGAATGTAGTTCTTTACTAAAGCCTAAAATTGCATTTAATGGGGTACGAATTTCATGACTCATATTAGCTAAAAATTGTGATTTAACATTACTTGCCGCGATGGCATCTTTTCTGGCAATGTCTAAACGAACATTTTGTTCTTCTACTACTTCAATGTTATTGCGTAAATCTTCAGTTGCTTGCTCCACTTCAAGTTGTAACTTATCTCGGCTTTTATCAATTAAGGCTACAGAGAATAAACAGACTTGAATAAATAAGCCCACTTGGAAACAATAAGTGGTGAATAGGTTGATGGGTAAAATCCCCATTAATTTACAAAAAGCGATTAACCCACAGCTAGCTAAAATACACCAAGCAAAAATATAAAATCGAGCGGCATTAAATCTGTTTGCAAAACTTTCAAATCCTGCATAAGTGTAAATAATCATAGCAATTAGGCTTACCAAGTAGACCAATAAATTTTGCCATAATGGTGAAAACAGCCCTAGCACACTGCAAATAGTTAAGGTGGCATAAAGGCCGATACAAAATTTTATAAGCCGCAAAGATTTAGGAGCAGTTTGTTTGGCTTCAAGCAAGGAAATCGAGAACAACCCAGAAGTTGTACCGATAATAATAAAGATTATTTCTGTGTGCTGATTGAACCAAGCAGATAAACTCTCTGGCATTAATAAAATATAGTGTCCTCCCCAAACCAACTGCCAAATGAGAACCGAAAATATATACCCAACATAGCTAATTAAGCTATTTTCTTTAAAAGTTGAGTAGAGAATTAATATGTAGATAATCAACATAATGAGCCCGCCATAAAAGAGGCCCCACATTGTATTGTCGTAAAAATTTATTGTTTGATGGTGACTTTTAGTTTGTAAAACAATCGGTGCTAGCACACTAGATTTTTGATTTTCTAAGCGCACAAAAAGTTCAACTGTTTGTGCGTAGGGCAGAGTTAAATCAAGGGTTGGAAGGCGATAAGTTTGTCGCTCACCCTGCTTCCCTTGTATTGCCTTAGCGATAATTTTATCTTCTAATAAAACATACATATCAGCTTTATCAAGTTGGCTAAAACCAATATCTATCACCCAGTCTTTTTGGGCTGTAACGTTACTAATACTGGTGTATAGCCATATGCCTTTATCTGAAAAACCATAATTAGGGTTGTCCCCAGAACGCCATTTAAATTGTTCTTTTAGTTGCCTAGCCTGATCCAACGTTAATTGATGGGCTTGTTCTTTGAATACTTTTAATTGTGGTGAAATACGGATGACAGAATCAGTAGAAATTAATTGAATGTCACTTTGGCCATAAGTTAAAACGGGGAGTAGGCCAAAAACAAGAATAATTAATCTGACAAATCTAAAGGCCATGAATTTATATTTACCAAAGAGAAGAAATTACTAGTATTAAACCATCCCATTGAGGTTTGAAGCAATCCCAAGTAGAAGATTGTTATTGGATGATTTAATCAATTCAATTTATAGGGTAATCTACCGAATTGAAGATCTTTATTTAGCAAATTAACCAGTGGTGCAAATAGTCTAATATGAGCCAAGAAACTATTATCAATAAAGACGGTATTGAACAGCTGACCATGCGTCGTTTTACCGAAGAGTCTTATTTAAATTATTCTATGTACGTCATCATGGATAGAGCATTACCACATATAGGTGATGGTCTTAAACCAGTACAAAGACGTATTGTCTATGCTATGTCAGAGCTAGGTTTAAGTAATGCTGCTAAGTACAAAAAATCTGCCCGTACTGTGGGTGATGTATTAGGTAAGTTCCACCCTCATGGAGACTCTGCTTGTTATGAAGCCATGGTGTTAATGGCTCAACCGTTTTCCTATCGTTATCCGCTGGTAGATGGTCAAGGTAACTGGGGGGCACCAGATGATCCCAAATCATTTGCAGCCATGCGTTATACCGAATCACGTTTGTCTAAATTTAGTGAAGTGTTATTAACCGAACTAGGACAAGGTACGGTTGATTGGCAACCTAATTTTGATGGTACCTTAGATGAGCCTAAAGTGTTACCTGCTAGGCTGCCACATATCTTATTGAACGGAATTACTGGTATAGCTGTAGGTATGGCAACTGATATTCCTCCCCATAATGTGCGAGAAGTCGCTAATGCCTGCGCCCATTTATTAGACAATAGTAAAGCTGAGTTATATGAATTATTAGAGTTTGTGCAAGGCCCAGATTACCCGACTGATGCTGAAATCATTACACCTAAGAGCGATATAGCTAAAATTTATGAATCAGGTCGTGGTTCAATAAAAATGCGAGCCGTATACCATGAGGATGGTGGGGATGTAATAATCACTGCTTTACCGCATCAGGCCTCTGGTGGCAAAATACTGGAACAAATTGCTGCACAAATGCAGGCTAAAAAGTTACCTATGGTCAGTGATTTACGTGATGAATCTGATCACGAAAACCCTACTAGGTTACTGATTACGCCACGTTCTAATCGAGTGGATATTGAGCAATTAATGCAACATTTATTTGCTACCACTGATTTAGAGAAAAGTTATCGAGTCAATATCAATATGATTGGCTTAGATGGACGCCCTCAAGTAAAAGATTTACGTACTATTTTAACTGAATGGTTAATTTTTAGAAAAGATGTGGTTGTTCGCCGATTACAGTACCGACTAGATAAAGTATTGGCTAGATTACATATTCTTGAAGGTTTATTGATCGCTTTTTTAAATATCGATGAAGTCATTCGTATTATCCGGTATGAAGATAAACCTAAACAAGAGCTAAGGACTCAGTTTTCGTTATCTGATATTCAAGCAGAAGCTATATTAGATTTAAAACTACGTCATCTTGCTAAATTAGAAGAAATGAAAATAACAGGCGAGCAAGATGAGCTGGCTAAAGAACGAGATGAGTTACAACAACTGTTAGGTTCAGATCGACGTTTAAAAACATTAATTAAGAAAGAGATATTAGCTGCAGCCGAGATGTACGGTGATGATAGGCGTTCACCTATAGTTGCTCGTGGTGAAGCAAAAGCTTTATCCGAAAAAGAACTCATGCCTTCAGAAGCAGTCACTGTTGTGCTGTCTGAAAAAGGCTGGGCGCGATGCGCGAAAGGTCATGATGTTGATGTTGAAGGATTAAGTTATAAAGCTGGTGATAGTTATCAAGCCTGTGCTAAAGGCCGAAGTAATCAACAGGTGGTATTTTTAGATTCTTCTGGAAGGGCATTCTCTTGTGATGCTCATGGATTACCATCGGCAAGAAGCCAAGGTGAACCATTGACCGGCCGTTTTAATGTGGTGGGTGGCGAAAATGTTGAACATGTTGTTATGGGTCAAGATAGCCAACAATATTTGATGGCTTCGGATGCGGGTTATGGTTTTGTTGGAAAGTTCAGTGACATGATCAGTAAAAATAAAGCAGGTAAAGCTTATTTATCACTGTCTAGCGCCTCTAAAATAATGAATCCACAACCTGTGCATGACTTAAAAAGTGATTGGTGTTTGGCCATTTCTAATGAAGGTCGCATGTTGATGTTTCCTCTTCGAGACTTACCAAGTTTAGGTAAAGGCAAGGGCAATAAATTAATCAGCATTCCATCGGCAAAAGCTCAATCAAGAGAAGAATACGTCAAAGTGTTGGGCGTTGTGCCAGAAGGTGCCAATGTGAAGATTCTCGCAGGTAAACGTGGCATGACCCTAACCGCAGCTGATCTCGCTCACTATCAAGGTGAACGTGGACGTCGAGGTAATAAATTGCCTAGAGGCTTGCAACGTGTGGATGGAGTTGAAGTGGAAGCCCCTGGCTTGTCTAATATTGAAGATAGTCCCGATGTGATAGACCCCATTAACCCAGAATAAAGTCATTATAAAAATAGGAGCTCAATATTGGCTCCTATTTTTTTGTCAGCCTTAATTAACGGATTAGGAATGTGTATGCGAATTTTGTCATTTTTTGGACTATTTGGATTAAGTTTATTGTTTTTGTCTTGTTCTCAAATTGATAAAAATGATAACCCAAATGTAGTTATCGTTTTACAGGGGAAATTAGTGGGAAGCCTTGAAAACCAAGGTGAAGTTCGCTCTTTTAAAGGTATTCCATTTGCTGCACCACCTGTCGGTGATTTACGTTGGCAACCTCCGCAAGCGCCACAATCTTGGTCTGGTATCAGAAATGCAAAATCGTTTGGCAGTAAATGTATGCAAAATCCTCTATATAGTGACATGCAATTTCGAGATGCAGGCAGCAGTGAAGACTGCTTATTTTTGAATGTTTGGGCACCCGCCTCAGACTCGAAAAAAGCCTTACCCGTTTTGGTTTATTTTTATGGAGGTGGATTTGCAGCAGGGGACGGTTCAGAAAAACGCTATGACGGTGCAAGTATGGCAGCGAAAGGCATAGTGTCTGTGACTGTTAATTATCGAATGGGAGTTTTTGGATTATTTGCTCATCCACAGTTATCTAAAGAGTCAGGTTATGCAGGTTCGGGTAATTATACTTTTATGGATCAGGCGGCAGCATTAGCTTGGGTAAAGGAAAATATTCATGCTTTTGGTGGTGATCCTAACCGAGTGACGATTGCTGGTGAGTCTGCTGGTTCATTTTCTGTTAGTACCCTTATGGCCTCTCATTTATCGCGAGATTTAATCAATGGCGCAATTGGCGAAAGTGGCTCATTTTTAGCAGGCAGATTAACTAGTTTACAGTCTGCTGAAGCTAATGGCGTGGCCCTAGTTAAAGCTGTGCTAAGTGATGATGTTTCGGGTAAAGAAGCAATAAAACAGTTAAAAAAATTATCAGCAAAGGCACTTTTAGATAAGGTGACTGAAGCTAAATTTAGATCGTTTTCCGGTACGATTGATAACTATGTTTTACCAAAGCATATTACTCAGATGTATCGCGATGGAGAATATGCAAAAGTACCGTTTTTGGCTGGTAATAACTCCCAAGAAGGCGGCTATACAAGTGTGATGAAGAATATGGACGTCACAGTAGATAACTATAAATTAGCGGTGCAACGCCAGTATCCTAATTCTTATGAAGATATGTTGGAATTATACCCTGCTGCCACTGCAGATGAAGTCATGGATGCTGCGCAAGCCATTGCCAGTGATAGGTTTATTAGTTTGTCTACTTGGAATTGGATCAATATCGTCAGTCAATCTAACCCAGATGCGACATACTTTTATACCTACGACCACGTTCGGCCATTAATGAAACCTGAGTATTGGACTAAATCATGGAATCAAACTTTAGCCCGTGGCGCTACTCATTCTGCAGAAATTGAATATGCTTTGGGTAACCTAGACGTGAATAATATTTATCAGTGGCAACAAGAAGATTATAAAGTATCGGAGATGTTACAAACTTATTTTGTTAATTTTATTAAACATGGCAATCCAAATGGAGAAGGGCTTGTGCAGTGGCCTGAATTTAAGCAAAGAAAACAGCTTATAATCAAATTAGAGCCGATTGCAGAAAATATAGATTATTTACACAAAAGGTACGAAGGACTAAACAAGTTACAATAGTAATATTGGTGAGTCAGAGCCTAGGTTATTTAGGCTCTATTTGTCTGACATGACGCCTTACTGATAATACCGAACCGCTTAGTCCAAGAAAAATAGAAACAGTCAACATCACAATAAAAGTTGTGAAATCTAATCCGGTTATATTAAAACTTTTTTGGTATAACTCACTGACTGCTGACACACTACTACTCATCCACCATAAGAGTAAAGTAACGGCAAACCAGGCTAACAACCCCCCTAAAAAGCCATACCAAAAACCAGTGTACATAAAGGGACGTTGAATAAATGCATCAGTCGCTCCTACTAGTTTCATAATAATAATTTCATCTTTTTTACTAAGAATGTTTAATCTAATTGTATTGCCAATAATCAAAACCACAGCCAAGAATAATAAAAGCGCTATGATAGTGACCAGATCTTTTACTGCATTTAATAATGCGTGTAACCGCTCTAACCATTCAATATCTAACTTGCCGATATCAACTTCTCGCTCTTTTTTTAACTTCTCTAATAACAAACGAGCTGCCGTCGGACCGGCATGACGAGAAGTGGGTGTCACAAGAATAACGTTGGGGAGCGGATTTTTGTCTAAATATGCAATGGCATCACCAAAGCCAGATAATTGTTTAAATTCATCTAAGGCTTTGTCTGCTGAAATAAAATCAATGGTATCAACCTCTGGCCATAACTGAATGCGCTTAAGAAGCTGATCTACATCGGTTTTATTGATATCTTCTTTTAAAAATAAAGATATTTGTGATGCTTGTTCCCAGCCAGAACTGACTTGTTCGGCATTCTTAACCATCACATACAAAATTGAAGGTAAAGTAATGCTTAAACCTAGTACACCTACTGTCATAATGGCTGAAACACGTGAACGCCACAATTCTCCAAGACTACCTAAGGCTTGTCTGAAATGGCTGACAAAAAACATAATTAATCGCTGCATTGCAGATACTTGAGTAACCTGCGCACCTTGCACTCTGCCTTTAAATAAAATACTCATAGGTAAGCTCGAAGAAAATTAGACATATAAATCGTCACTTTGAAACTCTTGGGTTAGACCGTCGGTAATCATTTGGCCTTGTTTAAGGGTTAAAGTACGGTATTTCATCCGCGCAATTAAACCTAAATCATGGGTGGCAATAAACACAGACACTCCCGCTTGATTAAAATCTTCAAATAAACGGATAATTTCCATCGACAACTTAGGATCTAAGTTACCTGTGGGTTCGTCAGCTAATAGCAGCGGGGGTTTATTGACAACGGCTCTGGCTATGCCCACTCTTTGCTGTTCGCCACCAGATAGCATCATAGGTAAGTTTTTTACTTTATCTCTAAGACCTACCATTTCTAAAGCGGCATGTACTCGTTTGGCTGTTTCTTTGTGAGAATAACCTTCTATGACTAAGGGCAGGGCTACATTATCGAAAACAGTTTTATCCATCAATAATTGATGACTTTGGAATATCATGCCGATATCTCGGCGGATATAGGCTATTTGTTTACGCTGAATGGTACTGAGATCTTGACCGTTAATCAGCACCTTGCCCACAGTAGGGCGTTCCATTATAGAAATGAGTTTGAGTAAGGTACTTTTCCCTGCGCCTGAATGGCCTGTTAAAAAGGCCATTTCGCCAGGTTCAATGTGAAAATCTACCTTTCTTAAGGCTTGTTGCCCTCCAGGATAGGTCTTACTGACTTGCTCAAACTTAATCATATTTGGCTTAACTCACCTGGTCTGTTTGATTATCTGTTTCGGTAAATAAGGCATCGACAAAGTCTTTACCATTAAAAGGACGTAAATCATCTATGCCTTCGCCAATACCTACATAACGGATAGGAATGTTAAATTCATCAGCGATGGAAAATATGACTCCACCTTTAGCTGTGCCATCTAATTTGGTTAAACTAATACCTGTGAGTCCCACAGCTTCATGGAATAATTTGGTTTGGCTAACCGCATTTTGTCCGGTACTGGCGTCTAGGGTTAACATAATTTCGTGGGGGGCTTCAGGAGAAATCTTCCTCATTACTCGCACTACTTTTTTCAACTCTTCCATTAAGTGGTCTTTATTTTGTAAACGACCAGCGGTATCGGCAATTAACACATCAATATTTTTTGCCTTGGCTGATTGAAATGCATCAAAAATAACCGATGCGCTATCTGAGCCAGTCTGTTGAGCAACCACCGGAATATCATTCCGCTCGCCCCAAACTTGTAATTGTTCCACAGCCGCAGCTCTAAAAGTATCACCAGCCGCTAACATGACTTTTTTACCTTGTTGTTGAAATTGCTTAGCCATTTTGCCTATGGTTGTGGTTTTACCTACACCATTTACCCCAACCATTAAAATGACAAAAGGACCAGAAGGTGATTCTAAAACGAGAGGGCTATCGACTTTATTTAAGATTTCAGCCATTTGCTCTTTTAGCAGTTGGTATAACGCTTCGCCATCTTTGAGCTGTTTACGATTTGAACTTTCGGTTAATTGTTTGATTAATTTAACCGTAGTATTCATGCCCAAGTCAGCGACTAATAACTGCGTTTCTAATTCCTCAAATAATTCATCATCAATCGCTTTGCCACGGAATATACCAATAATGCCGCTACCAATACTTTCCTTGGTACGAGATAAGCTACGTTTTAACTTTCCAAAAAAGCTGGTTTTTTCAACAATCGGAGCAGTTTCAACTATTTCTTCGGCTACAACGGCTTGTTCAACAGGTTCAACTTGTTCGACAACTTCGGTGATTTCTGACAGTTCAGCTTCAACCGCTATTTTATTTTCAGTTGTAATTGTTGGCGTGTTTATCGTGTCTTCATTATAAGAATGATTAGTTTCTAAAGTTGGTTCAAGCTTATCATCAGCATTAATTACTTGCTCAAACGTTTCTGCATGTTCTTCTGCTAATTCATTGTTATTATTGATTTCTTCTGGTTTTTTTTGCAGTTCAGAATCATCATTCTTTATTGTATTTGCTGTCTGTTCTGGTTGTTCATTACCAGTTGAAAGCGCTTCTTGATCAGAAGGTGAAGGCACTTCTTGATCTTTATTTTTCTTGAGCCAATTGAAAAACTTTGACATACCGGTGAAAAATCCTTGGAAATTCGTTGATTTAATTAAGTACACTACGCACATAAGTTCACAATAATAGCATTCCTACCCCAAATGAAGCGAGGCGTAAAAACAATCAAAAAGGCAAATGGTGCAATTCGTATCATTAGTGGCCGCTGGCGCGGGCGAAAATTACCTGTACTTGATGTACAAGGATTACGACCGACAACTGACAGAAACAAGGAAACCTTGTTTAATTGGCTGATGCCTTATACCCGAGAAGCTAAGTGTCTAGATGCTTTTGCTGGTAGTGGTGGTTTAGGTTTTGAAGCCTTATCCCGTTATGCTGCCAGTACTACTTTTATTGAATTAGATAAAAAAGCGGCAATCAAATTATCGGACAATATCAAACTACTTGATATAAGTAGTGAGCAAGTCACAGTGATCCAAGGCAGTGCCACTGAAGAGTTAGCTAGGTTAAATGTTAAATTTGACTTAATTTTCTTAGATCCGCCATTTAATAAATGCCTATTAGCAGGGGTAATAAATACTATTGCTGAGCATGAGCTGCTGACTCTTGATGGCGTTATTTACATTGAATGTGAGGGGCAGGGGGGCAATTATACTGTGCCGGATGGTTGGCAATTAATAAAAGAAAAACAAACTTCTCAAGTGCAAGCAAGGCTTTATCAGCGGCAAAGTTAAAAGCAATTACAAGCAGAAGGAGTTGCTAATTGATAGAAGCGAGTAAACTTGAAAGTGTCTAAGTGTCTAAGTGTCTAGAGCTTAAGCCGCGAGAGCAATACTTAGGCCTATTTAACCTGAGCCCGCTATTACGTAAGAAAATCCGCTTTGCTATACACGAAAAATTTCGTCACCGAGTATGCATTCAGGTGAGGTGATTTGGGTGAATGTCATTAAGTCATTGAATTGTAATGATAAATTAAGATTAGACGATACTTCTTATCCAGAACTCAGTTTAAGTATTGTTCTTTTGCGCTAATTGACTAACTCTTATTGATTCTAATTTTGCATATAAATGCTCAGTAAAAAAGCCGTGCATCAAAAACCTCTGACCTAAGTTCCAAGGACCAACCAAGTATTGAGGATATTTGTTATATGCCAATTCAGTTAATGTTGAGTCATCAATAATACGGCCTATTCTTATGGCGATAGACTGGTCTAAATTAAATCCATTAATTGCGTCACGGTATTCGTCTTTTTTAAGTAAAAAGCAAAATAAACACATAAATAGGGCATGTGATGTTTCGAAATCAAGTATCTGTGTTGCTTTTTTATTGACATTAAACTGTTCCATATCAATGGGCTGCCAGCTACTCCAGCTATAATCCTTATTTTCTTCGTTATGGAAACTAGGGTTGCTACTTCCCAGCTTTATGAAGCACTCAAAAAGTTCTTGATCGTGATTGACAAATGTATTCTGCAACATGTCGCTAATTTTTTTGGGATACAGGTTTACTCGATGATCATGCCCCGTATTTTCTGACAAAAAATTTAGAATATTTGATTCAGTTGCAAAATGTCTCAAGATTAACAAATTAGCTTCAGGTGAAACAAAGTGTGTACAAAACCAGCAAATGGTTTTTTGTAAGAAGTCATGAGCACTAAATTGCGGAAGCGGTAAGCGCTTTATGAGCCAAGTAATGTGCAGTAATATCGAGAAAAAGAATTGTAATAAAGGCCTCAAAATCCAACGAAAGCCATTATCCAAATCTAACATCCATAATTTTACTGCTGCACTTTCTATTGGCAGAGAATCGTCATTACTTATTGCTTGTAAATATGGACTGGGGATTTTATGCGTCATTATCAACCTCTTCTAACTGTAATTTATACAGTTTTGCCACCACTTTAGCGGTACGAATAATGTCCTCTACATTTTTTGTAGAAGTTGCTACTCGGTCAATTAGTTTATATAACTCATCTAGGTGATTTTCATCATTTTCACCGTGATAATCCATAAATGAGGTTGCTTTACTGTCGAAGTTAAATTGTTGGTTAATGAACGTAGACCATCGGCTAGCCATTTTATTGCCTAACCCTTCGATAATCCACATGGCCCCGATTAAATCGATAGGATTAGGTTGACTAGCGCGATACATTAAAAAACCATGCAATGCTTCAGAGCCCATATTTTTTTTGGCTGACTGAATATCTTCTAATTTACCACCCGCAGCAACATAGTCTTGTTCTAAAAGTAGATAGTCACGGTGCTCTTCGGCTGCATGGCCAATTACGATTGATCTGACGTCAGCATAATCACGATCAAAACTTGATGCACATCGGCTTATCCAACGTGACCCTTCGATAACTTGTTGACGTAAATTAAGTAAAAGATTTTGATAGTCTTCGAGGCTTAATCTACCTTGTTCTAAGCGTTTAACAATAGATACATTGTTAAGGGAAAAATCAAAATCTAACCAAATTTTGAGTAAAGACTGTAAGCAATTTTGGCCCAATGTAGTTAATACTCTATGTTCCATTTTTATTACCCTGCAACAGTTAAGTGCATATAAGCACAATTAAATCGCCCACTTTCTGGCACCATACAAAAAATTGTTTCACCGACTTTTAGATCATGTGTTTTGATAAATTCATCCAGCATAATAAAGATTGACGCACAGCCCGTATTGCCTCTTTGATATAAATTGGTGTACCACTTTTCTTCAGGAATACTGGCCCCTGCAGTTTCTAACATTTCAAAAATTTTGCTTTTGAAATATTTAGATGAAAAATGACAGAGTACATGGTCAATTTTCTTAATCTCAACATACTTTTGGCTAATTAATTTTAGAAAACCTTGGACCCCGACTGAAACAATATTTTCAAGTAGTCTTACATCTTGACGTAATAGTAATGCTCCTGCTTTTTCAGCTGCGGCGTAAGTGGGGTAATCTTGCCATGTTTTGTGTTCTTCATTTCTCGCTTGGCCTACAGACATACAAACAGGGAAGTGGTTGGCATGAGAAAAACTTTTTATCCAATCAATTCTTACGCTTTTCCCTGTCGCTCTAGGTTTGTTTTCGAGCAGGAGGGCACCAGCACCATCTGATAACATCCAACGCAAAAATTCTGCATTAAAATCGACATCGTTATTTTCTACTTGTTCATAGCGAGTATTTTTAAATAAGCGGGATGTAAGTTCACTGGCTATAACTAGCGCATTTTCGTTGTCGTGACATTTTATATTATTAAAAGCGGTTTTAAGTGCCATCATGCTACTAGAACAAATACCATGACTAGTGTGTAATTCTACTTCTGAAATATTTAACGCTGCTTGTACCATGCTGCCAAAACCAGGTAAAACCATATCACCTTGGCTTGTTGCGCAACTTAACATTTGTATTTTTGTTGCAGAGAGAAAACTATTGTCTATGCAATTAAGGCCTGCATTGGCTGCCATTTCACTATTGGATATTGTCGTATTTTGTCGTTCGTCTATTGCATAATGACGTTGCAGTATGCCATTTGATTTAAGAATTTTATTTTTTAATCGGCTCTTTTTACCATTAATTAAACCTAGAATATTTTCAATTTGCTCATTGTCGATGGCTTTTCCAGGTAGGTAATGACCAGAACTATTTATATAAACGGCCATTTAAACTTCTTTTCTTAGGTAGGTTCTTAAACAACGTAAATTTTCTTCTATATAAGGAAAGACACAAATAACTGCCATGAATATTAAATAGGCGGGTAAATATGCAGATGTTCCGTGCGGTTCATCAACTAAAATTAGAGACATATTTCCTGCCCATTCTAACGTGATGAGTTGCAGAAATACATCCCAGTTAATGATGATAATGGATGTCAGCATATATAGCGGCAACGAACCAAGGTAAGTATGGGCGTGCATTTCCCATATAGATATTTCGCGTTTAGGAGTGGCGTACCTTACATCACAATGAGCAACAATTTCATGTGAAATCCAAGTGATAACACAGATGATGAGAATCAGCACATTAACATTAAATATTAAGCACAGAATGATAGGGATACCCATTTGTATACCCATTAAAGAATGCATTAGTGATTCTTTAATGCCCGAATTGTCTTCAATTTTTGTTGCACGATGACAACACCAATCGGCAAATCCAGCGATCCCCCAAAGAGGTAAAAACAAATATAGCATGACGTTAATGAGTAACGTAGAAGTGTCCATTTCTAAATAACCCTTTATTTTTTAGGCGCCGAATATTACTAAAATCTCTAATAAATATAAAGGCATATCATTATTAGCACTTTTGAACAGTGGCGGCGTTTTTGTTGAATTTTAGCTAAAGTCGTTGCCAGTTTAGCTAGTTACCAAGATCAGAAATCTATGCATTTGTAAATGAATCAACGAGCACAAAGTTGAGTAAATACTTTATCTTGGGCCTAATTGAAATTTATTGAATATAAACGGAGAAATCGATTTGTGTTGAACTGAAACATCCATTTATCTTTTAGATTTAACGCCATAATCATAGATTTGAGCATGGCGTAGGCTTTATTTTATCAATTACATTTCAATGCCAATATTACTCATACCTTCGGCAGTAGCTAATGCTTTAAGTTTTTTGCAGGTTTCTGCGCCTTTACCGTTTTCTTTTAGCAAGACTAACAACTCTTGTTGGGTTTCGATTTCCCATTGCATCAATGGATGCTGCTTGATTTCTTGGCTTTCTAGAGACTGACCAGCACTTGCTTCGATAAAGGCTTCTACTCCACCTTGTGACAGTTTACTGACGACTACTGCACCCTGTGGATCTTCCCCTTGGATCAGTAAAATAAGAGCAGACATAGACATAGCTACGTCTATTGCTGGGTAAACGCCATAATTATCGAAGTCACTGGCGTCAGGCACTAGTTCTTCTATTTTTTCTAACTGGGCACTAAAATTAATTTTGGTTTTAGGCACAGATAGCCATTCCCAAATTGAGTTCAAGCTATTGCGGTATGGAGCTGGATCGGCAAATTCGGTGACTTCACAAAATAAGGTGTAATTGGGTAACATTCTTTCAAGCAGAGTGGCTGAAAATGCAATAGCATCCCATCCTTCTAATTCTCTAACTTGCTGAAATATATTTAATTTATTGTTCAAATTTTTATCTTCTCTATGTGCTGGTTAAATCTACAGCTTAATTTAATGAGTAGTATTTCCCAACACCATCTAAAAACATTTGGATGGATATCATGATTAAAATCATACCCATTAATCTTTCTATTGCGGTTAGGCCTCTTTCCCCTAATATACGGTGAAATGTACTAGAAAGCATGAGAATTGTTGCAGATGCAAACCAGGCTCCAGCTAAAGCTAGTGACCAATCTAACATACGACTGTGATCTTGATTGGCTAGTAATATTAAGGCTGCTAATACTGAAGGTCCCGCCACCATTGGGATTGCAAGTGGTACTATAAAAGGTTCTTCGCCCGGAGCTAACCCCGTTACTCCCCCTGGTTGAGGAAATATCATTTTTAAACCTATGATAAAAAGAATAATACCACCGGCTATACTCACAGCTTCTTGACGCACATTTAAAAAGTCTAAAACAGCTTGGCCACTAAACAGAAAGGCAAACATAATCACAAGCGAAAATAATAACTCTCTAGCTAAAACTAGTTTACGGCGTTTAGGTTCGATGGTTTTTAATACAGACATAAAAACAGGGAGATTGCCCAAAGGATCCATAATTAGAAAAAGTGTTATGGCAGCCGACCAAGTATCCATATTTATTCTCTATTTAGTTGTCAGTTGTTGTTAACTAGGCGTCAAATTTGATTAGTTTATCTCATATTTTACCTTAGCTCTAAAAATAGTTTTACTTTCAATAGCTTGATAATTTAATCGCAAGAACATTTAGTAAGTGACAAGGATTACAGGTTAGACTATTACTAGTAATTGGTATAATAGTTCATCATGATAATTTAAAAATGAGGCGGATCTATGAGTCTAATGACGGTTGCAGAAGTAGCAGAGTTTCTTGGCGTACAAGCTGGGCGTATAGAAAGGTTGGCAAGAGAACGCTTATTACCTGCTGCAGAACATGATGAAAATGGCAGCCCACTGTTTGAAAAGGATGCAGTTGAAAATTATAGAGTAATAGCTGAGCGCTTAGGTGGCATTTAATAAGTTAACCTTAGTTCTGGATAAGAAGTATCGTTTAAGCTAAATTTATCACTAAAATTCAATAATTTAATAACATTTATCCAAATCAACTCACCTAAATTCTTACTCGGTGACGAAATTTTTCGTGTACAGCAAGGCGGATTGTCGTACGTAATAACGTGTTATTGCTAGACTCTCCTCCAACGCGGCTAGGCACAAAAAGAGCGTTATCGAGAGGTTTGGCTTTTCCAGTATTCGGGTTAAGTTACTTAAAGGGCGAGGTTAATACCTACCATCGCCCTGTAATTAAGCTAAATTAGTGGATAAAAGGAATTATTCTTCCATTAATGCTCTGGCAATTGTTCTAAACCCTTGAGCTGTAGCACCTACAGGTAGTAATGCCGTCCCCGCTGGGTTGTAAGCAGCAGCTAAATCTATATGTAACCAACCTGTACCTTGTTCATTAACAAAGCGAGATAAAAAACCTGCAGCATTTGACGCGCCACCGGCACCCCCGCCTTTACGTACATTACTGTTTGCAGTATCTGCAAAGGCCGATGGGCATTTGTCTCTGTGCCACTTTTCTAAAGGCAATGTCCAAGAAGGTTCAAATTCTGCAGTGGCATAATTAATTGCACGTTGTGCTAATGGTTTATCTAAGGCAAAAAATGCGTTGTATTCATTGCCTAGAGCTACATGCGCTGCGCCTGTAAGAGTAGCTGCGTCAATAATTAATGGAGAGTTTGTTGCACTGGCAGCCATGAGTCCATCTGCTAGTACCAGTCTGCCTTCTGCATCAGTATTCACCACTTCTACTGTTGTGCCATTTTTGTAAGTGATAATGTCACCTAACTTGTATGCATGGCCACTGACTAAATTTTCTGCACAGCACAAAATCAATTTAACTCGCTTATTTAAGCCTCGTAAAATTGCTAAACCTAGACCGCCTGCAACTGTCGCTGCACCACCCATGTCACATTTCATGGTGACCATACCTTCACTACTTTTCATACTGTAACCACCGCTATCAAAGGTAATCCCTTTGCCCACTAAGCAGGCCGCTATTGGTTCGTCTTCTTTGCCTGAGGGGTTAAAGTCGAGTTCTAACATGACAGGTGGTCGAGAGCTCCCACGGCCAACATGATATATGCCAAACCAACCTTGTTTGGCTAGTTCTTCACCCTTGTATTCAGTTGCTTTTATTGAATGGGAAGTAAGCGAACGTAACCAATTAGTGCAGGACTCAGCTAAGATTTCTGGGGATAAATCTTCAGGCGATAAATTGATTAAATGACGGGTGAATGTCATGCACTTGTATCTATTAATTAATTCGGCCTTATTCTCGTCGTCACACCAGGTAATATGATCTTGTTTTCTAGTGGTGGTGAAACTTTGCGCAAAGGCCCACTGTTGTTCAATCTCCCATTTTCCAGTGAGACACACTTGCATTATGCCTAAACTGTCGAGTTGGCGTGCTGCTTGTTGGATACTGGCAAGAGAATTAGCCTCATCCTGCAGATGAATTTGCGCCTGGTTAGCATTAATAGAAACAGCCGAGGTTGGGGCGTAACATGCCTCAGGAGCTTGGTTGGTAAGGGAAATAGATAAAGTAGACATGTTGACTCCAAAATAATTTAACTTTGTTAGAATACCATGCAAAATTGACTTAGTTAGCAAATATGTATTTTTCTGAAAACTTGATCCAAGGCACATTAATAAAACGTTACAAGCGCTTTTTGGCTGATGTAGAACTAGCAGACGGCAGCATAGTTACCGCACACTGCCCAAATACAGGGGCAATGACTGGCTGTGCAGAGCCTGGTTGGCAGGTTTGGTTATCCCCCAGTAATAATCCCAAACGTAAATTAGCTTATACATGGGAATTGGTATTAACTGATCAAAACCATTGGATTGGGGTAAATACCCATAAAGCTAATGGGTTGGTAAAAGAAGCATTAGAGCAAGACAAAATCCAAGAATTAATGGGTTATGAAAATATTAAAGCAGAAGTTAAGTTTGGTGATGAAAATAGCAGAATAGATTTTTTATTATCTGCTGTAGATAAAGTAGATTGCTACGTAGAAGTTAAATCAGTGACCTTATTGGAGCATGATTTTGGTTATTTCCCAGATGCTAAAACATTAAGAGGCCAAAAACATTTAAGGGAATTAAGCTCTATAGCAAAACAAGGCAAACGAGCGGTATTATTTTTTTGTGTGCAACATACTGGTATTGGATCTGTACAAGTTGCCAAACATATTGATAAAAATTATGCCGATGAGTTATGCCAAGCTGTAGCAAATGGAGTAGAAATTTTTACTTACGCTTGTCAAATAAATTCAAAAAAAATCGTTATAAATCAACCGTTGGAGTTTTTTTATCCAAGATGAAGGTTGATTTTTTTTATCACATACCCATATAGCCTGCTCAAAATTGTTTTCTTTCTGATGGAATATGCGAAGAGCAAACAATTGCCAGTGTAAAGGCTTTCTGATATACATAGCCGCCTGCACATTATTGCTCGTGCTGTAGTTTAGGAGAATTGGCAAATGCCAACAACAAACACAAATAAAACACTTGGATTATTAGCTTTAGCCGGATTGACTCCTTACCAGGAGAAAAAAGGCGAAGAGTATATGAACGATGCTCAACTTGAGCACTTTGGATTGTTACTTAAAGCATGGCGTGACCAGCTTCGTCAAGAAGTTGATCGTACTGTTCACCACATGCAAGATGAAGCTGCTAATTTCCCAGATCCAGTTGATCGTGCTGCTCAAGAAGAAGAGTTTAGTCTTGAACTGCGTACTCGTGACAGAGAACGTAAATTAATCAAAAAAATTGAAAAAACTCTTAAAAGAATTGAAGAGGATGATTTTGGTTTTTGTGATGCTTGCGGTATCGAAATTGGTGTTCGCCGTCTTGAAGCTAGGCCTACAGCTGATATGTGTATTGACTGTAAGACTATGGCTGAAATAAAAGAAAAACAACTTCAGGGTTAGTTTTTCATTATGCCTACCAAGTTACGATGCTTAACTCATATCGTGACTTGGTGAAGTATGCTTTTGTTGACTATTCTCAGTTAATTCGTGTCTTCATCTAATTTAGCTTCATCTCAATATGTTGGACGTTTTGCTCCATCACCTTCTGGCCCTCTGCATTTTGGCTCTCTAGTTTCAGCTTTGGGTAGTTATCTACAAGCAAAAAAAAGTAATGGTAAGTGGTTACTTCGCATTGAAGATATAGATCCTCCAAGGGAAGTGCCTGGTGCTGCTGACAATATTTTAAGATGTTTAGCTGCTCATCATTTGTTTTGGGATCAAGATGTAGTGTATCAAAGCCAACGTAGTGAACTTTATATAGAGAAACTCGATTGGTTATCGCAGCATGGCTATACGTATTTATGTGCTTGTACCCGTAATCAATTGGCTAATTTGTCGACTTCTCAATTATGCCAATGCCCAGAAAAAAAATTGTTTGCGCAAGATTGTGCTGTTCGTTTCAAATATTTATCTCCTGTACAGAAAATGGAAGATCAGTTACTAGGCAGGGTCAATTTTGATTTAACAGATTTACCGGCACAATTTGCTCTGAAGCGCAAAGATGGTTTGTTTGCTTATCAGTTGGCTGTTGTGGTGGATGACATAAGCCAAGGGATCACTGAAATTGCAAGAGGAGCCGATTTATTACCCGCTACTGCTTTTCAGCTTGCGTTATATGCGGCATTTAATAGTAGTGCACCTAAATTTATTCACTTTCCAGTTGTAGTCAGCGAACCAGGTCAAAAATTAAGTAAACAAAATCATGCTCCTGGGTTAGATAATTCAAGGGCTACAGAGAATTTGATCGGCGCATTAATCTTTTTAGGTTTACCTGTTCCTAAGCAGTTAGTGAAAGAAAGTTGTGAAAATATTTTGCACTGGGCCATTAACCATTGGGATATTAATAAACTTGTTGCAACAACAGAACGTATTGATAATAGAATTGGTCTCGTAGACAGTATATGATTGGCGCCAAAATTTAGGTTCAATGTAAAGTAGAGGAGCATCTGAACATTATTTCTCGTGTAATTGACAAAGTAAGAGGCGCGTTACGTGCCAAAACCGCAAATCAGCCTGCTGCTTTAGTTGCTCATGTTATTCCTAGGGCTGAGCACCCTGTATCCCGCGACCACATTAGTGATAATGCACTTAAAGTACTTTATCGTTTGCATAACAGTGGTTATCAAGCATACCTAGTAGGTGGTTGTGTTAGAGACGTGATACTTGGCAAAGAACCTAAAGATTTTGATGTCACTACCAATGCCACGCCAGAACAAATCAAGGGCTTGTTCCGTAATTGTCGTTTGATAGGACGTCGTTTTAGGTTAGCACACATTGTTTTTGGCCGTGAAGTGATTGAAGTCGCTACTTTTCGTGGGCACCACGAAACTACTACAACTGATAAAGAATCTAAACTCAGTAAACAAAGTGACCATGGCCAATTATTGCGTGATAATGTTTTTGGTACGATAGAAGAAGACGCGCAACGTCGTGACTTCACCATCAATGCCATGTATTACAACATTGCTGATTTCTCGATCAGTGATTTTGCTGGTGGTATGCAAGCCATTAAAGACAAAAAAATTGCTTTGATTGGCGACCCTGATACGCGATATAGAGAAGATCCTGTCCGTATGCTCAGAGCTGTGCGATTTGCCGCTAAATTAAATATGCAAATTAGCCATGAAAGCGCTGAACCTATTAAACGTATGGCGCCTTTGATGGCAAATATTCCGCCTGCTAGACTTTTTGAAGAAGTATTAAAACTTTTCTTGTCTGGGCAAGGCTTAGAAACTTATAAATTATTAACCGAATATCATCTTTTTGAATCCTTGTTTCCACAGCTTGCGCCTTTATTATTGCAATCTAATAGTCGTGAATGTCGATTTGTTGAGCAAGTACTTACTAATACTGATAATCGTATTAATACAGGGCAAAGAGTGACACCTGCGTTTATTTTTGCGGCATTTATGTGGTATCCGTTAGAAGAACGTTGTCAGCAATTAATGTCTGAAGGTGGATTGAATCATTTTGATGCATTTAATCTCGCCCTAAACGATGTCTTAACCCGACAATTGCAACGTATTATGATCCCCAAAAGGTTCACTATACCTATTCGAGATATCTGGCAATTACAAAACCGTTTACCTAAACGTTATGGTCGTCGAGCTTATCAAATGTTAGAGCATCCTAAATTTAGAGCTGCCTACGACTTTTTGTTGTTGCGTGGTCAAATTGAAGGTGGTCAGTTGTTAGAATTAGCTGAGTGGTGGACTGATTTTCAAGAAGCGAATGAAGCTCAACGCAAAACTATGTTGAAAAATTTACGTGATCAAGAAGGTGTTGCGCCAAGACGCCCTCGTCGTCAACGCAAGAAACCAAAATCTAGCACATGACAGCTGTGTATATTGGCTTAGGCAGTAATCTGTCTACGCCAGAACAACAACTTAATTCAGCCCTTGATGCGCTAGCAAATTTAGCCAATAGTGCATTAGTAAAATGTTCCAGTTTTTATCGTAGTCAACCTATGGGCCCTCAAGATCAGCCCGACTACGTCAATGCTGTCGCTTTGATTGAGACCAGTTTAAGTCCTTTAGAGCTGCTACAAGCGACTCAAAAAATTGAATTGGAACAAGGCCGTGAAAGAAAAGATCACAGATGGGGACCTCGCACCCTAGATTTAGATATTTTATTGTTTGGTCAGCAGTTAATTAACTCTGAACAATTGACTGTGCCACATTATGGGATGAAAGAAAGAGAGTTTGTTTTATACCCCCTTTTTGAACTTACCGCAGATTTGGTTTTACCTTGTGGCGAAAATTTATCTAAGCTAATTGAATCGTGCCCTTTAAATGGATTAATCCGACTGGTTTAACACCTTCGATTCTAGAATTTTATTTAAAAATCCGTATAGTGCGCATACTAATAATGAGAGCTTGTACTCAATACCGGAGATGATCCAATGAAAAAAGTAACTACCTCAACTTTGCTTAAAATGAAGCAAGAGAAGAAGATCATTACTGCCCTAACTGCTTACGATGCCAGTTTTGCCAAACTATTTGATGAACAAGGTATTGATGTGCTGCTAATAGGTGACTCTTTAGGCATGGTGTTGCAGGGGGCAGACGATACATTAAGTGTTTCTGTCGCTGATGTTGCTTACCATACTCGCTCTGTTAGAACGGGGGTGGAGAGAGCCTTTGTCGTCGCTGATATGCCATTTATGTCATATGCAACACCCGAACAAGCCTATATGAATGCTGCTGAGTTAATGCGTGCTGGTGCCAGCATGGTTAAATTAGAAGGCGGTAGTTGGTTGCTTGAAACCATTAAAGGATTAAATGAGCGCAGTGTGCCTGTATGCGGTCACTTAGGTCTCACACCTCAATCTGTACATGTGTTTGGTGGCTTTAAAGTGCAAGGCCGCGACGATCTTCAAGCTGAAAACATCCTTGAGCAAGCAAAATTACTTGAACAAGCTGGTATCCAAATGTTAGTACTGGAATGTATTCCTACAGAGCTTGCCGGAAAAATATCTGCCAACTTATCTATTCCTGTGATTGGTATTGGTGCTGGGCCTGAAACCGATGGTCAAATATTAGTGATGCACGATATGTTTGGTATCAGCGCAAACTATATGCCTAAGTTTTCAAAAAATTATTTAAAAACTACTGGTGATATGCGCCAAGCTGTTAGTCAATATATTCAAGAAGTCCAAGAAGGAAGTTTTCCTTCTGCAGAACACAGTTTTAATTAAAGGTCCTAGTTATGCACCTGATTTGTGACATTGCAAATTTAAGAGAAGTAAGACGTACTTGGCAAACTAGCGGTAAAGTGATTGCCTTTGTACCCACAATGGGAAATTTGCATCAAGGGCATTTGAACCTTGTTCGTGAAGCGAAAAAACAAGCTGATATAGTGGTGGTGTCGATTTTTGTCAATCCCATGCAGTTTGGGCCTGATGAAGACTTGGATGCTTACCCTAGAACACTAGAAAACGATAAGATCTTGCTCGAAGAATTAGGTGTAGATGTTTTGTTTCTGCCTAAAGCAACAGACATTTATGCTCGTGGCTTAGAGCAGCAAACTTTTGTTGAAGTACCTGGTTTGTCATACATGATTTGTGGCGCTAGCCGCCCTGGACATTTTCGTGGCGTGGCCACCATAGTATGTAAATTATTTAATATGGTACAACCCAATGTTGCTTTTTTTGGGGAAAAAGATTTTCAACAATTGCAGGTCATAAAAGCTATGGTGACCGACCTTTCTATGAACCTAAAAATATGTGGAATTACCACTACTCGAGAAGTAGATGGTTTAGCTATGAGTTCTAGAAACCAATATTTAAATGATGTAGAGCGTAAGTTGGCGCCCACTCTTTATACAAAGATGCATGCACTAGTAAGTGAAATACAAGCTGGAAGAAGAGATTTTACTTTTTTAACTGGTGAGTATAAACAACAGCTAGCTGAACTGGGGTTTAGTCCCGATTATTTAGAAATTCGTAATGTTGGATCTTTATTACAACCCAGCCATGAAGATTCTGAATTGGTGTTATTAGCTGCTGCGTTTTTAGGTAAAACTCGTCTAATTGATAACCTACAATTTTCAATTAAAACCTCAGTTTAGTTTTATTGGTTAAGCTGACTAATCATTTTGTAGTCAGCTTTTTCCAAATATCTGTTTGTTGTGCAATCTGCAATTGTTCGTCGAGAATATTTTTAAGGTCAGTTTCTGTAGTAAGGGGATTCGCTAAAACCACTCTAAACACAGTTATAGATTGGTCTGGATAGGCTTCGATTTGTAGTCTAGTTCTGGATACAAAAGATTTCCCCGCTTCCCTTTGCCTTTTTTGTACAGAAACCGTCAATTTATCTAATTCTATGTTTATCGCATGAGCAATTTTTGGTTGGCGTTTAATCTTTTCTTGCACACATTTCGGATTTGCTCGATAAGTGAATATAGACAGAGTAGGCGAAGTAATTAATTCAAAGTCAGGATGCGCATCTATCATGGCGGCAAAAGTATTGGCTTTTTGAATACTCTGATTAATCAATAATTCATAGCCTTGACGGCCAAAGATATGTAAAGACGCGTACACCATCATAGCCATACCGTTACGAGAGCCTTCAAGGGTAGTGGCGCCTAAATCTTTAGAGCCAGCTCTAAGGATATATTGAGCATGATGTCGTACTGCATTACTGTCATTAGGATCTTTAAATAACACCATTCCAGCCCCCATAGGTACATACATCTGTTTATGGGCGTCTAAGGTGATTGAGTCCGCTTTTTCAATGCCTTTTAGTAGTTTGCTGTACTGCTTAGAAAAAAGCGTGGCGCCTCCCCATGCTGCGTCTACATGAAAATGACAATTAAGCTCCTTTGCTACATCAGCTAATTCGTCTAACGGATCGATATGGCCTGTTTCTGTGGTACCCGCAATCCCCACTATAGACAATACTTTATTACCATCTTGTTGGTATTGTTTGCCTATAGCTAAAGCTTTTTCTGCTGATAATCTTTGAGTGGGGCAATCTATAGTAATCATTTGTTGGCGACCCAAGCCTAAAAGGTCAACCGCTTTTGATAAGGAGTAATGTCCACGTTTAGAAGAGATGATACCCATCTTTTTATAACCGTAATGCATCATGCCTGCGGCAATTCCTTCTTGAAACACACCTTTAAATTGTGCGTTAGCAGGTAAGGCTTTGTTACGGGCAATCCATAAGGCTGTAATGTTGGCTACTGTGCCACCAGAACAAAAAGCGCCGAGGGCATGATTCGCACTGTGTAAATAGGTATTATAAAACTCACCAGACTGTTTGAATATCAGTTCATGCATCATGCCTAATACTTGTCTTTCAAGTGGGGTAAATGCTTTAGAGGTTTCTATTTTGACTAAGTTTTGGTTTAGTCCAACTAATAATTTTGCCAGTGGTAAATGAAAATAAGGTAAGGCTGAGGTCATATGACCAATAAATGTCGGTGAATAAGTATTTACCGAGTTAGCAACCAACTTAGTGAGTAACGATTCGGCATGATCAGACACAAACTCAGGTAATTCTGGTACCGCATATTCAGCAAAACTTTTTTCAATCTGCTCTAGTGAATTTACTTTGGTGACCACGTGTTGAGACAAAAAGTCTGCAAGGTTATCAGACAGATGCTTCTCAATTTGGGCAAGCTTAGAATCTTGCCCTTCGGGCATAGTGAATACTTTATATAAGTGCTCTAAACTAACTTCAGCTCCAGCCACTCTTGTAACCTTTTTAATATTTTCAGATCGCGAACTTTACCCTAAAACTAGCTATAGACCAACTTTTGCAAATAATTGCTAGCGGCTAACGTATGGCAATTGTTACAAAATTGTTGTAATTTGATTGTTAAGTAGACTAAAACGAAAGTTGAATCCACATGCAAGTAACTGAAGTGAAGGATAGTTTTAGTTTAGATAGCGTTGTTCCCTTCTTTCAGCCGATTATGGATTTATCCCACAATACGGTCTGGAGCTATGAATGTTTGGCAAGGCTGATGACCATAGATGAACGAACCTATTTACCTAGCGAATTTTTATATTTAGTTGAGCGGCAGGATTTGGTGGCTGAATTAACACAGATTATCTTTAATCGCAGTGCAAGTTACTTTAGAGACATTAATATGGCATGGAACATTAATGTTAGCTTGTCGGATATTGTTGATCCTACTATTCATAAATTCTTAACGGCTCAACTGAGTTGTTATCCAAACCCAAGCCGTATATCAATCGAAATAACGGCAAAAAATGCTTTAATATCAAATTCTAATTTTTTGCAGTTTGCTAATTTATGCCAGTCACTTGGGATCAATATTATTATTGATCACTTTGAACAAGACGAAACAGAGTTACAAACCATTATGAGTTTGCCTATTTCTGCTATTAAAGTGGCTGGTTCCTTGTTTGAACAAGCAAGTAAATACTTAGAGGTGGCTAATTTGGTTAAAACTATGGTGAGCTTAGCTGCTGAAAATAATATTGTGTTAATTGCTGAACATATAGAATTGGCCAGTACCTTAGCAGCAGCACAAAAATGTGGAATTAAATACGCCCAAGGTTTTTATTTTAGCCAACCCAAAGCTGTAACTCATTAGATTCTATTGGCTATCCCTTGCAGTTAGGCAGTTGGCAGTTCAGCTGTAACTTGCCAGCTTTGTTGTCCACTTAACCAGTATTTTCTCTCAAAAGGTGTCATAGCCGAGTCACTAGTATATTCATAAACGGTATTGTTTACTTGGGCAATATCTAAGGCTTTGGAAAACTCTTCAATATATAACCGCCAATTGCTTCTTACCTGTAACTGCCCACCCAGTTTAATGATTTCTGGTAACACGGCCGTCGCATACCAACGACGCTGCAAATGTGCTGATTTGGGGTAAGGGTTGGGGTATAACAAATAATGTTTGTATAACTGAATACCTTCAAGAACAAGTAATCTTAAAAAATCATTTAAGTCAGCTCGTACTATCAAATAATTATCAAGATCAGCGGCATAACTTGCGTGTTTATCGGTGCGCAGGGCTGACTTATCGACCCCTATTACTTTAGCCTCTGGATGGCTGGCAGCAATATTAGTTGTGCTTTCGCCTACGCCACAACAAGAATCTAATATAATGGGGCCTTGCCAGCCATTTAACCATTGCATGGTTTGCTTAAAAGCAACCTGAGTATGCTCAGAAAAAGGTTTCTGGCTACTAGTCGCTAAGTGTCGAGAAACTACCTTTTCTAAGTTAGGATGTATGCCTATTTGGTTAGTGGTAATGGCTCTAGCTTGTTTTTGCATAATGAAATTTTTTAAATACCTTAACGAACTTGAACTTAGCTTAACTACGAATACCAACGCCACGATTGATCAAAGAATAAGCCCAGCTCAGTAATACTATGTTAAAGCCTATTAATATGCTTAAAGAGACTAAAAAGTTTATATCTGAAACGCCAAGAAAGCCGTATCTAAAGCCATTGACCATATACACAATAGGGTTGATTTTACTGACCCATTGCCAAAATTCAGGTAATAAACTTAATGAGTAAAAAACACCACCCAAATAAGTTAATGGGGTAAGCACAAAAGTTGGCACTATACTTACATCATCAAAGGAATTGGCAAGAATACCGTTAATTAAGCCAGCAGTTGAGAACAATACTGCGGTTAAAAACAAGGTAATAATGATGATAAAAATACTATAGATTTGTATATCTACAAAAAATAATGAAACAATAGTGACTATGAAGCCTACTAACATGCCTCTGGCAACCCCACCACCTATATACCCAGCAATAATTATCCAATTGGAAACAGGGGCAACCAATAATTCTTCGACATTACGCTGATATTTTGCACTATAAAAAGACGAGGACACATTGGCATAAGCATTAGTGATCACGGCCATCATAATTAGCCCTGGCACAATAAATTCCATATAACTAAAACCGCCCATCTCGCCAATTCTGCTACCAATTAAGTTACCAAAAATAACAAAATATAAAGACATAGTAATAGCGGGTGGTAGCAGTGTTTGGATCCAAATTCGTAAAAAACGGATACACTCTTTGCGCCAAATTGTTCTTAATGCGACCATAGCTAAACTATTCATGGCTGTCTCCTTGGCTCGATTCTGCAGTGGCTGTTTCGGCCGTTCTTCCTGATTCAACCATTCTAACGAATAGTTCTTCGAGACGGTTGGATTTATTACGCATACTTAATACTTGGATATCTTGTTGAGAGAGTTGTTCAAATACAGAATTTAAGCCTGACTCTTTGGCCACATCAACTTCTAAAGTATGAGGATCGAGTAGCCTAGTTTCAAACCCAGTTAGAGAAATAGAATCAATGTTCTTAGATAAATCTAAGATAAAGGTTTCTATGTTTAATGTGGATAATAGCGATTTCATGCTGGTATTTTGCACTATGATACCTTTATCGATAATGGCTATATTCTTACATAACATTTCAGCTTCTTCTAAATAGTGTGTAGTCAGAATAATAGTCACACCTTGCTCATTTAATTCTTGCAAAAAAGCCCACATAGAACGCCTGATTTCGATATCTACTCCTGCTGTTGGTTCGTCAAGAATAAGCATTCTAGGTTCATGCATTAAAGCTCTAGCTATCATCAAACGGCGCTTCATGCCTCCAGACAATTGTCTGGAAGGGGTGTTTCGTTTGTCCCACAAATCGAGTTGCTTTAGGTATTTTTCGGCTCTAGGTCTTGCTACACTTTTAGGTACACCGTAATAACCCGCTTGATTCAACATTATCTGGATCAAAGGTTCAAACTGATTAAAGTTA
Organism: Paraglaciecola sp. L3A3; assembly: GCF_009796765.1. Lineage (NCBI taxonomy): Bacteria > Pseudomonadati > Pseudomonadota > Gammaproteobacteria > Alteromonadales > Alteromonadaceae > Paraglaciecola > Paraglaciecola sp. L3A3. The sequence continues at coordinate 476,928 of NZ_CP047023.1, forward strand.
AACTCTTGTGGTACTAAACCAATACATGATTTTGCTTCTACTGGTTGAGTCGCTAAGTTGTATTCAAAAATATCCACTTCGCCCTGAGTTTTATTCACTAAAGAACTAATAATGCCGATAGTTGTCGATTTTCCTGCGCCATTAGGTCCAAGTAAGGCAAAAAAGTCACCTTGTTTGACCTCTAAATTAATCCCTTTTAAGGCTTGGGTGCCGCCTTTATAAGTTTTGGTTAATCCTTTGATGCTCAGTGCGTTCATATTTTATTGCCAAGTTTTACGTTTATGTGATCAGGCCTAAATTAGATGCGCCTTTAATTAACTTTAGTAGTTAAAGGTTCATTATTTGTAGGTGTTGAAAAATGAGGATGTATACAGGTGATATATTGTGACACTTAATGTGTTTTCAAGTTTTAGCAGTAAAGTTTTCAATTATTCTAACGGTTTATAAATATCGCAACGGGATAAGGTATGTGCTTCGCACACCAAAACGCATTGGATAATCAATAGAATGAAGTTGTGCTTTGTCTTTTACAATTTACATGGCGGTTAAGCATTAATAGTGCTATCAAGGGAATATGTTTTTTGAGGTAAATTAATCAAATAAATAGCGGGATGTGACTTTGCTGCAAACAGTGAGATTTGAAAAGGTAAAGCTATATAGTTTTGATATTCCTGGGACTAAAAAAGCAATTGATGCCGAGAGAGTTGAGTCGCAGGATGATACTGGGTGTTTTGTGGTAGATGTGAGTCAACCGCAACTGACTGCTTATTGGCCAGAGGATAACTTGCGTAATGGTACTGCTGTGGTGATATGCCCAGGAGGAGGATACCGCGGATTATCGGTAGATAAAGAAGGTCACGCCATTGCGGTACGTTTGCTTAGTTTAGGTATTACAGCATTTGTTCTTAAATATCGGATGCCTTCAGATGACACTATGCATAATCGTAAATATGGCCCCTTACAAGACGTGCAACAAGCGTTGTATGTGGTTAAAAGCCATGCACTTGAATGGCAGCTCGATATAGCAAAAGTGGGGGTTATGGGATTTTCTGCCGGTGGTCATGTAGCTGCTAGCGCAGCGGTACATTTTAATCGCCCCGTTATGCTAAGTCATAATGTTGACCTGATTAAACCAGCCTTTCAGATATTAGTCTATCCGGTGATTAGTATGGCTAACGAGGTTAAACATACTGGCTCAAAGAGCTTGTTAATCGGAGAGGAGGCTAGCGACGAGCATATTGCATATTTTTCCTGTGAATGCCAAGTCACTGAGGATTCACCTCCTGCATTTATCATGCATGCTAATGACGACTTACAAGTGCCAGTGGAGCATTCGCTGCGTTATTACCGCGCTTTAATGGCATGCCAAGTACCTGTACAGTTAGTGCTATTACCTGCAGGTGGACATGGTTTTGGTATGTATCATGATTACGATTGGTTTCAATCATTAAGTATGTGGCTAAGGTTGATAAATTAGCCGAATAGAGTCGCTGTAATATTTTCAAAAAAGGAGTAATAAAATGCGAAAGGAGTTTCAATTTAAATTAGTAGTCACTCAGAAAGCACTGGGGCATTCCTTTCAGGCCCTTTTAAATTATCACTGAGCAACCAATCATTTAACAAGATTGGCATCAATTCATGGGTTCGTGGGATAAAGCTATATATTGATGGTGATTTTTGTAATCAAGACTTCACTTTTTTTGGCTTACTTTTTTAGATATGAAAATAGAAAGCTCCTAGGCCAAAAGTAATAAATAAAACTAGAGCGGGCCAGAAACCCGCTCTAGAGGCTCATACAATTTACCGTTCTACAGTTATTTTAACCACTTTGTCGTATTGACGGTGGTCGAACTCGCCGGTTGCTTTACCTGTTTCATCCGTTATTGGGAAAACATAGCGGGGAGTCATGATAACTTCGTAGTTGTAATCACCAGAGGGGCGTACCTCCACTTCAAGAAAACCGTAGTGTTTTCCTCCAGAGATGAGTTGTTCACCATTCCAAATTTCAGGTGCGTCCCCATGAGCGCTCCAGTGAGTAAGCTGAGCTTCAAGTGGTAGTAAATCAAATGGGACATATTCAGTAGTTGGAGGATAACCCGGACCTCTAAGGCCATCACCCGCAAAACCAACATCCCAATAGCTAACGCCATTAATATTTACATATTCTAATAATTCATCGTGACCTGAAAGTACCGAGGTTACACCGTAACGCTCGAAAAGCTCTTGGTATATACGCATTGGCACACCTGACTGGCTATCTTCACCATTTGCTATACCAGCACTACCGGAGGGAAGGCTATGTACACCAGTACCAAAAGCTGTGTGGTGGAACTGAACGAAGATAACTTGTCCTTCAGCTTGGGCACTTGCTAATTCACGTACTGCCCAGTTCCATTGTTCACTTCCTTCATTAAAATCAGGAACTCTAGATTCTTCCCCATTGATGTATAAATTAGTATCTTGGCTTGGATCTGCATCGTTACCATTTGATGAATCAAGCGTAATTAAGGTTACTGGGCCATAATCTACTCGATAAAACCGTTTTTCATAACGTTCATCGCTGGCATTATTTGTGGGTAGATCCCAGTATGTATTCCATTTATCGTAAGACAGCATTGAAGCTTCAGCATTATAACCTGGTGCATCTGGGTGCCAGTAGTTTTCATGATTACCTAATGCGGGAAAAATTGGTGTAGTAGAAGCTAATGTTCCCCATTCACCTGCAGTGTGTCTCCAAAATTCATCCCAATCTAACTGCCGACCACCTTTCTCAACTAGGTCACCAGCAATAACCCAAAAATCAGGGCTTCTTTGTGTTGCGTAAGTTAGGTTTTCTTTAAATCCAGTTGTTTGGTCAACTGGATACTGACGTGTGTAGGTATCAGGATCTGTTCCTAGTTTTTCTCCCCCTAATGCTAGTGCACTTGCCGTCCAACGCACGGTTTTTTCGGTTGATTCAGGCTCAGTTTCCATATCTGACATAGTAATAAATCGAACGGCTTCACGACTCCCTTTATTAGGTGCTGTCTTCAGTGTTGAAGTAAAGGCACTGGAATCTGGTTGTATAACCGTATATTCGTAAGCGGTATTTGCCTCAAGTCCAGTGATCCTAGTGTAATGTTTGTAACTAGCTGCAGGAGCTTCGCCTTCTGCTACATCTGTGTGAGTCGCTCCAAAATTGGTTTCACCATGAATATATTCTACTTCAGAATCACCATAGGTTAAGCCTTCTGTAAGTTTTACTTCAGATACAAAAGAGCCTATGCCTTCAATAGTAACTGTACCTGGCTGTTCTGAGTCGCTTAACCAATTGACAGTAATAGCTGTAGCAGAAGGATTTTGGACATAAGGTAAAACTGTAAAGTTGTTATAAGAGATTGGGGCAATAACTTCGTCGTTGTCATTATCACTATTACAACCGACAAGTGAAAATATGCTTACCGCCAAAACTGTCTTTATTAAAAGCGGTAATTTAGATCTTGAATTCATGTACTAATATCCTATGCGATGGAATTTCAAAATAGTGTAATCTAGTAGATTGATTCTATTTAACTAATGATTCGCGCAAGGATAGGGGGAAGTCATGGCAGTTTTATTACTGTTTTATGATATATAAAAGTCAGTCATTTTTTATAAATTAAGTTGCTTTCTTTTGGTCTTAATTCGATCTATTTTCAATTTTTTTGTTCGAAGCATATGCTTTTGATTCACCGCAACTACAAATTCCCATCAAAATGTTGGCTTGTCTGATTGCTAGAAAAGTATGTTTGTATCTTTAACGATTAGATTAGCAGCTAGCTGAATAAGATCCGCAAGCATTTGGAGAATAGTGCCAGTGTCATCTTCTCTAAAAGCAAATACACTAATCCATAGTTTTTTACTTTCACTTCAATATATTTAATTGTATCTATCTGCGCTTTTACTGGCTTAAGCTATTGCTTTAAACGGCTATACAAATAGGCTATTTTCGCTATTATTAAATTATTCTAACTCATAGGTTAGCAAGATGGATAGTTTAGATTATTTCATTGTGGCTTTAGGCGTGGCTCTTATTGTCATAGGTTTGTATTTGTTTGTGGCGGGTAAACGAGACTCTGCAAACGGTAACCAAGTTGAAGGTTTTGGTATTAAGCTTAACGTGAGTAATCCTTCTATTATTCTGATTGTTTTTGGGATTGGTTTGGTACTTGTTCCACGCTTACTTCCGCAAAATAAACATGATCAAATGATTCAGCTGCCAGCGACGGCTAATAATACGAATACACCTACAGTAAATGTGCCGTCAAATAATAACTCAGAAGAGAGTAATGTTTTTTTCCCCCAAGGAGTGTGGTTTATTACTCAATATGAAGAGAATGGCAGAAACTTAAGTAACAGCATACAAGGCAATATAAGCTTTGAACCCAGTAACAATGGGAGCTTAGAATGGTTAGCCAACCTAGATGTTGTGGATACTTGGGGGAAAGTTATAAATTACCAATATAGCGGCACAATCAATACAGTGTTGGGAGGTTATAACATCAACGTATTGAACAGCAACGATCCCAGTTTTTCTAGGGAAGGTGCCACACCTTTAATTATGAAAATGGATAATTCAAATTCTTTACACATGGAATATAGGTTCAATGGCTCAGCTATAATTTTGCATTGGTCAAAATAGTATAAGTTGTGCTCTGATTCAGCTTCTTCATCTAGAATAAAAAGACATAGGGCTGTTGGCCCTATGTCTGTTATTAGCGACTGCTATTCGCAATCAGCAGGATCTTTACCCATTTTCTTTTTAGCAGCGATACAAGCTTCTTGTAATTTAATCGCTGCATCATCTTTCAATTCGGCAGCTTTTTCTTTACTTGAATCATATGTTGCACCGGCTTTATCTTTAACATCATCATAAGTTTTTGCCGCTTTGTCTTTTACTTTATCGTAAGTTTCAGCAGCGCTTTCTTGTGCCTTGTCAGCCATGTCTGCTGTGCTATCAGCTATATCAGATGCTTCTTTTTTTGCATCATTGTAAAGTTCAGCCGATTTTTCTTTGGCTGTAATGGCCATTTCTTTCGCTTTATCTTCCGTCTGTTCGACATTTTCTTTTTGTGCTTCAGTACAAGCAGTTAAACCCAATGTTGTGATGGTTAAAGCTATAGCTAAAGTATTGATAGATTTTTTCATTTTAGTTCCTTTAATGGGGAGTTAATAAGTTAAGTAAGGAATAGCAAAAATCGCTCCAATTAATTAAAGCCTTTAAATATCAATAGCTAAGTAAATAATTGTTCACTTGCTGAGTGTGTTATGTGTGTATTCTGTCTGTTTTTGAATACATTCAGCGAGTTTGAGAAACAATGCGGATGGATTTATATGGCTACCGCCCGCACTATATATCTATGAGTGGGGTTAGGTACAACACTATCAAAAGGGTAACAGGTAATAAGGATTAATGTTGCTTTATCGCTATTGTATTCATTACTCATTGAATCGTCATACATGAGTTCGACTTGTGACTGATGAGCAATACGCAAACTGCTAACCTGAAATTTTTGACGCTGACCGCTAGTTTTGACTTCAATCACATCGCCCTGTTGAATATTTTTCAAATCATTAAATTGTGTATCTCTGTGACCCACAATCACACTGTTACCTATTTCTCCTGGCAATGGGGTGGCACTTACATGTGTAGGGGCAAATGCTAAGTTTCGACCACTTGCCCCAGCTAATACATACCAGTCGTTATGATTAAAATGCAGCTCAGCAACAGGGTAAGTATCTGCCCATGGCCAAGGGGGGTGTTGTTGCTCGTCTTGCAGGGTTTTATGCCAAGCATTTGAGATTAAATATTGGGCGAATTCAGCTTTTGCAAAAATATAAATGCCGTGAGAGAACTGGTAACATCCTAAAGCGAAAAACAGCGCTAACCACTTGTGCTTAAAAACATAAGCTAGTGTTGTTGAAACTTTACTTTTCTTTTTGTAAGTAAGTGCATACATATTGATAATCCTATTAAAATTAGACCTATAATTATATTTAGTTGTGCATTAGTGGCTGTTTTTGGCAAGCTCCCTATGTACATTTTTGGTTTGTTTTTAGTGCCTGCCGGTAAATTATTGGCAACCTTTCTATTTTTAGATTTGATATTTTCTGGTTTGGAAGGCGTCACATCAACTGCCACTAAACTGGTGTATTGGCTGACTAAATGATGATTTAGCGCGGTTTGTGTAATGAGCTGTTGATACTCTTTATCTGCTAGCTCTGAATGTTGAGGAGTCATTCTAGCCCGGCGTTTATCTCGGCTAAGCTGTGCAATTTTTTCTCTGGCCCATAATACATTTAGCCCAGCTTGCCTAGTAATGGCTGTTAAAGTTAAATCAGTTTGCCAAGCATTGCCTTGGTATTGAGCTGATAAAGAAATATCTTGGAATTTTTCCTTATCTGAACTAGGCATGTTTAATTTATAGCTAAGTATCAGAGGTTCACCATGATACAAATCGCCAATGACATTGGGATAGATTTCAAGGTTTTGCATATTGGCCTTTACTGGGAGCTGTAAATTGATATCTGTTAAAGCTGGGTGTTCTAGCTTAGTAAACAAGACCTGCATTTTCTGTTGAACTTGGTCGGTCGAGCCAATATAGGTGAATGTGCCTTTGCCCATTTTGGCTGCTTCAGTCATAAAGTAGCTGTTTGGTGCACTGCCAATGCCCACAGTAAATAACCTTGAATCGGCTAAATCATTAGTGATCTTTTGCATTAATGATTCTTCATTAGACACACTACCATCAGTGATAAAAATGACTTGGCGTAATATTGTTGATGATGGTTTTTCAGCCGATGTGCTTGTGGTTGCAGAAAGGGCTAGATCTAAAGCACTGAACATTTCGGTGCCACCATTGGCTCTAAGTTCAGATATAAACGTTATGGCTTGTTGTTTGTTGTTGGCATTGGCGTGTTTAGGTTGTTGCCATAAGTTTTGTGCTTGGTTATTAAATTCAATAAGGTTAAACGTATCTTTTTCGGTGAGCTGGTTGATGCCTAATATTAGTGCCTGTTTAGCTTGCGCAATCGATTCACCTTCCATTGAACCTGAGGTGTCTAGAACAAAAATGACTTCTCTGGCTTGTTGCTTAGTTACATCTGTTAATTGGGATGTTGCTGGTGGAAACAGCATGATCAGCCCATATTGATGGCCGTTTACGTTTTGGCTAAAGTGAGATGTTGATGGCACCGCGCCTAACTCGGCTTGCCAAGTTAACACAAAGTCTTGATTGGCAACTTTATCGCCAGTTAGTTGAATATGATGACTACCGTCAGACAATCGTTTGTCTTTTATTGGGTGAAATTCACTGGTGAGTTGCTGTACCTCAAAGCCTGATTTTAAGTTGACCGTTAAGTCAATTTCATCTTTATCAGCAGAGCTTGTTGGCTCTGTAAATATAGGTGTGGCAGCTAATTCAGTTGTTTGATTTTCTTGGGGTGAATATCTAGGGGTTATGGTCATAGGAAAGCGCAGACTATAGGTTTGTTTATCTATGGCTAACCTTTGTTGATATTCAATACTGATCTCTATGCTTTCACCAGGGGCGATGTTAGCGATGGAATTGGAAAACATATTGGGCCGGTGCTGAGCGACTAAGCTGGCCTTTTTCCCGGCTTTTTTTGCGTCGTTATAGATTTTTTGGGCCAGTTGTTTTTCTTTTATCTGACCTTCTATTTTGCGCTCACCTACCGTGATTAATAGATGATCAACTGCTGAATTTTCTGGTAAAGGAAAGACATACTCTGCATTAACCCAATCTTCACTGGCGTTTTTGAATGTTTGAGTCAAACGAGTACGGGCGATAATGCCCGTAACTTGAATGTCTACTTGGGTTTTTAATAAGGGGCTGATAAAGGTTTGTGGTGTTTGGTTACTGGCATTTGGGTTATCAACAGTAAAATATAAGGTGCCTCTTGTTACTTCTGCGGAGTCGCCCACTAGTAGGTTTTTTAAGTTTGCCGTGTTTATGGCCGCAGCCAATGTATTGTTACTTGTATCTGAGTATGCAGTTTTATTGGTTAAGGCGGGCACTGCAAATTGCAGTGCCCCTAGACCAATTACCGCAAGTGCTATGATGGCGACTTTAGGTATTGATATCATTTTGCTATTCCTGTTTTACCAAAAGGTGGGATTTACCGGTAATTAATAAGTAGCAGTAATAGCTGATTGGTTATCAGATACTTTTAAATGCACACGACGATCAAAAAAGTCATCTTCAAAATTTTCTCCAGAACTAACAAGACTCGACTCTCCGTAAGAATAAGTAAGTACTTGCTCTGAATTAACCCCCTTGTTAATAAGATAGTTTTTGACCGAGATGCTTCTTTGTTCTGACAATGCTTGATTCAGTTCTTGGTCACCTCTTTGATCGGCAAAACCCGAAAGGTTAACGCTTAGTTTGGGATTGTTGATTAAAGTTTGCGCCACTAAGTCTAATTGTGGATGGTAGTGTTTTTCTAATAAATGAGAGGCCGTTTTGAATTGAATACTGCTTTCAATTTCTGGGAGGCTTCTTTCTAAGGCTTGATCTAGTGAAGCAATTTGTACCATAGACACTTGCTGAGCTTGTTCGTATTCATTACGCATGGCGACTAACGCTTGGTCTTTTTCTTGTAATGAGTTTTTTACTAATTTTAATTCTGCATCTGAATTGACATCTTCAGCGATTAATAAGCCAAATGCACTGGCGACTATACCGCCCAAAGGTCCAGCGATAAGAGTGCCGACAACCGCACCAGAGCTAAAGCCAATCAATTCATTTTTCTTTTTTTGCGCTTTAAGTTCTGTCGCAAAGGTGTTGCCAGACAATAAACAAGTTAAGGCTAAAGTGGCTGTGATTTTATTAATAGATAGTTTCATGTTTTTCTCCAAATAGTTTGTGGTAAAGCGTTACCTGATTAATTCCTCTCTAGTAAACAAAGAATTAATGACTGATTCAGGGAGGAAAAATGGCAATGTGGTGATCAAATGTGGCGAAAAAATGGAAATTGATAAAGATGGGCAATCAAGCGCTACGCAAAATAAACTTTTACGATATAGTGCCAATACAAAATCAGCAGATTAAGTTTATCCATGTCAAAACGTATTGCTTTGGTTGAAGATGACCAAGCCTTAAGAGAAAACTACATTTCAGCCTTAACTAAACAAGGTTACGAAGTGATGCCCTATGCCAATCGTCCAAGTGCCGAGTTGGCTTTTGCCCAGCGTCTACCAGATTTAGCCATTATTGATATTGGTTTAGAAGATGAAATTGATGGTGGTTTTTCTGTTTGTCAGCAATTACGTAGTTTATCTAAAACCCTGCCGATTATATTTTTCACTGCGCGGGATAACGATTACGACACAATTTGCGGATTACGTATGGGCGCAGACGACTACTTAACCAAAGATATCAGTTTGCCGCACTTATTAGCTCGAATTGCTGCATTATTTAGACGTACTGCTTTATTAGGTTTACCGCAAAATGAAACAGATCTGATACATACGGGTGATTTGATCATGGACAGTAAACGTATGACAGTCAGTTGGCAGGGCCAACCTATAGAACTAACAGTGACTGAATTTTGGATGTTACATGCTATTGCCAAATTTTCTGGGCATGTGAAAAGTCGCCAACAATTAATGGACGAATCAAAAATGGTAGTCGATGACACCACTATCACTTCTCACATAAAACGTATTCGCAAAAAGTTTATGAATTTTGATCCACAATTTGACTGTGTTGAAACAGTTTATGGTATGGGTTACAGGTGGAAAAGTAACAGATGATAGCCTTGACTAAAATGGCCGATAACATTGTAGAACAGGTATTCTAAAATGGGTCGTATTCGTTTTGGCATTCGCCTCAAGTTATTGTTTTTCTCTTCGTTTTTATTCGCCATACCTTGGTTGGGATATCAATATGTGTGGGAAATGGAAGCCTATTTACGTATTGGTCAAGAACAAACTATGGTGGGCACAGCAAGGGCGGTAGCCACAGCTTTGCATGAACGACCTGCACTTTTTGATAGTCAGTCTTCTTACTTAACCGATGTCAAACCAGGTACAGATTTATACGCTTATAAGATCTCGCACCCTATTCAACTAGACGGTAAATTTGATGATTGGCAAGATTATCAACATTTAGCCATGGACTACGGCGGACAACATTTATTTGATCAAGTGGCTGCTTATCAACCAGAAAGTTTGCACTTTACGCATATGGTGGGCCAATACGGTAAATACTTATATGCCATGTTTGATGTGACCGACGACACTGTCTTGTTTCGCCCGCAGAATAGCTTACGAATTGATAAGAATGACTATTTGCAAATCGCAATGACTGATGAGCGAGGAGAGTTTCAGCGTTATGTTGTGGCGCCCAAAACCCAAGGTTGGGTCAATGCTTATTTGCTCGACAGCCAAGTTGACACAATTCAACCCCTTAAACTTGAAACTAGGATCCAAGGTCAATGGCGTAATACTCAAACCGGTTATCAGTTAGAGTTACGTTTCCCCATTACTATGATGTCGAGCAAAATCGCCTTTGCCATTGTAGATGTAGATAATGCTTATACTCGTGAGCCTGAATACACTATGGGCACAGCCAACCCGGCAAAAGTAGATTCGTTAGGTACAGTGTTAGTACCCTCTCCTGAAATAGAAAAAATCCTCAAAGGTTTAAAATACTCTAATGCTAGAGTTTGGGTAGTCGACAAACATATGCGAGTTTTAGCGCGCTCAGGCAATATTCAACGTTCGACTGGAGTGAGCAGTGATATTACTCAGTTAGCCAAAAAAGGCTGGTGGGATTACATTGAAAGCCATTGGTTATTGCCCCTTTATTATCAGATATTAACTAAACCGCCAGCTGAATTTGTCGATGATTTACGAGATGCTTACGCCCTAGAAGGGCAAGATATCCGCCAAGCCTTAGATGGCACGCCTAGTTCCTTATGGCGCTTAAGCCCCGATAACAAAGCGGTAATCATGTCTGCGGCTCATCCTATTTATATTGATGAAAATGTGATGGGCGCAGTGGTGGTAGAACAGACTACAAATGGTATTCGAACCTTGAGAAACAAAGCCTTAGAACGACAGTTCCATTATATTTTATTGGTTATTTTGATCAGTACTTTGGCATTATTCTTAATTGCTTCACGTATCTCTTGGCGTATACGCCAATTAAGAAACGCCACTGAAAACGCCATCGATCATAATGGTAAAATCATAGGCACGATAAAACCTTCAAATACTCGTGATGAAATTGGTGACTTGTCACGCAGCTTTGCCAACGTATTAAGTCGTCTTGGGCAATACAATACTTACTTAGAGAATATGTCTTCTCGTTTGTCTCATGAGCTACGCACCCCTGTGGCGATAGTGAATTCGTCTTTAGATAACTTGTCTTTAGAAGAACAAAGTGATGACAGCAAGCAATATGTGGCTAGAGCGAAACAAGGGATAACTCGTTTAAGTCGCATTTTAACCAACATGAGTGAAGCCACACGATTAGAACAAGCGATGCAAAGTAGTGATCTAGAAGATTTTGATGTAGAGGAATTGCTCAGAGGTTGTGTTGCTGGTTACCGTCTTGCCTACAATAACCGTCACTTTGATATTCATGTGTCTGTTTCAAACTCAGAACTTAAAGGCTCGCCAGAACTGTTTGCGCAAATGTTAGATAAAATTATTGCCAATGCTGTGGAGTTTAGTGAAGCAGACTCAAGCATTAAATTGCAGATGATCAATAATGACAAAGGTCTTATTTTGACTGTGGTTAACCAGGGCAGTGTATTACCAGAAGACATGCAATATCAGTTATTAGACTCTATGGTCTCGGTACGTAAGCAAAAAAATAGTGAACAACCCCATCTAGGATTAGGTTTATACATAGCGAAAATTATCGCCCAATTTCATCATGGAGATATAAGAATCGATAATCTTAAAGATAAATCAGGGGTGGTTGTGAGTTTAAATTTTAAAAATATATAAGTAATTTTACCACTATACACTTCAGTTAAACGTTGAGACACTGATTTTCGGTTAATCCCTTAAGGAAGCAAATATGATTTCGGCTAGTGTTGCAGAATGTATGACTAAAGATTTTGCCAGAATTAAACCAGAAATGATGGTGGCAGAAGCTTCAGCAAACTTGATTAAAAAAGCCTTGCTTGGCGGGCCAGTTATCGATGACACCGGAAAACTAGTGGGTTGGATCTCTGAACAAGAATGTTTGCAAGTCACCTTACAAGTGGTGTATCACAATACCCGAGTAGCAACTGTCAAAGATGTGATGCAAACAGAAGTGATGACGGTTCGCTTAAATCAAGATGTGTTGTCTATTGCTGAACAAATGTTAGCTGCCAAACCCAAAAGTTACCCAGTAGTTGACGACAATAATAAAGTGTTAGGGGTGATTACCCGTAGGCACATTTTAAACATGTTAGATAATAAACTAAGAGAAATGGCCTAATTAATCACGTTGGAGATTGAGCTTTAAAGTAGACAGCCGAATATTGATTATTGCAGGCTATCTACTCTTGGGCAGTTTAAAAGTTATTTAACTGGATTTGATGTTTTGTAAACATCAAAATTAATGTCATGTAAATCCACATGTTTTAACATTGTGCCAGTGCTCAGTAATACCACTAATAACCAATATAGGGTATTGAATATAGGCTCCCACAGCTCTAATAAGTAGGTGTCTACACTGCGATTAAATATAAAAAAGATACTAATTAAAATACTTACCGAGATGTAAGAACGTAAAGCCGCTTGTGTGGCTGTATGTCTATCTTTAGCGCTCTGGTGAGGGTCGAGCCTTTTTCCTCTGACTAGAATGTAACCCAGTACGATAAATAACAAGTTAGCTAATACCATCGAACCAAATAATATGGCGATATCAAAATCGAATACAAAATTGTTAAAGCTTAGAATTAAGTAACTACAGATTATAAACATGGCTACTGCAGCAAATAGCTGCATAGGTGAAATGAAAGAAAATAAACCTCTAGGATTAAGTTCGGCAGAGCGTTTGCTGTCGGTGTTTAAGTTACGCATTAGTTTGAATTGTTTAAAGGCCGACAGTTCTAAGATAAAAAATGGTATCGCCTGCACCAATCCATACATCATAGGCACCATATTAAATTGGTCTAGAGTTTTGTCACCCGTGAATAAAACCATACTAATGACTACCATTATTCCCAAACCTAACAACAGAATTGCGCCATTAATTAAGCCAAACACTATTTTGCCCTTTAAGGCCGTTTCGTAACCTTTAGGGTATAATTTAGCATGGGTACTGTGGGGATAATGCTCAAAAATATAAGCCATTTTGCTTTTGATTTTCTTAGGATAATAATAAGAAATAAGTACAATTTGTACACTAAACATAAAGCTGAATAATAATTCAATCCACATAATAATTTCCTCGTTTGATAAGGTTAACCAGAGTCCGTCTAGGTTAGTTGTTAGTTAATATACTGTTGAAGGTAATGCGCATTTCGGAGTCAGTCACACCGGCTGCTTTCATGCGAATAATTAATTCTGCAAATTGTTGGTTGACCCAATGGCTCAAATCTACATGACAGTTACTTTTGGCGTCTGGATGAACAAAGGTGCCTCGATACCCTTTACTTTGAATCACTGCGTCTCTTTCTAGTAATTTGTATGCCTTAGAAACTGTTTTGCTATTGATTTCGAGATCATTTGCCAACTGCCTGATGGAAGGCAGCGGATCTCCCGGTTGCAGTAAATCTTTAACCACCGCTTGTTTAATTTGTTCAATCAGCTGGGTAAAGATTGGTTTGGGATCATCGAGATCGATTGTAATATTCATAAATATTCTCATGCTCCAGTTGTTCCGTGTGTAGTAATGGTACAACTAATTTGTCAATGATCAAGTGTTTTTAAATAACATATTCTTTCGTAAAAATATCAATACGGGTATATGGTTAATAAATGAACAGTTTTTCTTTCTTTGGTATCTTGGTTAAGTTTCTGTTAGATAAGGATATTGTTATGAATGACGTAAAACAAATAGCGGGTTTGACACCCTTACGAGGTGTCGCTGCATTATTGGTGATGTTAATGCACTATCAATTGTTTATTGCCCCACTTGTACCAGTAGGCACAACACACTTATTTGATAAATTGTATTTAATGGTCGATTTATTTTTTGTTTTGAGTGGTTTCATTATGTATCACGTTTATGGAGGTTTATTTGCAACTGGGATAAATAAAGCAAAGTTCACTAAGTTTGCTCGAGCTCGGTTTGCTCGGATATATCCCTTACATCTAGCTACCCTTCTGTATTTAGTGGCGCTGGCTATGGTATGTCGCCAGTTTGGTGTCACCATTGATGGATTTGCTGGTTTCTTGTTTAACTATGAAGCCGTGCCTTATCAGTTAATCATGTTGCAAGGAATTGGACCATTTCATGAAGCTCTGTGGAATACACCTTCTTGGTCGATTAGTACAGAGTGGTGGACCTATATGGTGTTTCCATTGTTTATGTTTTGTTTGTTCAAATTTGCTGGATGGCTGAGGCTAGTGTTTGTGCTTGTTATTGTTGTGGCATATTTCTGGATTATGTTTGAGCTACAGCCGGCATTTTGGGCGGCGAGATGGGAGGAATTGGGTATACCAGACTCTATTCCTTATCCAGTAGGAACAATCGATGTCATCACGGGCTCTGCATTTTTGCGCTGTTTATGCGGTTTTGTTTTAGGTTTACTGACATACGAAGTATATGTTCGAGATTTATTTAAACCTTTATTCGCCTCTGGTTGGCTGTTTGCTTTAAGTTGGTTATTGCTGTTAGTGGGTTGGCATTTCGATTGGATCTACGACCCCATTGCGGTAAGTGTTTTTGCTATCATCATATTAAGTTTATCCTTTAATTCATCAGGCTTAATTGCCTTTTTTAGCCATAAAAGTTTCCAATTTTTAGGCGACATCTCCTATTCATTGTACTTAGTACATATGCCTATTTTACTTAGCTTTATCGTCTACAGAAAAGCTATGTATTACCCAGATGTAGCAGAGTCAAGTTTCGGAGTCGGTTATACCTTTTCAATGACTCACGCTTGGTTAGGCTTGTTTGTTTTTTTAGTGCTGACCATAGCCATTTCCAGTTTAAGTTATCGTTATATTGAACAGCCCGCACGTAAAATGCTTAAGTAGTAAGACTGAGCTTATGTTCAATGCTTCTATCACCGTGGCAGCCATAGCTTTTATCAGCTAGCGACTTGTCGATAAGCTAAAGCATTGTTGAAGCGCTCTATTTTGAGCGGGGTAAAGCACAGACTCCGCTGAGTTTTATTACTGCTTGTGTCTTTTTGTGTGTTTATGGCAAGGCTTGATTGATCATCTGGTATATGCCAAATGATTTTACTGGATACCGTTAAATGCAACACATGGCCAGTGTGCCAGTCGCAAAAAAGTAAACCGGCAATTGGATTAATGGTTAAATTACCTAAAGTGTTAAAAAATCCGTTACCTAGATAGTCGTCTACCCATAGTTCGCCAGTCTTAGAAATCGCCACAAAACCAGCAGAGCCACCGCGATGAGAGATATCTGCACCACGATTACTGTGTTGTTGGCCATCGTCAAAATGGCTGGCAATAAAGAAAGTATCAGCCTTTAAAATGAGTTGTTTGTCGGCTTGTTGTAATTGTTTACTGGTACTGCTGGTAAACTCACCATAATCAAAATTACGGGTAAATATTTTAGCTTGGATATATTTAGGACAATTGCCGTAGCTTTGTAAAACTTTTAAGCGAATGGTTTTTTGATTAATCTCAGTAATTAAGGCGTTCACTCGGTTGCGTCTTTTCGTGGCAAATTCAATGCCGAGCAATCCCACTCTATCACCTATTTTTAACTGTTCTATGACAAAATCGCCTAGTGAATATTGAGCGTTGATTAGTAATTCGGTTTCGGTAGGAGGTTGAATAAAACCTGGCTCGCCAAACAATATGCTGGCATTAACAGATTCATTATAATCGCTATAAGCTATATAAATCATAGACAAGCCCGAAAAAAAATCTCTGTGCTGTTGCGGCATAAATTTACGAATATATTTAGGCCCTATTTCAGACATACGTTCAGCCGTGCCCGCCCTGTTTTGCATGGCGAGTTCGCCAGAATGCCAGCTAATTTGCGAATGTTGGTTCATGCTATAAGGCCGTATTAAGCGCTGATTAATTCAAGTCGGATACCACCGGGAATGAAACACATCATATGATGGATCGGTAAATCGCCTAATGGCTCTGGGGCAAACTCAATTTCAACGTTATCAAGTAAACAAAATTGTTGATGTAGAGTATTGAGTGCTTCGACACTACCCACTTTAAGGGCAAAATGATGTAAACCTACATTTTGTGTACGGTCAAAAGGCACCATGTTTTTTGTGTCTTGAACCTGCCATAGTGTCAGCATAACTGTGCCATCAGATACAAAAATAGCAGGGTAATCTGGTTTTTCGCCCACTTGGCTAAAATGTAACTGCTCAATAAAAAAAGCCGCCGTTTGTTTAATGTCTGGCACATTCAGACCTAAGTGATGAATACCTAATGTACCAACAGTTGTGGCATCAGTAGTTGCAGAACTGGTTTTATTACACATATTGAATGACCTTTATCTCATGTTATTTGGGTAGTTAAGTTTGTTGTTTAACTTTGTATCTTTATTGGGGTGAACCAATCTGTCTACCACTATAGGTGAACAGAACTGTTTACGTCAAGCTCAAAGTGTTTATAATTTAGCGTCAGTAGAAAAGACAAAGGAAAAACACTTGCAGCCCAGAAAACAACATTTAGTGGATACCGCGCTAATATTATTTAATCAGCATGGATATCATGCTACTGGAATAGATTTGATTTTGGCCCAAGCCAAAGTATCGAAAGCCACCCTGTATAAACATTTTCGCAGTAAAGACGAATTGATTTTAGCGGCACTACAACAAAGACATGAACAAGTGTTAAGCATGATAAAAGCCAAAATAGATGCCGCTAATTGGGCAGGGGATTCTGGTGTGTTGGCAATATTCGACGCCTTAAATGAATGGTTTAATAGTAGTCAATTTTTTGGTTGTAACTTCATCAACGCCTGCGCCGAATTTACCAGCGCCCTTGATCCTATACATATATTTTCAGCTCAACATAAACAAGCCGTAGTAGAGTTAATCCAGAGCCAACTAAAAGACAAAAATATAGAGCAAGCCGAACAAATCGGCTTATTAGTTGAAGGAGCAATTGTACTAGCCCACACCAGAGGCATAAAACACTCAGCAATAATGGCTAAAGAAATGGCCCTTAATTTATTAAAGTAATTTAAGAGTGAGTGCTTGCTATTATAAAATTTAAGGGCACTACTTACATTTGAATTGATATAGAAAATTAGTGAGGACTAAGTTTCAACAAACCTGATCTCGCAGGTAAGTTTTTAAGGAATATGAACTCTTTCTTCATGGAACAAGAAAAGACTTAAAGCATTCACCACAGGGACACAAAGCGCTTCGCTCACAGAGAAGAGCAAATATATTTCTTGATAAAAAAACACAGATCTCATTGATTGAAATTGAGTGCGACCAAACCCGATAGTCATGAATGTGCCAAAGTAGTCGTTGAGCAGAAGCTCTCTGACTGGCAGCTTTGATTTTAGAGCCTAATAGCAGACGGTCGAAGAGTCTGGTAAAAGAGACGTGTTAATACATTAACTATTTCATCTCGCATCCATCGGACTTATTGCTCCAGATTTATGCTTACCTAAAACGTGGGTGTAAATTTGTGTGGTTTTTACATCATCATGCCCCAGTAATTCTTGCACGACTCTGATGTCATGCCCTGTTTCAAGCAATCGCGTCGCGACAAATTTGTCAGGAACTAAATTTGAACATCCGCAGGATGGCCCGCAGGGGAAAATGCATGGACGCATTTTATAATCGAATGCCGAAAGGTATGTGATGTAACCCGTTTTAAAATGCCTGCTTCTTGCACTGCTTTCTTTAAGGCCTTTCGAAATCCTGTTTGGTGAAGGTGATGACGGCATACATAGCCATCGTATGGGTGAACACATCGTGTAGTTGAAGGAAATATATATTGCCAAGATAAGTTTGTCGCAGCTTTGCCGTATTTACGAATTAGAGCAGGTGGCAGTGATGACAGCCCATACCCATCATCAATGTCCTTTGGTGAATACACTCCACTTTTTGAATTTGTTTAGTAATCTCGGTCTTAGCCAATTCTGGGAACATGGTTACACGGTCTTTTTGGCCTTTTGAGCGAAAAATAAAAATAGTATTTCGTTCAAAATCAAAATCCTTTACGCGCAGCTTCAGCACCTCAGATATACGAAATCCCGCGCCATACATTAATGCCCCAATAGTATGCTGAACCCCTCGTAATTTATCGATTACAGCAATAGCATCATTATGACTTAACACTTCAGGTACACGGACAGGCGTCTTAGCAAATTTAAAGGACATATTAGTCAAGTCCATATTAAGCACATGACGATACATAAAATCGATAAGTTATTAATTTAACTATGGAAAATATTCTTCACATAGCTTTTAATAGGAAGCAAGAAAGTCGCGTTAAAGTCAGGTCTCCTTTTGCTTTTGCAACTCTGTGCGGTTTTGATGGCATGATGGTAAAAAATACATAATAAAATCAAAAGGTAAGAACTGAAAGTGATGGAAATTAAAATCAAATCGAGAAGTTACATATACGACATGCTCGATAATAAGCGTTAGCATGCCAAAGTGTATTTTCAGTTGGCTACCTAAAAGTGGTGTGCAACGCGGTTAGCTTTTTAGCCCATCACGGTCGGTAAAAAAGGTTCACGTAACTAGTAAGTTCTGGCAATATCAATCATCAATTACTGACAAAGCTAAGGCAACGAACAATGCAATCACACAATTTAAACAAGGCAGTCACAGTTTGTTAGTTCATCAATCAATTCAAGCAGCCTCACGCAATGCGGCTGCTAACAAAAACATCAACCGGAAAATAACTCGCATTCGCTCGGTATTTTCCGGTTATGTTAAGCGTTAGTGCGTCAAGCGAAGCTTGATGCATCTTGCAGGGTGTAAGTCCCTGTCAGGTAAGGCTTAGCCAACCACCTGTATCGAGTGTTGCACCTATGGCGGAGTCTGGGATTGGTGAGATACTTATCAGCGATGTATTCGCAACCGGATGAACAATATAGGTGAAGCGTACACAGAGAATTATATAGGCCATAGGGAATGCGTGTTCCTGAAGTGCTGTTATCGCTCCGATAATAAATTAAGTTCTGACTGACGAGGCTTGTAACGCCGTCGAAGTCCAAGCAAAGCAACCGTTATTCAGCGTGTCTGAAATGGCAAGGTTGTGGCGAGTCAGCGGAGTTCTAAAGCCATGGCATGTATAAAGAGATGTATTGAGAACTTGAGAGAGCCAAAGGTGTTCCATAAGGAAAATGGTAGGGTAGCCAAGCCACAAGCAAGGCGAACGATGACCCTTTGGCAGTCAGACTTGCTCATAGTAGTTTGAGGTTGGGAAAGCCAACCACATGGCGAAGGGGCAAGCCGTTATATCAGGTGTTTAGCAGATACATAGACCGGACAAAGTAGGGCTGGAAATACTATGACAACCGCACTAAATGCCATCACATTTAAATCACAGACACACCCCAACCATAGATTTCAGAACCTATATGGATTGCTAGGAGATGATTTACTGTATCAAAGTTGGGGGCAACTGAATAGTAAGCGTCCGGTAAACCACACCTAGTCATTAAGGTTTGTTAATTTGAAAATACCTTCCCATTATTAAGGAGAGGTATTATGAAGCATAGAACACTAGATGAGTGGCGAGAGTTGATTTCCCAACAACAATCAAGTG
The DNA here is from genome assembly GCF_009796765.1 of Paraglaciecola sp. L3A3. Classification (NCBI taxonomy): domain Bacteria; kingdom Pseudomonadati; phylum Pseudomonadota; class Gammaproteobacteria; order Alteromonadales; family Alteromonadaceae; genus Paraglaciecola; species Paraglaciecola sp. L3A3. The sequence continues at coordinate 496,822 of NZ_CP047023.1, forward strand.
GCTTAGCCATTATTGATTTCTGTCGAGAGCACAGGCTTAGCACATCGAGTTTTTATAAATTTCGTGGGCAATTACAACAACAAAATCGTGAGCCAAAATTTCTAAAGGTCAGTAAGCCCACTGTTGATACTAAGGTTCAGTCTACAATTTTGCTCACCTTTGGTGAGGTGTCTTTATCTTTTTCCTCAACTTGCGAGCCTGCTTGGTTAGCAAATTTCGTCAAGGCGTTGCAATCATGAAAATGTTCGTTGAGCCAGATGACATATATTTACACTTATCGCCCATCGATTTTCGTAAATCCATCAATGGTTTATTGGTGATGGTAGAAAATGAGTTGAAGATGAATGCGTTTACCGGTGCTTTGTTTCTGTTTTGTAACAAGAAGCGAGATAAATTGAAGTGTTTGTACTGGGATAAAACCGGCTTTGCATTATGGTACAAACGCTTGGAGAAACATAAGTTCAAGTGGCCTAACGAGATGGAACTGAGCCATATGCATTTAAGCGAACAGCAACTTCACTGGCTATTATCTGGCTTTGATGTGATGGGCCATCAGCCATTGCAATACCGTGCCTCTGGCTTATAACCGCAGATCATAAGCAGCGATTAACGATCACGAATTGGTCTAAATAAATTAAGGTTATCAATGGGTTATTGAGAGATAATAACGGTATGCCTATTGATATCACCTCTCTCCCAGATGATCCAGCAGCACTCAAAAAGCTGTTGTCTGAAGTTGTTGCCCGTAACCAGTTCTTAGAAGAGCAGTTCCGCTTGGCTCAACAAAAACAGTTTGGTGCCAGTAGCGAAGGCTATCCTGGTCAAGGTGAATTGTTTAATGAAGCGGAAGAGCTGGTTGAACAATCCGAAGTTGAGCCAGAGCAAGAAAACATCAGCTACGCCCGCAATAAACCTAAGCGTAAACCGTTACCAAACAACTTACCTCGTGAAGTTGTAGTGCACGATATTGCTGATGAAGATAAAGTCTGCGCTTGTTGTCATGGTGAATTACACAAGATAAGCGAAGATAAAAGTGAAAAGTTGGAATTCATCCCAGCCCAAGTCAAAGTGATTGAACATATCCGTCCCAAATATAGCTGCAGGGCCTGTGAAAAAGATGGGATAAGCAATCACATCAAACAAGCCCTGGTACCGAATTCTGTTATCCCTAAAGGCTACGCTACTCCAAGTTTACTGTCCCAAATCATCAGCAGTAAATATCAATATGGTTTGCCACTGTATCGCCAAGAAGCCATGTTCAAACAATACGGGATTGAACTAAGCCGTAAAACCATGGCCGATTGGGTGATAAAAAGTGCTGACATCCTGCAAGTACTGTATGACAAGCTCAGGCAAACCTTATTACAGCAATCTGTTATTCAGGCCGATGAAACCACGTTAAAAGTGGTAAACGAAGACAAAGCGACCAGTTATATGTGGTTATATGCCACAGGCGCCGACTCGCCAGAAGGAAAATTAGTCAATGCAGACATACCCAATATCGTGCTGTTTGATTACCATAACAGCCGAAGTGGCCAATGCGCAGTAGACTTTTTAGGGGCGTACTCAGGCTATCTGCAAGTAGATGGTTATGCGGGTTATCATAAAACCCAAGCCACACTTGCAGGCTGTTGGGCTCATGCGAGACGTAAATTCGTAGAAGCCAAAACTGCGCAAGGCAAGAAGCCAAGCGGCAAAGCCGACTGGGCCCTGAATCACATTCAAAAGCTGTATCGAATTGAAACCAGTATAAAAGACAAGTCTATTGATGAACGCTACCAAACACGGCAAGAAAAAAGCCTACCGTTACTTAAGCAATTTGAACAATGGCTGATAAAGTCAGAACAACAAGTACTGCCCAAAACTAAACTGGGCGAAGCAATTACCTACTGCTTAAATCAATGGGAAAAATTAACCGTTTACCGCAAAGATGGCAGATTAAGCATCGATAACAACCGTGCTGAGCGAGCCATAAAGACCTTCGTGATAGGCAGAAAAAACTGGTTGTTTAGTCAAACAGCCAAGGGCGCAAAGGCCAGCGCAGTTCTCTACTCAATTATCGAAACTGCCAAAGCCAACGGCCTCACGCCCTTCGATTACCTAAATCATCTGTTAGAGCATATCAGCCAACCGGATTACGACATCGAAAACCTATTACCATGGAATACCAATAACAACTAGGTGGGATCACCGGACGCTTACACTGAATAAACGAGCAGCCCCTGGTATTGATGGCATCACGATGCCGAAATACAAAGAATCGCTTGTGGAACACCTCACACGTTTAAGTTCAGCCTTGAAAGCTAAGTGCTATCGAGCAGGTGACATTAAGCGTGTATTCATACCCAAAAGTCATGGTAAACAACGCCCATTAGGCTTACCCACAGTGGATGACAAACTGGTACAGCAAAGCGTGAGTCAGATACTGCAAAGTATCTGGGAAGCGGATTTCTTGCCTAACAGTTATGGTTATCGGCCAAATAAGAGTGCGCATCAGGCGGTGCATAGCTTGAGTTTGAATCTTCAGTTTAAAGGTTATGGCTATATTGTTGAGGCTGACATTAAAGGCTTCTTCGATAATATTGACCACAACTGGCTGATGGAGATGCTTAAACAACGCATTGATGATAACGCGCTCTTGAGCTTAATCGGGCAATGGTTGAAAGCACGAATAAAATCGCCAGAAGGGGATTATCTCAAACCACAAAGCGGTACACCACAAGGCGGTATCATTAGCCCCGTGCTAGCTAATATCTATTTGCATTATGCGTTGGATTTATGGTTTGAGAAGAAGATAAAACCTCGCATGAGAGGCAGGGCTATGCTGATACGTTACGCAGATGATTTTGTGTGTGCGTTTCAGTATGCCAATGATGCCGAACGGTTTTACAGCGTGTTGCCAAAACGACTCAAGAAATTCAAACTGGACACGGCACCAGAAAAGACCAGCCTAATAAGGTTCAGTCGATTCCATCCAAGTCGTAAGCGCCAGTTTGTGTTCTTGGGGTTTGCGTTTTACTGGGGCATTGATGTAAAAGGTAAACCGAGATTAAGGCGACGAACTGCGAGTCAAAAGCAGCGAAGTAGCCTGAGCGAATTTTACCATTTCATCAAAGCCAAACGCTCGCAGAAACTAGCGACTTGGCTACCTCAATTAAAACGCAAACTCACAGGGTTTAGAAATTACTTTGGGCTACCCGACAACAGCCGCAGCGTAAGTAAGCTATATAATTATGTGCTACATAGTTTGTACAAATGGCTGAACAGGCGCAGTGGTCGTCGAAGTTACAATTGGTGTAATTTTAAGAAGATGTTAGAGTATTTCCAAATACAGAAGCTACGAGTTAGCAAAAGAGTGATTAATGTTGACTGGTATTAAAATGGCCGTGATTTACACGGGTGAATATATAACTGAAGAGCCGGATGCGGTAATTCCGCACGTCCGGATCTGTGTGGGGTCGGCTCAGTAATGGGCCGCTCTACCACGATGGTGTCTCATACTTATCCAGCATTGGTGTAACTTAATTATTATAATAAGGATGTTGTGTGAAAGAACTAGACCCAAATAAAATTGCAGTCGAATTAGTTAAACAATTTGCAAAACCTGTTTTTGATGGTTTAAATAAACTAACAAAAGATTCACATGAAAAATTACAAGTAACATTAAATACATGCTTTTCTAAATATATCATAAGAAGTTACGATAAATATTCGAAGACTAAAACAATATTATATCGAGATGCACCCGTAAATTTGAAAGAGTTTTATGTTCGAACAGATTTAGAAGTGTCATTTAGAGAGAAAATTCAAGAATCTGACTTTATAAATCAACTTCAAACAAATAAAAGAATTATTATTTCTGGAACAGCGGGTTCAGGTAAGTCAACATTTTGTAAGAGTATTTTTATAGATCTTGTTGAAAGTCCAATTGGAATATTTCCTATATTTGTAGAGCTAAGGCACTTAAATTCGGATACTGAAACAGATTTATTTGATTTTATTTTACAAACATTAACTGAAATAGAATCAACTTTTACTAAATCCCAATTAGATTATGCACTAGCTTTGGGAAAGGTTTTATTGATATTTGATGGCTTTGATGAGCTTAACAATGAGCTTAGAAAAAAATATGAGAAAGAGATAGTTCATATAGCAGCTAAATACCAAAACATTTTAATGATGTTATCAAGCCGTCCTGATAATAGATTTCATGGATGGGAAGAGTTTTATATTTATAGAGTGCTACCTCTAGATAAACAAAAATCAAAAGCATTAATAAGTAAATTAGATTACGACAGACAAGTGAAAAGAAAATTTTTGGAAATTTTCGATCAAAAACTATATGAGCAACATAAGAGCTTTGCAAGTAATCCGTTGCTATTGACAATGATGCTCTTAACATATGAACAAATTGCAGAAATACCGAATAAAATTCACTTATTCTACGAACAGGCTTTTTTAACTTTATTCAATAAACATGATTCTTTAAAAAGTTTATATAAACGAAAGTCTCATTCTAATTTGCCACTGGATGATTTTAAAAAACTGTTGTCTGCCTTTTCGATAGTCAGCTATGCAGACAGAAAGTATTATTTTTCGGAAGAAGAGATAAAAAAATACTTAAATAATGCTTTAAAAATTTCTGGGATAATACTAGAGAAGGAACTGTTTCTAAAAGACTTATTGGATACTGTTTGTATAATGCAAAGAGATGGAAACGGTTATACGTTTACACATAGGTCTTTTCAAGAATATTTTACCTCAATATTTTTAGTAACGTATGCTTCAGAGAATAAGTTTAAATTAATAGATAAAATTGCATTCGTTAATGATAGGGATGATGTAATACCTATGGTGTTTGATATTAATCAAGACTTAATTGAACAAGAATGGGTAGTACCTAGAATGGAATCTTTAATATCCGATTTATCAATAGTTCCTGACACTGTAAAAGGAAAGACTTTATTACTTTCGTTGGTTTATAGCGGTTTAACTACACGTGAAAAAGATGAACAACATAGTATTGCTTTTAGACTTTATAATCGGGAAGGAGATTCAGCACGTTTTATCCATATCCTTTTCAAAATATACAATGAAGAGCTACATAAATATCATAAAAAACAAAAAAATAAAGACGAAAATAACGAATCAAAACAAAAGTTAATTGAATTAATACTCGACGGGAAAGGTGAAGATCATGATTTCCTTAGTTTAGATGATGCGAATAATATGTTAGATGAGGTTACTCAGCTAATTTATGACTCACATTGTTATGAACACTTGAATACAAACTTAAACTACGTAAAAGAAAAGTTAAATTCTTTACGCGAGAAATATGCAAATAAGCAAGAAGAACTATCAGATCTACTTTTTAGTTAAACTAGTTATTTAGACACCTAGTTAGATATTTAGATAGTTAGTTATTTATAGTTATTTAGACACCTATAGTTATTTAGACACCCATTTTTAAAAAAGTAGCGAAATTGCTGTTTTGTTCTAAGCTTTAAGGCATTCAAATAACCAAGGATGGTCTGTTATGCCTCAGTCACGTAAATCTCAAATTTCCCTTATTGATACCCCTTATTACCACTGTGTTTCTCGCTGTGTTCGCCGTTCATTTTTGTGTGGTGAAGATAAGGTTACAGGTCAAAGTTTTGAGCATCGCCTTGGTTGGGTAGAAGAGAGGTTGTTGTTTCTTGGCTCGGTGTTTTCTATTGATATTTATTCGAGACGTCCTTGTCTCTCACCTTTCAGGCCGTTCTTCGAACGTTCAAAAATTGCTCCTGCATTTTTGTGTGCTTAGCGGTGATGAGTAATCAGCAAAATGTCTGGAACATTTTACAACAGCTTTAGCTGGCCCGAAGGGCGTAAGGCAGGATGCCTGAAGTACACGCATATCGTGCTGTGTGTGGATAAAGAGCAAGCACTACTGGCCTATGGAAGAGGTACTCTGGCGTTGGCATCAACTATACCAAGGCACATTGTTAAGCCAAAAGTATCAAAGACGTGACAAGTTGAGTAAAAGTGAGTTGTTTACCTTAGAAGAAACCACTGAGATTTATCGTCAGCGTTTATACGACATCAGTTGGCTAATGCGTAACCTCAATGAATACATAGCCCGTGAAGCTAATAAAGAAGATAGTTGCACTGGACGCTTCTGGGAAGGGCGCTTTAAATCTCAAGCTTTGTTAGATGAATCAGCGGTACTTGCCTGCATGGCCTATGTGGATTTAAACCCCATTCGCGCCAAGATGGAGACCACACCTGAAGCCTCAAAACACACCAGTATTCAAAACCGAATACAATCCCTCATCAAAGGTGAACAACCAAAAATACTCATGCCTTTTGTGGGTAATCACAGGCAAGACATGCCTAAAGGCATTGCTTACAGCTTGATAGATTATTGTGAATTGGTCGATTGTACAGGCCGTTGCATTAGAGACGATAAGGCTGGCCATATTGATCACCATAACAATCCAATTCTAGAGCGAATTGGCCTCAATTCAGAGCAGTGGTTAATCCTCACTACAGAGTTTGAACAACACTTTCATACAGCCGTTGGCAGTGAACATATGTTACAGCAATTCAAACAACACACAGACCATCAACGAATACGAGGGATGGCAAAGGCCAGAGCTTTACTTCAACAAGCCTAAACTTTATATATCAGACTTCTCATAACATTTAACCAACTTGGTTGGTTCATGCTGCCTAAAATTTGAGGCTAGCAACTTGTTGAGCTCGATTTTCCCTTTTAATACATAACTCAGCGCTTATTCCTGATCTCACACCAAAATGTCAAAATTACTCTCATATTTTATGCTTGTTGAATGGGCTGTTTTTGGTTAGTTTTTACTATGAGTGTCTAATTTAGTTCCTCATCTAACAAAAACATCATTTCGCTCGTAAACTCGCTGGGACAATTATTCACTGGCTGACTCGCTTCGCTCGGATTTTAGCCTACAAGTTTGCGCCCCTTATTTAAAAGTTATGTGCCGTAATGATATCGGAGTTGTGCTATTAAAATAGAGCCATCTTGTTGTTTATAAACGATCCGATGTTCATCATTTATACGACGAGACCAATAACCAGACAAACCATGTTTTAAAGGCTCAGGTTTTCCAATCCCTTCATTAGGCGTTCTTTGGATATCTTTAATTAGCAAGTTTATACGCTTTAATATTTTTTTGTCTGTTGCTTGCCAATAAAGGTATTCGTCCCAAGCTTTAGTTGAGAACGTTAGTTTCATTCACTAAGTTCTCGCTCAGTTCCTTTGCCAGCTTCAAGCTCGGCAATTGATTCTAAAAGGTTTCTAGCATTTGCTGGAGATCTAAGTAAATATGTAGTTTCCTGCATTGCGTTATAGTCTTCTAAAGACATCATAACAACAGGAGCTTCACTTTTACGGGTAATGATAATGGGTGCGTGGTCATTACAAACATGCGCCATTGTGTTTGCTAAATTTGCTCTAGCAGCTGTATAGCTTATTGCATCCATGGTAACTCCAAAATGTTCATGTACGTTTATTTGTACAATATAGCGTAGTGGCACATAACAAGCAATTAAACAGGGACAAAAAACAGTTGGCTTTTGTTCACTTCGTTCACTATTTTAGCCAAGCATTTTTGTCCGATTTAGAGCTGTAGCTCTATCATAAACTGAATATCCCTAAGGTCTGCTGATCGCTCAGGCTGTGTGAAAACTATTTTCAACCCATTATTTACACGAAAATTGATATAAGTACGTGTCGTACAATAAAATCTGACCACATTCTCCAACCAAGTAAGTACAAATTTTACGTGGCATTGCGTAATTAGTCTGATCGTTGGAGTTTTCACACTCCCTGCTCTCATTGCAGACATACAACAGACTTGAGTTGAAGTGGGGCAATTTTCTCGGAACTGCTAGTCAAAAATCTTATCTGAATTTCAACCGCAAGATATTTTGTTTATAAAAGAAATGGATTCCGGCCTATATAGTCATCCCTGTATGTAGTTAACAGGGAACACCGGAATGACGTTAGGAGAAATATGACAGGAATGAGTGTTTTACAGCGGTAGCTACAAACTCCAGTTGCTTAAGTGTGCAAAGCATACCCGATTGTGCAGCGATGTAAGCAGAGTATAAACACTTAATCTAAGCACTTGCTACCCGTGAAATCTGCTCATCTACATCGATTAAATGACCAGTTTTAAGCCATACTTTTGCGCCTTTATGCCCAGCCTTTATCTGCATTTGGCCATTGACTGGCAGTCGCAACCAACTGTGTTTAATTAATGTATCAGCTTGCTCGTCTATTGAACCTGCTAACACTAAAAGTTCTGCGCCACCTGTTACTGCTAAAGACATTTCAGCTTCAGGTTGAAAGTACAATAAACTGACTTCTTCGAAATCATCTTTGTATAAAGGGGTAACAGCAACATCTTTATAATCGGAATGTGGGATGCTGGCCATAAAATCAGTTTGCAAACGAACTTGGGTTCTATCCAAAATTTGAAACTGCCATAGTTTTACAAATATGACACAGCCATTTTTTGCGCCTGGTTGATGCTTAGATTGTGGTGGGTTTCTTACATATGAACCTGGGGGGTAATCACCATGTTCATCTTGAAATACACCCTCAAGTACTAAAAACTCTTCACCCCCTGTGTGTACATGAGGTGAAAATTCACTACCAGGGGCATAACGTACAATGCTAGTTGCACGAGCTACTTCGTCGCCCACTCTATCCAGAGGTTTTCTGTCTACCCCTGGCATAGGTGATGGGGTCCAGTTAAGTGACTCGCTATGTACAAGCACACGTTTATTAAAATCTGCTGCAACTTTCATTGATAAATGCCCCTATGTAATTCCTTCATTTTAGCCCGCAATACTTGGACGCTTCGCTATATTTTCTTGCCATGCAATTAGGTGGGTGAGTTCGCTAGGTATGGTTATTTGCGCAAAACCGGCAAACACTAACCCAGCAAATAAAGTAATATCTGCAACACTAAATTTGTCGCCAGCCACAAACTGCGAATTACCCAATACCTGATTAAAATAGACTAAACCTTGGCGTGCTTTTTCACCTTGTTTGATGCCCCATTCTTTATTTTGATAGGTTTCAAGTGCTGGGCCTAAGCCATCAGTGGCATGATGAAAATAGGTGCCAACCGCGTCAAGAACTTGTAACTCAGCTCGTTTTTGCATCATACTGATTATTGCACGTTCCTTGGGGCTTGTTCCTGTTAGTGGCACTCCTGCAAACTCAGTGTCAATATATTCAATAATAGCGCTACATTCAGAAATATAAGTACCGTCATCTAATTCAAGTACTGGCACAGATGCTTGTGGGTTTTTCGCTAAAAAAGCGGCTGTGCGGTGTTCACCATTCATCACATCTACAGGTATGAACTCAACATTATCAGTTGCGCCTTTTTCTGCAAGTGCAATACGGACTCTAAGAGGATTGGGAAAGTTTTCAATATCATAAATTTTCATTGGTTTATCTCTAAATAAAGTTGTTAAAAAGTTAATACAGTATTTTATCTACCTACTGGTAGGTAGTTTATATTGTTTAATTGATAATAAGTCAACTTTTAAGATCAATAATATGTGAAAATAGCGTTCAGCCATTATTGCTTAGTGAACATGATCGGCCGGTTGTTATTTGTAGAACACTGATAGGAAATACGTTAATGACTAAAAAAGAAGCGCTCTTAAAAGCCGCTGAATTCAAAGTTCGGCTTGGGGGTTATAGCAACTTTAGCTTTAGAGAACTGGCCAATGAAGTGGGAATGAAAAGTGCGAGTGTGCACTATCATTTTCCCACTAAAGCAGACTTAGGAGCTGAGCTTGCCCATCAATACACTGATAATTTTTTGGCTGCATTAGGCGATCCTGTGAGTATTCATGCCACTGGTAAAAATCCAATAGACGTATATACCCAGCTTTTTAGAAGCTCTTTATTGAATGACGACAAAATGTGTTTATGTGGCTTGTTAGGGGCACAAAGTGAAAGCCTACCAGATAAGGTACGCCTTGAAGTAAAACGTTTTTTTAATGAAAATTTAGCCTGGTTAAATGCAGCACATACTGTTAACGGTGAAAAGGATCCAGTCCACGCCGCTATTGTTACTGTCAGTTTGTTAGAAGGCGCAATGATGATAAGTAAAGCCCTGAACGATCACAGTTATTTTGAGAGTGTTACCCAGTAATTATATGAAAGGATGTGAGCACTTACTGTTTATTGATATTTGAAATCTTAGTACTGTGATTATTTAGGGGCTAAATAATCACAGTACTAAGATATTTTACGATAAGCCTACCAACTGTTATTACACAATTGTCGCTCACAAGGTTCGCCATCATTGTCACCATCTATTTGCATATTTGGACAATGAGCTAGGTAGTACTTGGCTTCATCACAAGAGGTTAATTGGCTGCAATGAGTTTTCCCTTGGCAACTAAACCCCATTTCTTCGTATGCGGGATAAAGTTTAGGCTGAATTACAAACCGGTAAAAAACAGTTGCTATTGCAACTAAGATTACAAAACCAAATAGTTTTGCAATAAGTGACGGGGTATTTTTCGGGGTAGGGGGCACACCAACCAAAGCAATTGATATTGCGCTCTGTTTACCCTTTTCTATTGTTACCTGAAAGATCACAGAATCACCTACTTTAGGTCGACGGTAACCTTTTTTGAACTGAGAAATATGGGCAAATACATCTCCCTTTAGCTCTTTCGAAGAAATAAAACCAAAGCCCCGATCATCATTCCAACGAACTATGTTTCCCTGCATGTAACCCCCTATATTCACTTATCCATAAAACTTTAAATCACTGAGTATTTAGATGCTATAAAAATTTTCTAGCAAAGCTCAACAGTGCCTAGTAAAAGGTGGTTAAATCAAGCCACCATTGGCACGTATTACTTGACCGTTGATCCATTGCCCTTGATCGCTGACTAAGAAACTCACTAGGTTTGCAATGTCTGCTGGTGTACCTAAGCGTTCTAGCGGGGGCATTTTTGCCATTGTTTCTATAAGTTCATCTGATTTAGCGGAAAGAAATAATTCGGTTGCAGTGGGGCCAGGTGCTACGGCATTAACCGTAATTGACCGACCTCTCAACTCCTTAGCTAAAATTCCTGTGACGGCTTCAATTGCCGCTTTAGTTGCTGCGTAGGTACCATAACCTTCTAGTTTTAAACTAATGACACTGGTCGATAAATTTATAATTCTGCCATGATTATTTAGCCTTTTTGCTGCTTGGTGTAAGGTATTTAACGTGCCTTTTAGATTAACGGCTATATGGTTGTCGAAGTGTGCTTCATCAGCGTTTGCTAAAGTGGCCAGCTGCATGACTCCGGCGTTATTCACTAATACGTCTATCGACCCCCATTTTTCCTCGATAAAGTCGAACATCTGTTTTACTTGGTCTGTGTTGGCAATATCGCATTTGATAGCCATTGCTTCACAGTTACTGTTATTTAGTTCATCAACAATATTATTGGCTTTTAATTCGTTAGAGGCATAATTAACCACCACACTGTAACCTTCATTGGCTAAGTTACGCACTATGCTTTCGCCAATTCCTCTTGAACCGCCAGTTACCAAGGCTATTCTTTTAGTAGACATCATTTACTCCAGATTTATTGAATAAAAAGTTCAAGCTAAGTCTAGCGATTTTTAGTGCTTGGATAATTAGTTGTTTTTTGACATGATTATTTCATATTTGATAATAATTATTTGTTGGAAAAATAGATGGATCGCATCAAGGAAATGCAGGTTTTTTTAAGGGTTGCTGCTAGAAAAAGTTTTACCCTAGCGGCAGAAGATCTATTGATGCCTAGAGCAACAGTGACCAATACCATTAAGCGTTTAGAATTAAGGTTAAATTTAAGATTGCTTGAACGCACCACTAGGCAAGTCAATTTAACTCCAGATGGCACAGCCTATTATTATCGATGTGAACAACTATTGTCAGATCTTGAAGCGTTAGATAATGAATTTAATAGCAGCGCTACGAAAGGAATACTAAGAGTTAACTTGCAAGGCACACTAGCTAAACATTTTGTGCTGCCATATTTAGCAGATTTTTTGGCTGAATATGCAGAAATCCAATTACTCATAGGCGAGGATGACCGTTTAGTTGATTTGGTGAAAGAAGGCATTGATTGTGTACTGAGAGCTGGCAACTTAAAGGACTCGTCTTTGGTGGGAAAACGTATTGCATCTCTTAAACAAGTCACAGTGGTCAGTCCTAGCTATATAGAAAAATATGGCTTGCCATCCGACATCGACAATTTAGACAAACATATGACAGTTGGGTATGCACTAGACAGTGCGGCTCGGCCTACCACTCTCGACTTTACTATTGAGCAAGAGGTGGTGGGGAAAAAGCTGCCAGTTTTGGTGACTGTGTCTGGTGCTGATCTATACACAGCAGCTGCAAAGGCAGGATTAGGGCTAATTCAAGTACCCGAATATCGAATTAAACAAGAACTGTTAAAGGGCGAGTTAGTTGTTGTGTTAAGTAACGCACCACCACCACCTATGCCGGTATCTGTGTTGTATCCCCAAAGGCAAAATCTATCAGCCAGAACCAAAGTATTTGTCGATTGGCTAGAAACCCTTTTTAGCCAGGCTAAGTAGTGAAATATCACCACGATTTTTGCTTAGCGGAATACGAATTGCAGACTTCACTGACTCACTCTACTCTGCTTAACCCCTCACCATTATGCTCTTGATGATAGCAATCAAATACAGCCATCGTACTCTGTGGTACTAAGCTCTTGGATCACTTCTACCGTACCATCGCTATAGACTTGTACTAAGTTTTCACCACGACTGCCGCAACTGTTATCCCAAGCGAGCAGTACTTTATAACCTAAGGCATTTTTTTCATAAGCTTTAGCGGTTGAACCTTGGGTAGACAGATAAATATAAACTTCAGCTTCGGTATCAATGTGCTGAAAAAATGTTAGTAACTCACTTTTTGATTGCACTGTAAAGATTGAATCATTCAGCAGTGCTGCTCCGTAAACTGGGCAATAATCCGGCAGACATTTACTATCAAAACCATAATCTATATTCAGCGCATTCAGTTGATATTTTTGCTTTGATGATAATTGTGCGTGTTTTTCTTCATCAAATTTTTGTAAGACTGTATGTTCTTCATCTTGATAATGGTTATTACCTTGCCTTATTTCCCAATAACTATAATCATCGTTCAAGTTGAAGTCGGACAAGGTATATTCTTCTGAGAATTTTGTTGATGGGAGATTCGCTTGTTGTGTGTGGTTACAAGCAAATAGAAACAATGTGGATATTAAGGTAAAGATTAAGCTTTTCATTCAATTCATACACAATATTAATTGGTGGGATAAGCCAACCTTTGATTACTGGGTATTCTCGAAATGTATCAAAATGACTTTATAAATGACGTATTGCAGTTGTAGTCACAATATTTAGTAAGATAATCAATTATTTGACGATAACTCGTACCGCTAGATGCATCCCATCAACTGTCCATTGCTGGGTAAGTTGGTTAAATAACACTCGAGAATATAGTGTGCGCTCAGAGTAATCATCGTATGTGACGTGCATATTACAGAAATATTGCTGTTTTAAGACAAGGTCTGGGATCTCCACTTTAATGGCTTTTGGTCCAGTGGTTGGCCTTCTTCTTTTTGACCAGCTTTTGGGAATAATTTCAAATGTGTAGTTAATGGCTTGATCTCCTTATGTCAGGCTAGTTGTCAGTATATAAGCCTGGATTAATAAAAGGAGCCATGGTTAAAATGATGGCCTGGGTATAGATACTTTCTCTGGTAGCTAAACCATTAGTCAGCAGGCCTATTGCCCCCTGTTTTTGTTTGATATTTTCTGTTTTAAATAATTTGTCCATCACTGTGCCTAATTCTTCACCTTGCTGTAATGCTTGAAACACTATTTTTGGTAATGGCAACATGCTGGAACGACCTATAGAGGTATTCTTGCCATCAGATATCGCAATATAGGCAAAGGTTGCTGGACCGTGCTCAAATAAGTCGACGCCTCCTTCTATGGCAACATAATAATCAGCTTTGCTTTGTTGTTGGCAAAACGTCACTCTATTTATCGCCCCATTTTTGGTCTGATCACTATTCATCGGTTGGTCGGGTACAGCAGAAGGTGCATCTAGACCAATACAATCTAAATCAGTTAATTCAAATACACTGGAAATTGCTTGCTTAGCTGCATTTATTTTGACCGGATTTTTAGAGCCAACAATTACTTTTATCATGCAGTTATTTGTCTTGTTAGGTAAGTTTTGTTGATTTTCGATGTTAGTGGATTTTAAAGCAAGCCTTTATTCTACTCTCGTAACTTCAGATTCAGCGCGATATAATAGAGCTAAGATCCACAATAAGTAGGTTAGATTTATGCACAATTACCCCCCTGAGCCTCTTATCCGTACTTGGGTATGGATGATGTCTGAGAATCAAAATCCGTTGCTAATGAATAAAGGCCGTGAAAACTTGATTAACGCTTTTGGTAGCATTCAAAAAGCGATTGAATATATTGAAAGCCAAGAAGAACCAGCCAAATCTTAATAATAAATTCTTCAAAACAAAAAAACGCTCAATATTGAGCGTTTTTATGTGTATCAGGTTAGATTAATTTTATGCTGTTTTCTTACGCATCACCCAGTAAAAACCAGCAAACAAAACAATTAATACTAGTGGGAACAAAATGAGGCTATTTAACACTTCGTTGCCAGCTGCGAGTGCGGCTTCATTACCGGTAAGGCCAGCTGAGGCTGCAGTAGCGGTAGCTGAATCTACCCAACCACCAATCACAGGATTCCATGCGCTCATAGCGAACATACCAGCTCCACCCATTAACGACATACCTAATGCACCTGTTTTAGGGGTGTATTCAGCAGTACAGCCAATCATGGTTGGCCAGAAGTAAGTGATACCTAAAGCAAATACAACTGCAGCAATATACACAGCAGAACCAGTAAGCTGAGTCATCAAGAATAGACCAAAGCTAGCTAATACGGCAGACACCAATAACACGCCTGGAGGGCTTAATTTATGTACTAGTGGACCGGCATAAAAACGACCTAATGCCATGATGCCGGTGATTAATGCCAAAATAAGCATAGGGGTTGCACCAGATGCTTCTAATATTTTGTTTATCCACTGACCAGGACCAAATTCACTTACCGCAGTCATAGTCATACATACCGCTAAGAAAATGTAGATAGGGTTAGCTAATGCTTTTAAATTACCGCTAGTAGAGTCGTCTTCAGTGGTAAGTTTAGGGAAACTAAAACCTAACATCATCACACCATAAATGGCGGTAGGGATTAACATAGTGGCAACCTGAGCTTCCCAGCCCATGCCTAATTTAGTCATTCCAGCAGAGACTAAAGAACCGATTACTATGCCGCCAGGAAACCAAACATGAAATTTATTTAACTTGGCTGTTTTATCATTAGGGTAAAGCTGAGCAATAATTGGGTTACAACCTGCTTCAACTAATCCATTAGCAAAGCCCACTAAGAAAGTGGATATCATCAAACCCCAAAAACCATCAGCAACAATCGTTAAAACTAATCCTAAGGCATGGCCGATAAAGGCTAACCAGACAATTAATTTAGCGCCAATTGCATTGTATAATATGCCACCAAAAATCATGGCAAATGGGAAACCTAAAAACGCCATGCTGGCTATCCAACCTAGTTCTTCACCGGTTAGTCCGTATTGTTCACCTAAAGTAGGCAGTATTCCTGCGCGAATTGCGAAGGTCATAGCTGTTACTATCAGGGCGATACAACTTATTCTAAAAACGCGTTTAGCGACTTCATCTGAAATGTCAGTTGCTGCATTCATATTATTATTTACCTTATTTAATGCCGAGTATTTTATTATTCATTTCAACGTCTTTTTCCACACCTGCAAAGTCGTCGAAGGCTTTTTCTGTCGGTCTTATTAGATGGTCGCTAATAAATTTAGCCCCTTCTGCTGCACCGTCTTCAGGATGCTTAATAGCGCATTCCCATTCCATAACAGCCCACCCATCAAAATTATACTGTGTCATTTTGCTGAATATGCTCTTAAAGTCGATTTGTCCGTCGCCTAATGAACGGAAACGTCCAGGACGGTCAATCCATCCTTGATAACCACCGTATACACCAGAACGGCCATTTGGATTAAATTCTGCATCTTTCACATGAAACGCTTTAATTCGCTCATGATAAATATCGATGAAAGCCAAGTAATCTAGTTGTTGTAAAACAAAGTGGCTTGGATCGTACAAAATGTTAGCACGGGGATGGTTATCCACTGCTTCTAAGAAACGCTCGAATGTCACACCGTCATGTAAATCTTCACCTGGATGTAGTTCGTAACAAACGTCAACACCAGCTTCATCAAATGCATTTAGAATTGGCTTCCAACGTTTAGCTAACTCGGCAAAGCCTTGTTCTACTAAGCCGGCAGGGCGTTGTGGCCATGGGTATACGGTTTGCCACAATAATGCACCAGAGAAACTAGCATGGCCTTTAAGACCTAGATGTTGGCTGGCTTTAGCAGCTAGCTTCATTTGTTCTACTGCCCATTCAGTGCGGGCTGCAGGGTTACCATGTAAGTGTGCAGGAGCAAAACCGTCAAACATTTGGTCGTAGCAAGGGTGAACCGCGACTAATTGACCTTGTAAGTGAGTCGATAACTCGGTGATTTCCAAACCGTGCTCTTTAGCTGTGCCAGCTATTTCGTCACAATAGTCTTTGCTGGTACCAGCTTTTTCTAAATCGAATAAACGGCCGTCCCATGAAGGTACTTGAATTCCTTTAAAACCATTGCCTGCTGCCCATTTGCAGATTTCAGGGAAAGAGTTAAAAGGGCTATCATCGCCAGCAAACTGTGCTAGGAAAATACCTGGACCTTTGATTTGTTTCATATTGATTATCCTAAATCTTTAGTTAGCTGTAATGACAAAATCATGCCATTTAGTTTCTGATTGGCTGAATTTAACGCTATTTTCGATAAATGCCATGCCACGAATTGCTTCATCGATACCTGGTACATCAAACTTAACGTTTGAATGATCTTCACCGGCTTCGAAAGCACGAATTTGTTTAACAAAGTTGCCATAAATATTGGCGAATGCTTCGAGGTAACCTTCTGGATGGCCTGCCGGTGTGCGCATTGCCGCTTGTGCTGCTGCACAAAATTCGCCAACACCCGTACGAATAAGTTGAGTGGGGGCTGTGTTAGATTTGTGCAATAAACTATTTGGTTCAAGTTGTGACCATTCAATGCTTCCTTTGTCACCAAACACACGCAGACGTAGGTTGTTTTCGTCTCCTACTTGTACTTGACTCGACAATAAAACACCCTTTGCGCCATTGTCAAAACGTAATAAAACCGTGCCATCATCATCTAATACTCGGCCATCTACCACACTGTTTAAATCTGAACACATAGCAGATATTTGAGTACCGGCTACGTATTCAGCTAAGTTGGCCGCATGTACACCTATGTCACCCATACAACAACTGATACCAGCTCGAGCTGGGTCAACACGCCAAGCCGCTTGTTTGCCTGAGTCGCCTTCTTTATCAGCTAACCAGCCTTGGGTATATTCAACAATGACTTTGGTGATTTTGCCTAATTGGCCGCTGGCGACAATATGTTGCGCTTGTTTAACTAGAGGATAACCATTGTAGGTATGGGTTAAACCGTATAATTGCCCGGTAGCTTTGACTACCTCAGCTAAATCTATTGCTTGTTGTAAATCGAAAGTCGCAGGTTTGTCACTTAATACATGAAAACCAGACTCTAATGCCGCTTTAGCTACGGCGTAATGCAAATGATTAGGCGTGACTATAGCCACAAATTGCATTCTTTTATCTGCTGGAAGTGCAGCCTCAGCAGCTAACATTTCTTGATATGTGGCGTAACACCTGTCGGTAGGTAAATATAGTTCTGCGCCCGATGCTATGCTGCGCTGCGCACTAGAACTAAAGGCGCCACAGACTAATTCAATTTCGCCATCTAAGTTAGCGGCCATACGATGCACTGCACCAATAAAGGCGCCTTGACCGCCTCCGACCATACCCATTCTGATTTTGGATTTTGCCATGCTGTTATTACTCGCAATCTTAGTTTGTTTCTTTGGGGAAAGAAAAGTTAAATATATGTTAACAATCCTACCTTGGTGTTACCACATTTACCTAACATAAATTCGGCAAATCTATGCAACGTATTCGGCGTTGTTAATTATTTTGAAATCTAAAAAACATTGCCGAATACTAGATAATTTAAGAGGTTTGCAGAAAAAGTTGAATGGGACTTCGCTTAAAAATTAACAATTTATATTGTACTGATGTTATTCGCTAACAAGGTTAACGAGAATTAATTTAATACCCCTGAGACTTGACGACTAAGTTACGTAGTGGTTTTCCTGCAGAGTATAGGGCTAGGTTTTCTAATGCTAGATCTCGCCAAGTTGTGATGACGTTATCGTAGGTACCACCTGCATGAGGGGTTATTAATAAATTTTTAGCTAACCATAAGGGGGAAGTCTCATCTAAAGGTTCTATCTTAGTTACGTCAATGCCAGCTCCGTTTAAATCTCCCTCATTTAAAGCCCTGACTAAATGTGTTTCTTGCACAGCATTGCCTCTGCCAATATTAAAGAAAAAACTAGGTTTGGCCATATTGTTAAACACATCATTGTTAAATATATTATTGGTTTCATCCGTTTTAGGTAGCGTTGAAATAATGATGTTTGCTTGTTGAGCTGCAATACTAAGTTCATCTAGCTTGTATATTTTATCTATGTTTGAAATGTTATGAGTGACATTTTTTCGCATACCTATGATGTTGGCGCCAAATGCTTTTAAGCGATGCACTATTGCCAAACCCACTGAGCCAAGGCCAACTACCAAGACTGTTTTCCCTCTTAATTGAAATAACGAATCACAGGCTGTCAGACTGGTTGTTTGCCATTGTTTACCTTGTTGCGCTTGGGCAAATATAGGAATGCCTCTGAGCACTGCTAATACCAATGCTAGGGCATGATCGGCTACCACGTCATAATGAGAATCTGAACAGTTAGAAAGGATAAAGGGCGCAGCTACTAATTCAGGATAGCTTTGCAACCACTCAACTCCCGTACCAAATTGTTGAAACCAGACTAAATTTGGCAACAGCGATAAATCTTGCCTAGGAAAGTCTCCAAGTACTATGTCAATATCCAGTGAATGTTGTTGAATTAGCTCAAGATTTGTGGTGACTAGAACTTTACGTTTGCCGGCGTATTTCTGCAAAGCCTCGTGAGACTCTGCATTCATAAATTTATCTTCAATCCACATCAACAACATATTTTATTTATCCTTATGTATTATTTTTTGTTTGCCAGGGCTAATTTTTTTGACCAAGCGTCATCTAATTTGTACAGCTGTAATAAGCCTAAACAGACTAATGCACCTATCGCTGGACTTGCAGAAAATATAGTCACAATTCCAGTTAGGGATGATTCAGATTGTTCTATATTGGCTTGGTAGCCATATGCGGCTAATAGCCAGCCAGTCAATGCTCCACCAATGGCAATCCCAAACTTCAAACTTAATAGGTGACCAGAAAAACTCATCGCCATAGGACCACGACCATTTTGACTAATACTGTAATCCACCGTATCAGGGACAGTTGAAAACAGCATGGGTATTAGCATCATATGAAAAAATTGGGTTAATAAAGTAATAAATAATGCCACATACATCATCTCTGAAGGAACAAAGAATAAAATACAATTAGAAATGGTAATACCGATACAGGCGAGTTTCATTAACTTCACTTTGCACATTACTCTACTGGCCCAGTTGGATACTAATGCGCCTATGATGCCACCCACCATACTAACTGTTACAAAGGTGCCTATTAAATTTTCCATTCCTAAATAATAACTAACGTAGTAGGGCATTACACCACCGCGCATAGCCACAGTGATCAATAAGAAAAACGTTACGCCAGCTATAATCCACCATTGTTTATTGTGCAAAACAATACTGATATCTTTTTTAATGGATACATTATTAGTGGCGACAGTGACACGTTCTTTAGTAAAAGCAAAACAACCAACAAAACATAAAACCGCTATGATAGCCATCACTACCATGGCAAGTGAAAAGCCAAGTTGTTCATCACCATCCCCAAAATATGCAACTAATGGTAATGTAGCAGCGGCTATGATCAGCCCTCCCGCTTTAGCCATAGCAAACCGCCAAGACTGAATAGAAGCACGCTCACGTACATCACTGGTTAACACTCCACCTAATGCAGAATAAGGAATATTAATGGCGGTATAAGCCGTCATCATTAGTGCATAAGTTACATAGGCATATAGAAGTTTGTTGCCATCGCTGGCATCTGGTGTAGTAAAAGCGATAACAGCAAGTAGTCCATAGGGAATTGCCATCCACAATAGATAAGGGCGATAACGACCCCATTTAGTTTGTGTCCTATCAGCCAAAGCCCCCATTAATGGGTCAGTGACAGCATCAAAAACACGTACTACTAACATTAATGTGCCTGCCGCCGCCGCCGTAATACCAAACACATCAGTGTAGAAAAACATCATGAAGTTGATAACAACTTGGAAAACAATATTGCTTCCAGTATCGCCAAGCCCGTATCCGAGTTTTTCTTTTGTGGTTAACTTAACATTTGATTCCATCACGTCTGTCCTTTTCTATAATTGTTATTATTAAATTCTGATGCATTATGAATGACAGGCTTTACTTGCCTGCATATGCTCAAAGGTGGTTAGAGGGTTGTCTATCATGGCTTATGATCTGCTGTGAATTTTTGCTCTTTGTATCCTTGAGTTTGGGTTTTGTAGGAAAACAAAGAACCAGCCAAAGGTTGCTTACTTAGGTCATTTGGGGATAGGTATTCCGAGGCTGTTGTGATGTATAAGGTGTCCATATTTACACCGCCGAATACACACTTTGTGACTTGAGAGACAGGTAATCTTATTTCTTGTAGCAGCGCTCCACGAGGCGAATATTGCTGTATTGCCCAGCCCCCCCAAAGTGCGACCCAAAGATTACCTTCTACATCAAGACACATACCGTCTGGATAGACATGATCTTGAGCAAAATGGATAAATAAAGTGCAGCTTTGCAAGTGCCCTTTGTTATCCAATTGGCAGCGGTAAATTTGTTGTCGGACCAAAGTATCGGTGTGGTACATGAATTTACCATCGGCACTGAAGCATGGGCCATTGGGCACATGATATTGATTATCCTCAATACTCCAATCACCTAAGGCCGAAAACCGATATAGTTGTCCCACTGGATTATTGCAGGGATCGTCCATGTGCATAGTGCCAGCCCAATAGTTGCCAAGGCTGTCAACGGCACCATCATTAAATCGGATTGTTTGGTAATCTAGCTGCGGTGAACTAATTTTTTTATGTTGTTCATTTTGCAGATCTAAAATGTACAGGCCATCGACAAAAGTGCCAACGAGCCCACCTTGCTGATTAATACCTATGCTGGTTAGTCCACGTGCAAAGTGCCAAGTTTGGATCGAATCTTGACACTTCTTGTATAGAGTATTACCTAATATGTCTGTCCAATATACCGCTTGCTCAGCAGACACCCACAGAACACCTTCACCAATTCTGCAAAGGCTTTTGTACTCTAATTTGAGGTTAGACATATTAGGTTGCCAACTTGCTATTTGATGGGATTAGCGTTGAACTGGCCATTAACCCGACGCATTATGTTTAGTGGGTTACTATCCTGTAATTCGGCAGGTAAAAGATGACTTGGCGTATCTTGATAACTGACAAATCTAACAAATCTATAAATGGCGTCGATCCCAACACTGGTTGATGCCGCAACTGAAGCTGCAGGGTAGGGGCCTCCGTGATTTTGCGAGCCACAAACTTCTACTCCAGTAGGAAAGCCATTAAATATAATTCGACCGACTTTTTGCTCTAGCTGAAGTAGCAGCGCTTTTACAATTTGGTCATCTTGCTCGGTAGTATGAATACTTGCCGTTAGGTTTCCGTCTAAAGCATGGGCAATGGCAATAAATTGTTGTTCGTTGTCACACTCAACGATAAGTGTGGCAGGGCCAAATACTTCGTGTTGTAACTCAGAATTATTTAAAAATGTCTCTGCAGAGGTGTTAAGTACAATATTAGGCGGCTGTATAGGAGTATCTAATAGGTTGTCATTCTTATTAATCCAAGTGACTCCTGAATTCTCGATAAATGTTTCAACACCTTGTACAAAGGCTTTACCAATTCCTTCGTTTAACATGACGTTTCTAGCATTGTTAGTCATCACTTGGGCTACTGAATTAACAAAGTCTGAATTTTTCGGAATCACTACAATACCGGGAGAGGTGCAAAATTGACCTGTCCCTAAACATACTGAATTAGCTAAATTCTGTGCGATGCTCGAACCCGACTGAGTCATGGCGCTTTCGGTGATAAATACCGGGTTCACACTGCCCATTTCGGCAAATACTGGGATAGGCTTTGTGCGTTTTGCGGCTACGTCCATAATAGCTCGACCGGCTCTTAAGGAACCAGTAAAGCCCACCGCCTCAATAAGAGGATGTTCGACTAGTTCTGTTGATAATGAAATTGCATTGCCCTGCAATAAAGAGAATGTGCCTTTGGGCGTGCCTGATTTAGCTATCGCTTTTTCCATAACACTGGCAAAAAGTTCGTTAGTAGCGGGATGAGACGGGTGACCTTTAACAATAACTGGATTCCCAGATGCTAAGGCTGAAATCGTATCTCCACCAAGAGTACCAAAGGCAAATGGGAAGTTTGATGCACCAAATACAGCAACCGGGCCAATAGGTTTTAATATTTTTCTTAAATCAGGTTTTGCTAAAGGCTGGCGTGCTGGATCGGCAGTATCAATGCTCGCTTGAGTCCAAGTGCTATCCTTAACAATTGCTGCGAAAGCTCTTATTTGTCCAGTAGTTCTGCCAAGTTCACCTGTGAGTCTCGGTAGACCTAGGCCTGTTTCTTGGTTGCAGACCGTAATTAATTGTTCGCCTAGCGCTTCGATTTCTTCGGCAATGGTTTCAAGCAATGCTGCTCGGTCTAAAATCGATGTTTGTCTGTAGTTATCAAAAGCCTGTTTTGCCGCTTGTGCCGCTAGATTAACTTCACTTTGCTGACAATTTTTATGTTCAGCTAAAACTTCAAGACTGACAGGATCTTGCGCTCGAAAATTTGCCCCAGATGGAGAAATCCAATCTCCGGCTATATAGGATTGTTGAGTAAGATTATGCATGTGTTTTTCCTAAATTAAATTACGTTGAGCAAGGTTTTTCATTAATGTGTTGATACCAAATTCCCAAGGGGCAATTTGGTTGGAGTAATGCACAGTATTTTGCAGTGTGCCGATATAATTGGTTGAAATACTGACTATGTCCCCAGCTTTATGGGTGAAGCCTTTACCTGTTTCACCTCTATCTTGAGTAGGCGTAAATAAGGTGCCAGTAAATAGAGCTAAACCATCAGGATACTGATGACAATCAGAAATGGTTTGTGATACTAAATCTTCCACGTCACGGCTGATTTTTTTCATGTCGTTGGTGGCATCTAATTCGTATTCATCTTCAGGCCCTTTAACATTCAAGGTCACTAATGAAGATCTAACGTCGTCGAGTGAATAGCTTTGGTCAAACAAACGAATAATGGGCCCAATAGAGCAAGATGCATTGTTGTCTTTGGCTTTGCCTAACAATAAGGCGCTGCGCCCTTCAACATCTCTTAAGTTGACATCGTTACCTAAAGTAGATCCTACTATGTGACCTTGATTGTTTATGGCCAACACAACTTCAGGCTCTGGATTATTCCAACTAGATATAGGGTGAAGACCCACATCGGCCCCTAATCCTACCGTTGATAAGGGCTGAGATTTAGTGAATACCTCAGCGTAAGGACCTATCCCTACTTCTAAATATTGAGACCACATGTTTTCTTTAATTAGGATCTCTTTTAGCTCTAACGCTTCTTTTGAGCCGGGAATTAAATTACCTATGGTTGAGCCTATGGTGTCGTAAATTTTTTGCCGAATATCTTTGGCTATATCAGCATTTCCTTCGGCTTTTTCTTCAATTACTCTTTCTAACATTGAGCTGACAAACGTTACGCCGCAGGCTTTAATGGCTTGTAAATCAAATGGAGAGAGTAAATGTAAATAATCTTTATCTAATGGACGCTGTAAAGAATTAGCAAATAAGGATTCTACGCTACCCAGCTTTTTAAATTGTCCGGCTAATAGTTGTTCTTTAGTAATGCCTAGATTCAGTAGTTCAGAACAAGTTGCGGCTAAACTGGACAAGTCATAAACGCAGGAATCATGTAACCAAATTGGCGTGGGACCTGCAATCGGAAAGTCATTAGACTCGGGTACCCAAGCTCGGCCTATTAAGGTACCTGTATATTTATCTTTAGGTAAATACGTATCTAACTGTATGTCTGAATAGTGCTGCTTATTTGGCTTCATGGTTTTGTTTCTTCTTAATGATTATGTCTGGGTAATTGTCTGGCGATTTTTTGGTATTTAGTCCCAAGTTCGATGACCGCCCCTTCAGACAAGTCTCCTACTGTATTGCGATAAATCTCTTGCCATGGAGTTTGCGACTCTGGGGGGGTGACAATGCTAGATTTCTTGCGCCTTTTTAATTCGTTTTGATCTAATAAAACATCACAAATACCATTAGCGATATCGATACGTAATATATCGCCCGACTGAATATAGGCTAAGCCGCCACCCACTGAGCTTTCAGGACAAACATGTAATATGGAAGGACTATCAGATGTCCCTGATTGTCTGCCATCACCTAGAGTGGGCAGGCTAGTGATGCCTTTTTTGAGCAAGTAATCTGGTGGCTGCATATTGACTACTTCTGCAGAGCCAGGCCAACCAATAGGACCAGCACCTCGCAATACAAGAATGCAGTTTTCATCAATTTTTAACTCGGGATTATTGATGTTTGCGTGATATTCCTCTGATGTTTCGAACACTACAGCTCGGGCTTCAAATACGCCTTTATTACCGGGTTTTGATAGAAAACGTTGTTTAAACTCAGCAGAAATAACACTGGTCTTCATTATTGCAAAGTCGAAGAAGTTGCCTGAAAAAACAGCAAAACCAGCTTCTTTTTTGATCGGCTCTAAGTATGGTTTAATGACTTCTCTGTCATGACTATTCTTGTCTTGTAAATTTTCTGACATACATTGTCCAGTGACAGTTAACACGCCACCATTCAATTCATTAGCCTTTAACAATTCCCACATAATGGCAGGAACACCACCGGCTCGGTGGAAGCGTTCACCCAAATATTTACCGGCAGGTTGTACATTGGCTAATAAAGGAATAGGCCGTGCGAGTGTATTCCAGTCTTCGGCTGTGATTTCAATGCCTGCATGTCTAGCCATTGCCATTAAGTGTGGATGGGCGTTGGTGGAACCACCGATGGCAGAAATGACTTTCATCGCATTAATAAAGGCATCTTTGGTGAGAATGATAGATGGCACTAAGTTTTCGTAGGCCATTTCTACAATCCGCACACCTGTGCGATAGGCCATTTGTCCACGCTCTTTATATGGCGCAGGAATAGCAGCGCAGCCAGTAAGAGACATGCCTAACGCTTCCGCCACTGAGTTCATGGTTAAAGCTGTACCCATGGTATTGCAATGCCCAGCAGAAGGCGCAGAACTCATGGCTAAATTCAAAAATTCGGTTTCATCTATTTCACCAGCAGCTAGCCGTTTTCTTGAGCGCCAAATAACACTGCCTGAGCCGACTAGTTCGCCATCATGCCAGCCATCAAGCATGGGGCCACCAGATAAAACTATGGCAGGTATATCTACAGTCGAAGCGGCCATTAAATTTGACGGTGTGGTTTTGTCACAACCAGTAGTTAACACCACTGCATCTATGGGATACCCGTAAAGAATTTCTACTAGTCCCATGTAAGCTAAGTTTCTATCCAAGGCCGCTGTGGGGCGTCGGCAATTTTCAAAAATTGGGTGAGTAGGAAACTCAATCGGAATACCTCCAGCTGCTCGTACCCCATCTTTTACTCTTTTGACTGATTCTAAATGAATACGATTACAAGGCGCTAAATCGCTGCCTGATTGAGCAATACCTATGATAGGTTTTCCAGAACGCAATTCTTCTGGCGTCACCCCATAATTCATGAACCGCTCTAAATATAATGCAGTTAAATCAATATGATCAGGATTGTTAAACCAATCTTGAGAGCGGAAACGGTGAGTTTTTTTAATATTATCCATTTTATTTAAGCTTCATTAATTGTAATAGGTTGATATTCAAAATGATGGAAATCAGCATGAATACCTTCAGCACTTAAATCTGAACAATGCAGACATATAAATGCGCCAGTAAAAAAACCTTTACCACGAACGTAATCGTCGGATAATTTCCATGCAGCAAATTCCTGCTCTAAAGGTGTCCAGTTTTGTTGGTCTAGTGAGTAATAAAAGGTGAGCACTGCTTGTCTAACAGAGACTTTTATCGATATGTCTGCCTCAGGATCTGTAATGGCAATAGGTTGTTCGTAAAAGAAATAGCTTGCTTGACCATTGTCTACTTGAATGATTTTGATGCTTCTTGAATTGATATTTTCATCGTGGTCTACAAAGCAGTACACCCAGTTCTCAGTGTTGTAATACACAGCCATACCAGCATTTTGTTGAGAGTGATTGGGGGCAAAAGATAACTGAGTACTGGCATCAAAATTAAAATGCTTCCAACGATGTCCAATAGTTGATTGGTTAAATCGTGATATTAAAGGCTCCTGTCCATACAGTCTTAGAGAGGATTGCTCATTGATTATTTCTCCCATTTCTGCAGTAAATGGAACACGTAATGTTTGCCATTCTATGTCTAATCTACCCGCATCAAATTTATCAATGAAGGTTTCGTTAGTTTGTTTAGCTTTAGTGAAAAAGGCAGGAGCTGGGATCTGCTCTTTAGCATGTCCACCGCCCACTACGTATGGCCAACCATCTAGCCACTCAATTTTATCGATGGCGGTTTCTCGGCCTAAAGGACAGTAGCCTTGTTTGTTGCTATCAGACTTAATCGGCTTGTTATTCAATGGGCGGCCAACTAAATACACCATAAACCATTCATCACTATGAGTATGGATCATTGCTCCATGCCCCGCTTTTTGCAGTGAGTGATTGGGGTGATCTTCCATGGTTAAGATTATTTTATTTGGGTGTAACTGATATGGACCATCTATGTTTTTGCTTCTTAGTAATGTCACTGCATGTTTGTATTCGGTCCCTCCTTCGGCAACCAATAAATAATAATATTCGTCCTTTTTATAAATGTGCGGGGCTTCTGTGAGTTTGCGTTCAGTACCAGTAAAAATGACATTTTTCTGTGTACTCAAAGTTCGCTGATCATGAAAATACTCTTGAAGCACAATATTGTTGTGCGGATTGCTATGGTGGCGAGGACCCCATGTGCGATATGTTAAGTATTTTCGACCCGATTCATCATGCATTAGTGAAGGATCAAATCCGCCTATTTTTAGTCGGATTGGATCACTCCAAGGCCCAGTGATACTAGGTGCTGTGACAAGAAATGTGTCGCCGCATTTCCAAGGGCTTTCGACACTTTTTACGTTTGAATAAACTAACCAAAATACGCCATCGTTATAGGTTAAACATGGTGCCCAGACGCCACCAGAATCTGGAATACCTTTCATATCTAGTTGATTTACTCGGTCTAATGGCTGAGCAACTAAGTTCCAATCTTGAAAGTTTTGACTGTGATAAATACGTACGCCTGGAAACCACTCAAAAGTGGAGGTCGCGATATAGTAGTCGTCCAGTTTGCGGCAAATGACTGGATCTGGATTGAAGCCTTTAATAATTGGATTGCTAATCATGGATAGAATTACATCTCGAATATACTGTAAGTTTTATGTTGCAAATATGTATATAAACATAAAATGTTCCCGGTAACATCGCAAGTTCTTATTGAACATTTAACAAGTAAAATAACGGCTAAAATTATTTACATAATAAAATTATATTTTTAAGACAGTGCGCTATTCGTTGTAATCTAGGGTGTTAGTTGTATAACACTGAGTAAATATGTGTTATTTAAATTAATGAATGATTGAACTCGAATTATTTGGGGTTTTACCCACTTAACTCAAAATTACTAAATTATGATGAAACCAAAAAGAACGACACTGCAAGATATAGCTGACGTGGTTGGCAAGACTAAAATGACGGTTAGCCGTTACTTACAAAATCCAGAGTTAGTCGCACCAGCTTCTAGAGTGGCAATAGAAAATGCAATTAACAAACTAGGTTATATTCCTAATCGGGCACCGAATATATTATCCAATGGTAAGAGTTACGCTATAGGGGTACTTTTTCCGTCTATTTCAAACCATGTATTTGATGAAGTCTTACGAGGTATTGAATCGGTCACAGAACCTGCAGGTTATCAAATTATTATTGCTCATTATTCTTATTCACAGCAGCTTGAAGAAAAACGAATTGGTTCATTATTGTCATTCCATGTGGATGGCTTGATCCTATCTGAAAGTGTTCATTCTGAAAATACTCTGCGCATGATTTCTGGTTCGGGTGTGCCGGTGACAGAAATTATGGATACACGTTCAACTCCGCTGCAACAAGCTGTTGGTTTTGATAATGAAGACGCAGCTAAAAAAATGACAGAACGAATGCTGAGCAAGGGATATCAGAATATTGCGTATATAGGTGCAAAAGGTGATGTGCGTGATATAGCAAGACAAAAAGGTTATGAAGCGGCTGTACAACAAAGTGGCAAAAAACCTATTATATTCAGATCGCCAGAGTTTACCTCAATTACCCTGGGATCAGAAATCATGGATAATATTTTGGCATATCGGCCAAAAATTGATGCTGCAATTTGCACCAATGATGATGTTGCAATTGGTATGCTACTAAGCTGTAAGAAAAAGGGCTTAAAAGTACCAGAAGATATCGCTATTACCGGTATGCATGGCCATGAAATGGGCCAACTTTTTTCACCGGTTTTAGCAAGTGTGATTACGCCAAGATATAAGATTGGCCAAGTTGCGGCTGAACAGCTACTGAAACGGATTAATGGTGCTGCAGATTTTGATACTTACATTGACCTTGGATTTCAGATTAGTGAAGGTGAAAGTATCTAGTCTAAATCTTGTTTTTAAGGTAAAGCATAAATGTTGAGTTGTGTTTATTGAATAATCTAATATGTTTATCAATAGCTTTAAAAGAACGTAAACTTCATGCAGCTACCCAGCAAACTCTATTATTAAATTGATTATGAATATTGAAGATCCAAGACCAATATTATTAAAATTATCGATATTAATCTTGTTAATGTTAACTTTTCTTCCGACTATTTTTTGTTCCTATCTTTGTTGAGCTGAGTGGCTATTTTACCTTGTTGGGTACAGTTAATGTTTTGATGTTTGGTGGCCTATATTTTGTTGTTTCGACTAAACAACCTAAGCTTTGGCATCGATATTTGTCTTATTATTAGGGATGTTAGCATTATTACCGCTGATTTTTATTTCGGGGGAGTTAACAGTCAGTTTAGTCCTTTATTACCCCTTCTGCCCATTTTCATCGCTTTATTATCAAGTAGTCGAGATGCGCAACTTTTATGTGGTTTGATTATATTATTTATCCAGAACTCAGGTTAACTATATACTATTCAATTTTTTGGGGGGTAAACTAAGAGTTATTATTTTCGATAATAAAGGCTTTTAGCATGTCTAGAGGCATGGGTTTTGCCCAAAAATAGCCTTGGCCAATTGCCACCCCTAGTTCTAACAATAATTCACCTGTTTCTTTATCTTCAATACCTTCGGCCACTACTTTAATATTAAACGCTCCAGCGATTTGAAGAATAGATGTCACTATATGGAAGTGTTGTTTATTGGTAATAATATCTTGAATAAACGCGCGATCTATTTTTAAAGTGCCTGCTTGAAAGCGGCTTATATAAGCAAGGTTTGAATAACCTGAACCAAAATCATCAATCGAAAAGGCAACGCCTAATCCTTTAATCACGTCTATTTGGTGTTCCACATCGTGCCGGCTGTCAAACTCAACAGATTCGGTTAATTCTAATTCCAGCATGCTCGGAGATAATTTACTGGAGTGCAATATTTTGGATACTGTTTGGGGGAGGTTGCCCGTTGAAAACTGAATAGGAGAAAGGTTAACTGCAACAGGAATTGGTGGGGATATTATTTGGTTCCATTCTTGGCAATCTTTACAGGCTTGAGTTAATACCCAGTCTCCAATTTGATTAATAAATCCATTTGATTCGGCCACGCGAATAAACTTATCAGGTGGTATAAAGTTGCCCTGATGTGTCCAGCGAATAAGCGCCTCTACACCAACAACTTTGGAGGTTTTTAAGTCTATCTGCGGCTGATAATATAATGTGAATTTATTTTCTGTGATGGCGTTTTTTAATGCATCACTTATATGTACTGTTTCAAGAAGTCGTTTTTCCATTTCAAAACGATAATTAGCTATGGATTGCTCACCCTCATAAGTGTTCATGGCGAGTAACGATTTCATTTGCAATAACTTATAGCTATCACCATCGTGTGGGTATTGTGCAACACCACCATTATAGGATAAACGAAGTTGTCCAGATGAAATATTGATCGGCTGCGACAATACCCGAGTAATAGCCAACACTTCGGCACTAAGTTCTTCACGTTCGCCAATATCAACGAGTACAATAAGTTCCTTTTTAGATTCTTGAAAGACTTCAAATTTGGTGCGCTTGGACACTTCTTTTGCTATTTGTAATAAAAACTCAACGGCATTACTTTCACCTTGGGTTGAGGAAATATTGTCGTAGTTGTTGATTCTTAAATAAACAAGAGCTGGTGTGGCCCCCTTATTTTGCAGAAGCTGTGAGAATTTATTTTCAAAAGCAAATCCATTTTTTAAGCCAGATACAGGATGATGCATCTTGGCATTTTCGGTATCTGCTAATTCACTTTTTAGTTGTGAAATTATGTTACGCAGTTTGGACTTACTATTCTGAGAGTCTCTGACAATGATGTCGAGGCAAACTGCATACATGATGAGAAATAAGCTAAAGCCTATAGCACTTTGATAATCTTCTTGTTTAATATCAATGCGAAAAGAAGAAAAGCCGCTGACTTGGGCATAATTTAGCAGCCATATAGATGTAAGCATATACACTAGGGTGAGCACCAGCAGAATTCGTCCACTGTAAAGTGCAGATATCATCAAAATTCCGTAATTAGCATACAGTATGGAGTCCCATATTCCATCTCGTCCCCACGCTATATAGGGAATGGTGATGGTTAAATACCAACATACCAGAGCAATGATAACCGGGCTATTGTCTGGCGTGATATACCAATTCATAAAAATTAAAAAAGCAAAGGACAGAATTAAGGTATACATAAGTTGGTATTCATTAGTTAAACAGGCACTAATGAAGTAAATGAAGGTGAAAACAAGGGTAAGTCGAATGACCTTTTTTGTCGATTTAACTAACGATAAGTATTGTTTTTCAGTGTACATATTGGACATGGATAATTAAACACCTGATACTTTGTAGAATTGTTCAGGATGTTTTTTCATGTTGGCCTTGGCCGCGCACATAGCTTCATCTGCTAAGAGAATCAAATCCTCACTATTTGTGGAATTATGGGGATAAAAAGCGACACCTAATGCGGCGGAAATATGCACCTCTTCAGCAAGCTGTTCAAATATCATAGGGCGGCGAAGGTCTCGTTGGATTTCATTTACTATGGTGTCAATATTCTCTTCCTTGACTTGCGCAAGTATTAACACAAATTCATCAGGTCCCCAGCGGCATATTACGTCGTCTTGTCGTAAACGATTATTCAATCTATTCACGACTTTTTTCAAAACAGCATCACCTACTTTATGACCCAGGGTATCATTGAGCTGTTTGAAGTCATTTAAATCGGCAAAAATCACCGCATAGCTGGTATAACTCAAGTTCATGAGTTCAATTTTGGATTCTAAGCCATTTCTGTTTAATGCCTTAGTTAAAGGATCTAAATCAACGATATTAGACAGTTCTTCTAATTTTTGTTTTTTATTAGAAATATCATGAAGTGATATCTCGGTATAATCTTTAAAGTCTTCGGTGCGTATTGTTGTAGCAACAACTTGGAACCAAATTGGTTTGTCAGTGCTGTCTGGAAATTGCAATTTACATTCACCAAACGCAGTGTTACTTAAGGATAGTTGTTTTTTAAAACTGCTTTCTAACCTTGATGAACCTTCAAATAAGGCTTGTAAATACAAGCCAAAATTCTTTTGTTTTTGCACCTTAGTTTTAGCTAGCAAATTCTCAAATGAATGGTTAGAAAGAATCAGGTTGCCATGGGAATCTGTAAGTACAATTGGATTATTTGCGTTGTCAAAAACCAGCCTGAAGCGTTGTTCTAACACTTCAATTTCTTTACGATACTTAAGCTCATAATTTAGAGAAGACTCGGTTTTATCTAATAAGGCATTGATATCTTTAGTCAAACTTCCCAGTTCCCCTTTTTGATGGAAGGCTGGGTGAGCAATACGCTTTTTGGAAGGTGGAGCAATACGACTTAACTGCTCAGATAAAAAGGAAAGCGGTTTAGTTACCAAAATATAAACATTTAAAATCAAAACCAAGACAATGATAACGCCTTGAATTAATAATGCTTGGGTATTTAATGAAGCATTTTTTTGAGCACGATTAGCAATGTAATTATGGTTTCTAGCTATTGAAAGTGTGCCCACTAACTCGTCAGTAAAGGGTGATTTAACTTTAAACTGGTATAACTTATCGTCTTTATCGTACTCTCCACTGACCACCGATATTTCTTTTGTGTTCAAGGTTGCTGCTAACACAACACCATTTACTTTGAGGCCGTTTACCACTTCTTTGGCTAGCTCTTGATCATTTAGGAAAGCGGCGATTGACGAGGTGGCAGCGACGGTTTCATATAGTTTGGATATTTCAGTTTCTGCTTGCGTTAGGCTTTCGGTATACATGACACGGTAAAACAGTTCAGAAGTAATAAAACCTACTGCTAAAGCCGTAAATAAAATAGATATCGAAAGACGACTCGATAACCCGTCTTTGTTAATCAATTTCATAAATAACTTTCACATCAGAAGTTAATTCACTTTGCTTAATGTAACTTATCGAATTAAGTAAAG
Source organism: Paraglaciecola sp. L3A3 (assembly GCF_009796765.1). Classification (NCBI taxonomy): domain Bacteria; kingdom Pseudomonadati; phylum Pseudomonadota; class Gammaproteobacteria; order Alteromonadales; family Alteromonadaceae; genus Paraglaciecola; species Paraglaciecola sp. L3A3. Next base: position 530,102 of record NZ_CP047023.1, read on the forward strand.
TGGTTACCTGAGTTAGTGTTTGTGACGTATCACTCTTTTTAATGGGTTGTTGATAATCCCTACCTGTAAACTTTAATCTAGCCCAATAAGAATTAACTTGAGCAACAGATTTTCCAATAATCATTTGGTAGAAATGTTCAGTGTATTGACCGTTGTCAACGGGGGTGATAGTAATATTTGAATCGTCAGCTCGATATTTACCCATATAAATGCCGATGAGTTCGTACTTATTTATAGATGACACTTTACTACTGGCATCAATGACGACAACTAATTTGTCTGTATCTATTGCGTATGCAGAAGGAACTATAAGCATTAAAAATAGGAGGATAGTGTTTATATTTTTCATCAGTATGCAAAGCTCACGTCAAGAAGAAGAGTGTTTATCGTCATATCTTTATCAATGTCCCCCGATTCTCGATTGACTTTCCATAAGGTTGCACCATTTGCATCAACAAAGGATGCATCATATTGCAACTTAAATGCAATATTATCAGAAAAGTTCCATCGTGTGCCCAACGAGATAGTTTGCTGATTCGTCGTAAAGGAATTAAAATTGTTATTTAATTGGTTTTCCAAAATAGGAATGCTGGATGTGACTATGGCAGGGAGTTGTTCTATAGGCACTGTCAGATTTTGGGCAATGTTTGCTTTATACCGACGAGATTGAGTAAAGGCATAACTTAAAAAATGCTCAAAGTCGTTGATACGGTATATACCGGATATGTAGCCATTATTTACTTTGTCAAAAAAAGCACTGCCATTTGAGGAAATTTTTGCAAATTCTGTATATATAGTAAACTTCTCCCAGTCATATTTTCCGCCTATGGAAAGATAATTGGGTTTGAGTTCGTTTCTTAAGCCTAAGGCAACCTGTTCCGCGTCAATCCATATTCCATTTAAGGTTTGTACCCAGTCTGCCAGTGGTGCAGCAGCTTCAACTATTCCAGCTATAGTGGTTTCAGTGTAGCGTAAACCAATAGTCCAGTTAAATTCACTAAGCTCTAGGTTGAAACTAATAAAATCTTTGAGTTCTAAATGATTATTATTGCCAACTGGGTATTTAGAACTTCCCGCCGATAGTTTGCTACGTAAAAATCCAAATGATAGAGGTTTTTGATAAATTAAGTCTATTCCATCTACATTCCGACTAGGAATTAAGCCATAAACTTCTTGTGGTAGTTTTGCCCATGTATATGCAAAACCAATGTCTCTAATTTCTGTATTCAAGAATAGATCAAAAGGTGTTCTGCCCACTCGCAAAGATACTGTCGAATTTAGTTTCAGCCTTATGAATGCGGTATTAAGTAATTCATCGAAAGAAGACTTTTCTTCGCTTCTAATTAAAATTTGTCCGAAAAAATCAATGTTATCTGACAAGCCATACTCTATTTGCGCGCCTAATTTTGAATGTTGTCCAAAATCAATCTCATCTTTAAATACCTCTCTTTCTGAGTCAATCTCGGCTTTATAACCTAGTTTTTCAGAGGAGCTGGTTACAGCGCTAACATTTCCAAAAATACCATACGAGATTTCACCTTCTTTGGCTGATATGGGTGATGAGAAAAGGAACCAAGTTATACCAATTAAAAATATGTACTTCATAAAATGTATTCCTAATACAAACAGCATACATTTCTGTTTGTTTTTGTGAGTATTTTTTATCCGCACATTTTTAACTATTTATCAATTTTATTCTAGTTAAATGTGTAAAATTTATTGACGCTCACTACTTATTGATAGCATCTCTGCTAGTTTGCCCCCCTTTTTTAGTTGTTGTTTAAATAAGCTTAACCGCGTTGCGTAAATTGTTCGTTTTTAAAACTCAACTGAGTGAAGCCGACTATTTTATAGTCTTTAATTTTGATGATACAAAACATGCTTTATTGGTATTACTGCTTTACTAATCGAATTTGATATACTTCTTTGCTTGGTGCTTATAACTTCAGAAAAATATTCAAAATCAAATGGCAAAAACGAAAAAACTTAATAAAGGCTCGTCTGGGCAAAACCGTAAAGCAAGCGAATTATTCATTGAAAAATACTTACGTAAAGATGACGCGGTAGAAACCCCAAGCGGACTCATTTATCGAGTCGTTGAACAGGCTCAGGGTCTTCAACCCAGTATGCAAGATGTTGTGGTGGTGAATCAGCGCATTCTAAATACAGATGGTAGTGTGATTGCTGATACTTATAAAACAGGTTTTGCAGATCGCTTCTCAATGAAAGAAGCATTACCGGGGTTGCAAGAGGGGTTACAGTTGATGGCCGTTGGCGCCAGGTACGAATTTGTTTTACCGCCAGAACTGGCTTGGGGTAAAAAAGGGGTAGGCAATAAGATTGGTCCCAATGCTGCGCTATTTTTTGATATTCGATTGTTAGAAGTGGCGTTTGACTAGTCACTCATTTCGTCACTTTAGTTAACCGCTTTCATTCTTCAAGAATACTTTACAGTCTAGGCGACATAACAAACAGCCATGTCGCCTGGTGCAAACTCAAATCACCTAAGGATAAAATGCATCATTTTATTTGCTGAATTTGGCAAAGTAGCTCCCATCAAGCTTTAATAAATATTGACCTTTGGTTAGACGGTTTAGGTCAAGAGTATTGTTGTAAACAATGCCTGTTTTGGCTTCAGAGCCATTGATGTCTAGGATTGTATACTGGTAAACGGCTGTGTCTCCAGGAATGGCAAGTGTATCTTCCTCTGATGGTATTAATTCAGCCAAATTTTCTAGTAGTTTTTGTCGACTTAGTGGCGTTTTGATTGACGTAATTTGCCGTGTTTTCAAAAATACTGGAGCTAGGGGGAGCTGACTATTGGCAGGTAAAATGCTGGTTGTTAGTTGGTAACCTTTAGCAGTAGATAAGCTTTTATTTGATGATAAGGTAAAAGGTATAAATGCGTAACCGGGATCGACTGTTATTCTTTTGTTTGAGAGTCGGTTTCCATGTTCATCGTGAAGTGTAAATTCAATGATTCTTTTATCGTTTACTTGATAAGTCACCTGAAAATCGAGGGTTTTGCTATCCTTTAAACTAAATGAGTTTTCGATAATACCAGCAGATTCACCGTAAATAGGTACGGCAGGTTTACTAGTATTTTCATTTGGCGATAGAGCATTGACTAAAATGTATGAACGTACCCAATCATAGTAAGCTACGTTTTTATTTGGGTCGTTTAGTTCTGCATCATTAGGTAACTCAATCCAAGGGAAAGGATAGGTTTCGGATACCAAGTTGACTCCCATAGGCTGATCGAAAGGCTTGTCTTTGATAGCAGAATAAAACGTCATGAATTTGGGCCGTTCATTGTTGTAATAGAAGCTCGCGGAGCTTTCGTCATGCCACCATCCCCCATAGGTATTAAAATTGTCTGATGTTAATTCATTACCGCTATATTTTACTTCAGAAGCTCGAAAGTCTTGCATTTTTTCATCACAGCCAGCGTACCAAAAATGTCCATTAGCATGCATACCTTTGGCAAAATGTTTTCCTTTAAAATCTCCTTGTCGACCAATAGTTTCTTGTATGTCTAGCTCCAAACCATAACGATCTTTGCAAGGTTTTGGCCCTTCGAAATCCCAGTTGCGAGTGGCTAACCAAAATGTTGTCGACATAGTCGTTTTAGCCGATTTGAATCGACTTTCATAATAGCCAAAAAAGGCCTCTTCTGTTTTTGAAATTACCGCCCCTCCTGCCACGCTGTAGCGCCTTTCTGTGCCTTCAGATGTGACAATGTCGGCAGAAGTAATGACTTTTTCTGGATTTAATCTCTCACCCTTGATACGCATTAGGCCGTCTTTTACTGACACCTGTGACGGCAAGAATATTCCAGGCTCTCTTCCTGCCCATGTTGGGTGGTAATCAAACCATTTTGATTTGTCTAATTCAGTTCCATTAAACTCATCTGAAAATTGTTCATTGAGTACCCACTTTTTACCTAGTGGGGGGCGAGGGGGTTCGGCACTGACGTTAGCGGTAAAAATCGTCAATACAAGAATGGTTAGTTTGTTCTTTTTTGTGAGCATGTTGATACGGCTCCTTTTTCAGATTGCAATGTGTTTCAGCATTTTATGGATGGTCGTCATAGTGTGAGAATATGCTTGAACACAAGCGTTTAGAATTAATTAGTGACAAAATTGCGTATTTTGGGACGAATCTATCATCTGTGCTGAAAATTACACTTAAGGGTTTTTAAATTTAAACTCTGTCATTTATAATTAATGTTATAGCTGGGTAAATTATATTAGTAATGAACATGAATACTCTCCATAGAATAGCTCCTAAAGTATTTTCAATTCCCATGCTCAGTTTTTCTGTGCCTCAATATATATATGGGTTGGTTACATCTTGGCTAATCTTTTTTTGTTTTATGACCTTTTATGGTTATAGCTATGCTTTTTTTGTCGATGAAAATGACAATGCTAGTTTGCTTGGATCGTTTCAATGTGTACTAAAAGATTGGATTGTTTGGATCCTAGTATCTTCTTTACTAGTTAAAAAGGCTGTGAAGCAAGACATTTCAACTCGAAAAGGAAAGTCCACATGCTTATATATTTTATTGCTGTGTACTGTTCTTGCTGGCTCATATAGGGTTGTTGTGGAATATATAATTAGTGGTTATAGCGCATTAAATACTGCCTATATTTATTTTCCTAGATACATTTTTGCCTCGGCTTTTACTTTATTGGTTTGTGCTTTGTATCTTTTTAAAATGCAGGCAGAGCAAAAATTTAAAGCCTACGAAAAACAATTGGGGCAGTATCAGCAAAATGCCGACGCTGAGCTAGATAGTCTGGTAGTACATAAAGGCCAAGCTAGAGTCATTATTCAAACTCACGACATCATTAGTATTTCAGCGAATGGTAATTACTTAGAAATTGAGACAATGGATGATACCTACCTTTTACGTAGCACCATGAAAAACATAGAAGCGCGGTTGAGCATGCAGTGCTTTGTGCGTATTCATCGTTCACATTTAGTTAAATTGACAGAACTGAAAAGCGTGTGTGCTAGTAAATTGGAAGCCAAACTACTAAATGGCAAAGTTTTAAGAGTGGGCAAAACTTACTTAAAGTTACTCCCTCACTTTAGTGGCGCTTGAAGGCCAAGTTTGGCGCGAGACTGGCCTGTATTTAATCTGACTTAAGACATTATAAACTTGAGGGTATTCCAATAAGTTATTGGCATAGAACAGACAGCTCCAAAAATCACTTAAGTTTTTGTACCAGCTTTTCTGCTGTACTTCAGAGGGGAATAATCTTGTGTTTATTGCTAAATTCCTTCACTGCTGGCATATAATAGCGGCTGTGTTTATTTCACCAGTAGCGAGTTGTACGTGCCATTAACCCCAGAAGACATGATCAGGTTTGTTGTTGTGCCTATGATTTCGGTGCAGCTATTGCTGGTGGTGTTGGTTTATTTCACTATTGTTCGTAAGCGGATTTCAGCTCAATATGCTTGGTATTTTTGTTTCTTAGTCACTGTTATTTTGTTTTTAGCTGGGCGACCGGCACAACTTTATGTCAGTAACGAGACCGCGGATTATATTTTATATACCCGAGTGAGTTTGTTATTCACCTTGGGTATGCCTTCTATGCTGATCGCCAGTGCAATTTATACTGGGATTAACAAATCTAAACGACTGTTCATATTGCCATATCTGCTGGGTTTTTTAATGTCTGTGGGTTATGTGTTGGGCATGGATCTGGCGCGCAATAATTTTTTGTTGGTATCTAGTTCATGGAAAACCCTTTTACCTTTCTCTATTACTGTGGATGCTGTGCATGACCTGCAATTATTGACCATTTGTATTTTATTGGTGCTCCCTTGTAGTTACTTCCTCATTCGTGCCTTAGTGAATTTTAAAAACATTAAAGATCTGGTGTTTTTGTTTGCCTCATTATTATTCGGGGTGTTATTTGCCATTGGTACCTACTGGGGAGAGTACAGCTATATTTATTATTTTGGCTCTATAGTGCCTGCTTTTTGTTGGGCTTGGGTGGTGTTTAAAGACGTCAATGAGATGAAAGGCAAAGTAGGATCGTTAAAAGACGAGTTATACCAAGTGGTGCAATCTGGCTCCTCTGCAGCAGGACAAGAAGTGGATAAATTGTTGAGTCAAATTGAACATCTATCCTCGAATAACTTAACGGTTTATAAATTACGTTTAAGAGAAATACTCAGTCGACTTACAGATAATACAATAGAGGCTGGGGGAGATAGTGAGCAGTTACTAATTAAATATGACCAACAAAATAAAGCCATAGATATAGAAGAAGATGCCAATAAGTTGCGTGAACTTACACGCAGCCAAGCCATGGAGTTTTCGCAAATTATGGCAGGTATCCCTAATCAACGAATTGAACGAGTAAAAGACTATTTAACTGAGCACTATCAACAAGATATTGAAATTAATCAGTTGGCAGAACGTTTTAATGTTAGTCGCTCTTATTTAATGCGTGAATTTAAAAAAGTGACTAAACAAACGGTTAATCAATTTCTCACCACCCGACGAGTAGAAGTGGCCAAACAGTTGTTGCAGGATCACTCTGTTACCGACACCGCATTTGCTGTTGGTTTTAATAATTCTAATTATTTCAGCACTGTATTTAAGAAGTCTACTGGCTTGACTCCAGGTCAATATCAACAAAAAACAATATAACAATAGCTATTGTTTTTTTCGTTGAATTAACCTTAAGTTGTTGTTTTTTATAGTTGTTCACTATTTTGTAGTGTTGCTGGTGGACTATTTTTGAGGTGGTCAGGCCAAATTTTTCCTATAACTAGATTCGTTCTAATGAACCTAATGTCTCTAGGCTTAATGTAAACGGAAAAATCATGACCTTAAAAGCACTTACAATAAAAACAGTCACAATAAAAATATACTTATTAACCTTCTCTTTTTTAACCCTGTGCTGTAGTCAGGCGTTTGCTCATGATTTTCACGTACATGAAAACTGGTTAAAACCACCAGCTGGTTTGACACATATAGGAAACTCGCATGGTGAAATAGCCGTTGCCCAAAATGGCGAAGTTTACGTCAGTGTTATGGGGGAAAAAGGTGGTATTCAGATTTTTAATGTAGAGGGTGAGTACCTACGTAATTTACCTAATGCGCCAAAAGATATTCACGGTTTTGAAATACATCAAGATAAGTCGGGTAAGGAGTTTATATACGGCGCCGAAATGAATGGGAAACGTATTTTTAAACTGTCCATGACAGGTGAAAGGGTGTTAGATATTGATGCTTTAGCTGTTATTCCTAAAAAATATCATCGTGAGCCAACTCCATTCAAAAATGGTTGGGTGCCACCCCCTCTTAGGTTAACAGCCGTTACTGTGGTTGATAATGGAGAGCTGTATGTAGTTGACGGTTATGGTCTCGATTATATTCATCAGTTTTCCGCTAAGGGCGAATACCTTAATACTTTTGGTGGTCAAGGCGCGCCCTGGTATTTTAAAAACTGTCACAAAATTTCTATCGATCCTAGATTTAGTCCAAAACGTATATTGTGTAACGACAGAGCGAATATGCGTTTGGTCCACTTAAAACTAAATGGTGAGCTGATTGGCACTTATGCTAAAGATTTACGCCGACCTAGTGCAGTGGATTTTTATGGTGATCTGGTTGCCGTGGCCGAAATTTCTGGTCGTGTCACTATTTTAAATAAGGCCGGTAAAGTACTTAAACATATTGGTACTAATGATGTAAAAACGGAGACAGATAAAAATAAAACCCCTCCCGAAAAATGGCGTGAGGGAGTATTCACTTCTCCTCATGGTATTAGTTTTGATGCCAAAGGTAATTTATATGTGACCGAATATAATAAATGGGGTCGCGTATTACGCTTTGATGCGGTTGCCGAAAAGTAGGTGACTATGATGAGACTTACTTTACGTCATGTGCAATATTTTATTGGGGGCTTGTTGCTGATAGTTTTATCTGCATGTGACACCCAGTCGAGCCTTGAAACCAGTAGTGAAATCGATTTTAACCGTGATATTCGCCCTATCCTCAATGAAAACTGTACCGGTTGTCATGGTGGGGTGAGTAAACAATCTGGTGTGTCTTTTATAATCAGAGAAGAAGCCTTAGGTCGCGGTCATTCAGGGCGTTTGACAGTGGTACCTGGCGATCCCGATGCATCGGGTTTAATTGAACGTATTGAGTCAAAAGATCCAAATATTCGTATGCCCTATAAGGCACCTCCTTTACCTCAAGAAAAAATATCGCTACTCAGGCAATGGATAGAAGAAGGTGCAGTATGGGAAGAGCATTGGGCTTTTGAGAAACCCAAGATGCCGGCAGTTCCTAAGTTCGAAAAAAGTGAGGTTTTACAAAACGAAATCGATCAATTTGTTCAGCTGAAATTGTCTGAACATGATCTTAGCCCCTCACTTAAGGCCGATAAAGCTACATTGCTACGCCGTTTATCTTTAGATTTAACAGGTTTACCCCCCACACTTGCAGAGCTAGATGCGTTTATATTAGATAGCAACCCTGATGCTTACGACAAGCAAGTGGATCGTCTTTTGGCCTCAAAACACTTTGGTGAACGTTGGGCCAGTATGTGGTTAGATATTGCTAGATACGCTGATAGCCGAGGTTATACTCGTGACCAATATAGGGCTATTTGGCCCTACCGTGATTGGGTGATTAACGCGTTTAATCAAAATAAGTCTTATAAAGATTTCTTTATCGAGCAACTGGCTGGTGACTTATTACCTAATCGCACGGTTGAAAATATGATTGCCACAGGTTTTCATCGTAATACACCGATTAATAATGAAGGTGGCACCGACGATGAGGAGTTCCGAGTGGTGGCTATGCTTGATCGAGTCTCTACCACTTGGGCAGCGCTCAACGGTATAACTATGAATTGTGTGCAGTGCCATTCTCATCCTTATGATCCTATTCAACATGATGAGTTTTATAAATTTTATAGTTTTTTAAACTCTACTCAAGACGCAGATAAATTTACAGACACTCCACTGCTTAAATTGGCTAATGATCCCAGCCAACAGCAACAGACCTTTGAGTTACAAGAGCACACTTTGCAAATAAAAAACCAAATTGCTGAACAAGCAGTATTGGCCAACGAAAATGAAAAATGGCTTAAGTTACCTATCACTAAGGCTGAGATTAATGAAATGTCGGCTCTGGAAATTAAACGCAAAGAACATCAAGACAAGCTAAGTACTGCGCAAGAAAAAACCTGGCTCTATAACTCCTTACAACAAAAAATTGCGAGATTGGATGAACATATTGCTAGGTTACAAGGACAAGCTCTGGTTCCACTGTCGTTAAAGCAAGGTGAAGTGTATGAACCTAGTGAAGCCTTGCCTCCTTTGGCGGTTTATCAGTTAGACACTGAATTACCCAGCGATTTTACGCCAGACGAACAAAAAATTACCGCTATTCGTTTTATGGTGTCTGGCTTAAACCCTAATAAAACACCTCATACTCCTGAGTTTTCTTACAATATTGATAAGGTAGATGCTTGGCATGTAGCGGCAGATGGAACAGAAACCTCTGTAAAATTTGCCACTTTTTTGGCTAGCAGTACTGAAGTACTCGATAGCCAAATCAAAAAGTTAAATACACTGCATAAAAATCGTAAACAAGCCACGCAAGCTCTTGCTCAAAATGACCAAATGGGAACAGCTATCAGTTTGTTTGCTCAAAGATTATTTAATCCTCGCTGGTCAATAGGGATCTTAGATACTCCCATTAAATTAGCCAAAGGAGAAACTATACGGGTGGATGTGCACCGCCTACAAGGTATAGCTTTAAATGAACAGCCTTCTAAGTTACGTCAGTTAAAAATAGAAGCCAGCTCAAATGATAAGTGGTTAGCATTGGCTAAAGATCAAACTCGGTTAAATAATATTGCTCGTTATGTTCAACTTAACCAAGAATTACAGAAAATAAGTGGCATCAATATGCCTGTAATGTATGAACAAGATGCGTGGGATAAACGGGGAACATCTGTATTTGCTCGAGGAAACTTTCTGGCTAAAGAAGATAAGTTATTAGTACCAGATGTACCGGGGATTTTACCTGATTTACCGTCAGATAAACCCCGTAATAGACTAACCATGGCTGAGTGGTTTTTTGATCCAGAACAACCGTTAACGGCAAGAGTGGCAGTTAACCGCTTTTGGCATGCACTGTTTGGTCGAGGCATAGTAGAAACCTTAGAAGATTTTGGCAGTATTGGCGAAAAGCCTACTCACCCCAAGTTACTAGATTGGTTAGCACTTACTTTTAAAAACGATATGCAGTGGGATATAAAGGCTTTGGTTCGGCTCATAGTGTCGAGTGCCACTTATCAGCAGCAAAGCAATATTCTGCCTGAACAGGCAGAAAAAGATCCTGATAATATTTGGTTGTCTAGAGGCCCGAAACAGCGTTTAACGGCTGAAATGATACGAGACCAAGCCTTATTCGCTAGCGGTTTGTTAAGTAACAAAATGGGCGGTATTGGGGTCATGCCCCCTCAGCCTGAAAAAATTTGGGGACGTTTAGGCACCACAATCAAAGATTGGAAAAATGCAGAAGGTGAAGACAAGTACAGACGGGCAATTTATACCTTTATCAAACGCCAATATATCTACCCTAGTTTTGTTACTTTTGATATGGAGTCACGGGAAATTAGCCATGCTAGACGCATTCCTACCAATACTCCATTACAAGCTTTAGTGACTTTAAATGACCCTGTTTATCACGACGCGGCACAATCCTTAGCCAAGTTGATGATAGAAGAAAAAACGAAATATTCTGCTTCAGAACAAGCAGCAGACAATGCAATAAATTTAGGTTTTTTACGGGTCATGAGCAGAGTCGCAAAACAAGATGAGTTAACCACAGTGAAAGATACTTTAGATTTAGTGTACGCCTCAGTGGGTACTGAGGATGAGCTAGGCGCATGGACGGCAGTGGCGTCGATTATATTTAATCTTGATAGCGCATTGACGAGGTAGGCAATGAAACGTTTTTTTAATTTACAGCAAAATCAATATGCCAGCGATGCAGAAATACAAGCGTTAGAGCTGGCAAAAATTCAGGCACAAACCCGTCGTGAATTTATCAAAAATAGTGGAGCTATGTTAGGTGGCGCTTTTTTATCGTCTATGGCTGCACCAGCTTTTGCTAGTGGTGGTACTAAATTTGATTATACACGGCCCTTAAGTACCCCTTTAGCACCTTTACCTCCGCCATATCCGGCAAAAGCTAAACGTGTGATTTATATGCATATGGCAGGGGGGCCGAGTCAGTTAGAACTGTTTGACTATAAGCCTGAATTACAAAAGTATGATGGTAAGTTGTCTCCAGAATCTTTTCTTAAAGGTAAACGTTTTGCGTTTATTTCTGGGGTACCTAAATTATTGGGGCCAAAATTTCCTTTTCATCAAGCCGGTGAAAGTGGCACTTGGATTTCTGATCGTTTACCACATCTTGAAAAACATGTGGATGACATGTGTTTTATTAAATCAATGCATACGGACCAATTTAACCATGCCCCTGCGCAGATTTTGGCGCTAACAGGTAATGCCCGTGCTGGCGCTCCTTCATTAGGCTCTTGGGCTTCTTATGGCTTAGGCAGTGTAAATCAAAATTTACCGGGTTTTATTGCGTTGATTTCTGGCGGCCGAGCGCCAGACGGAGGCAAACAGCTTTGGGGCTCTGGTTATTTGCCTAGCGCTTATCAAGGGGTGCAATGCCGGTCAAATGGCGATCCTGTTTTATATTTAAGTAACCCTGAAGGGGTAAGCCGGCCACTACGTCGCCATGTATTAGATGCTATTTCTAAACTGAATCAACAAAACTACGATGAAATGGGCGATCCCGAAACCTTAACCCGTATTGCTCAATATGAAATGGCTTATCGTATGCAAGCCGAAGCCTCGGATGCTTTTGATATCAAGCTAGAAGATGAAAAAACACTAGAAAAATACGGTGCAGAAGTCAGTGGCTCCAGTTATGCCAATAACTGTTTAGTCGCCCGCAGGCTAGCTGAAAGAGGCGTCAGGTTTATTCAATTATTTGACTATGGTTGGGACAGTCATGGTAGTAATCAAGGCGAGTCTTTAACCCATGGTTTTAAAGATAAATGTAAAGACATAGACCAAGCTACAGCCGCTTTGTTGTCAGATTTAAAAGAACGAGGCATGTTAGAAGACACCTTAGTGATTTGGGGGGGGGAATTTGGTCGTACGCCCATGCAAGAAAATCGCGGCGGTCAAGACAACGCCTTTGCAGGACGTGACCATCATCCTAATGCTTACACTGTGTGGATGGCTGGTGGCGGGGTAAAAGCGGGCTATAGTCATGGTGAAACCGATGAAATGGGTTACGAAGTGGTGAAAGATCCCGTCAGTATTCATGATTTTCACGCCACTATTTTGTATTTATTAGGTTTTAACCATAAGTCTTTTACCTACAGATACCAAGGTTTAGATCAAGGTCTAACAGGTGTGAATGAAGCCCATATTATTTCTCAGCTATTGGCCTAGGTGAACGAGTGACAAATCAAACTAAACTCACTGCTAAGCAGTATTTTTCTGCCGTTTTGTTGTTAACCTTAGCTGGCTTAGTGCTGTTAGTTGTCAATAATGCGGAGTTAAAACAATTAGTAAAAGAATCCATCGGGCTATCAGCCAAGTTACAAGCAGCAGATCATTCTTTTTATAATGAACGTGTACAAGCAGTGTTTGACAAATATTGTATAGGTTGTCACGACGACAACAAAGCTAAGGGCCATCTACGTTTAGATAGTTTTCGGCAGACAAGTTTTGGTGGTCGAACTGGCAATATTCTTATGGACGGCGAAAACAGTATTCTGCTAGAACGTATGTTGCTACCCGAACAAGATCGCTTAGCTATGCCGCCTTACGGCCGTGATAGACAAACTGCAGACGAAATTGAAGTACTCAGGCAATGGTTAAAACAAGGTGCCTCTGGAGAGTTAACCGCGAGTCATTTCCCCCATGCTCCTGAAAAAGTACGCGATATTACTTTTGCCGAAACCGATATGCATGCCATCGAATTAGCCAGAGAGCCTTTGCTCGCTGCAGTGCAAAACTTACAACACCAATACCCAACAAGTTTAAGTTATACCGCCCGTACATCTGCTGATTTATTTTTGTCTGGGTTAATTTTAAAAGTTCAATTAACTGATTCTGTGTTAGCTGATTTTGCCCCTGTTTTTAGTGCTATCACTCACTTGGATCTGCGTCATACAGCGATAACAGATAAAGGATTAGCTAACATTAGTAAAATGAAAAACCTTATTTCTCTTAATCTTGTGGGCGCTAACATCTCGTCAGTTGGATTGAATCAACTAATTAATTTAGCAGTGTTACAAAACGTAGTATTAGATAAAAATATGATCACCCCCCAGCAAATAGCACTATTCAAAAGCGTAGGGACTAAATTGGTTATTGTGGAGAAATCGTTATGAGCTCAGTGAAGGTTTGGGACCTAGCTATTCGTGTATTTCATTGGGCTATTGTGATTTGTGTTGCAGGTGCTTGGATCACCATGGAAAACCGTTGGATATTGGCCCATGAAATTTTTGGTTATACGCTGTTATCTTTAGTTTTATTCCGTTTGCTGTGGGGCATTGTGGGTTCTACCACAGCTAGATTTAGTCATTTTATGACGAGTCCGAATAAAGCCTTAAGTTATTTAAAAGGGTCGCTTCAAGCAAAAGCGCCAGTTAATGCAAAAGATGATTATCATAGTGGGCATAATCCTGCTGGCGCTTGGATGGTAGTTTTATTATTGAGTTTGTTGTTATTACAAACTATCACAGGCTTATACAGTAACAATGATTTAGGTTTTTCTGGGTCGTTAGCTGATGGCGTGTCGAAAGACACGTCTGATTGGTTGACGAAAATTCATGCTTTGAGTTTTAACTTTATTTTAGCGGCTATTTGGTTGCATCTGGTAGCGGTATTCTTTTATGTATTGGTGAAAAAAGAAAACTTAATTAAAGCCATGTTGACCGGTAAAAAGCCAAAACAACAAGCGGGACAATATGAAAGCTTGTATTTTAGTCACCCTATTAAAGCTTTGATATCTTTACTTATAGCTACGGTTGGGGTACTGCTTTTAGTCATGTGATAGCTGGGTCTATGGCAAATTATTTGTTGTTTTCAAAAAAACTTGTCGTGATGAAAAAAATATTTTGTTTTTCTTATTCTGCATTTTTGTTTAAAACAAGCCTGTTTTAAACATTCTTGAAATAGCAGATTTTTAGGAGCAGATTAATGAATTCTATCAATATTCGACTTGGTGACAAAATATACAGTGATCCGGTAAATTTCACCCGTGGTTTTAAAAAGTCTGGTGATTTTAGTATTGCTGAATCTGACATCTTAAGTGCCTATGGACATAGTCTTTTGGGATTGGAGATGGGAGAGTTATCCCCTGAAACTGACGAAGAAAAGCGTTTTGTGCAGGTGATGATGGGTAAAGAACAAGCAGAGACAAAAGTTGAAAAAACGTGGTCCAAATACGTGCGTTTATCTAGAACTAAACGTAACTTTTTTACACTTTATAGCTCTGCATCTAAATCAACTTTAGATGATGCCGATATTGGCGATTACGATGAAAGTGATATAGAAGTTGAAGTATAAAAGTTTGCAATACCCCCCTCAGTATTAAATTGAAAACAAGCATTGTACTTAGTGCTTGTTTTCAATCCTAGTAAAATCTCATTCTCACACCTTAATTAATTCGACTCATTGAAAGCTGTTGATATCAACTTGCCAAATGTAGCAGGGTTGGCACAATAGCTAAGTAAGCATTACAACACTCATAAATAATCTCGGAGAAATATATGGTGAAGTATATGAATAACTTGTCGTTGGCAGCTATAACATTTTTGTTAATGGCTTGCGCGCAAAAGCCTATAGACAAAACACCGCTAACAAGTCTTGATACTTCAGTCATAGCGTTAGATATGCAACGTGTGGCTGATTGGCAGATTGAACATTTTCGTGACGTATTTAATCCCAAAAGAAACAAGCCCCATCATATTTTAGATTGGACCAATGGTGCCTTATATGTAGGCATGTTGAAGTGGGCCAGTATTTCGGGAGACCCAAGATACCAAGAATGGTTAAAGAGTATTGCTGAGCAAGGTGAATGGGCATTACACAGTAGGATGTATCATGCTGATGATCATATAGTGGGTCAGTTATATTTAGATTTATATCGTCGTTACAATGACGCCTCTATGTTAGCCAAAACCAAACAAAGCCTAGAATACATTATGGCTCATCCTAGTCAGCAGCCCATAACCTTAGACAATTACAAACATCTTGAACGTTGGACTTGGTGTGATGCCTTGTTTATGTCTCCCCCTGTTTGGGCAAAAATGTCGAATATAACAGGCGATGATAAATACCTAGACTGGATGGTAGAAGAATTTAAAGCCACAACTGATCACCTTTATGATCCGGCAGAGGGTTTGTATTACCGTGACAACATTTATATAGGCAAGTTAGTTAATGATAAAAAAGTGTTTTGGGGACGTGGTAATGGTTGGGTGTATGCAGGCTTGACCTTAGTGATGGATGAATTGGATCCTCAGTCAAAACATTATGCCTATTTTAAAAAGTTATATTTACGTATGACCCAAACACTAAAAGAGACACAAATGCAGCAAGGGCATTGGTCAATGAGTTTGTTAGATGGACAAAACTATCCAACACCTGAAACCAGTGGCACCTCGTTTTTCACTTACGGTTTAGCTTGGGGGGTGAATAACGGTTTATTAAACAAAGAGCAGTATTTACCCCGTATTCTAAAAGCTTGGTCGGCGTTAACTAGTCATATTACCGAAGACGGTATGTTGGGGTATGTGCAACCAATTGGCGCTGCGCCAGGCCAAGCTTGGCCTGATAAAACAGAAGTGTATGGTAGTGGTGCTTTTTTAGCAGCCGGTAGTGAATTATATAAGCTGTTAGGTGGCGAACTGCCTGTTCCTATCAAGCTATCTAAAAAATTAGCCAATGCTATTGAAGTGAGTGCCCAAGCTTTAGAGCAAGAGCAATTTAAACGGGTAAATAAGCTGTAAAACTCACCCAGTACAAGGTAAATCCCTCATACCACCTTTATTGATTGGTATCATTTATCAATAAAGGTGGTTTTTTTGATAAGTATTCCCCACTCCTTTTGAATAATCAGCTTATGTGCGGTAGCGTAGGCCCTGTTATTTTATTTTTAGTGTTAAGCCTTAGGTAATGCCACTGCTTTTCTTTTCATACTATGAGGTGAACTATGTTATTTAACGGTACTTTAACCGCCACTTGCCCAATCCGTCAGAAAATCAGAGACTTTTATCGCATCGAAGAAAACTTAGCTGTCGATCATATTTTGCCCGATGCAGAAGTCAATATGCGTGCCCGTAGTCGTGCTTGGGAACGTGCTAGAACTATGGTGCTGCGTATTCGTCGCGAGCAAGAAGGTCACGGTGGTATTGATGCTTTGTTAAATGAATATTCTTTGTCTTCAGAAGAAGGTGTGGTGCTCATGTGTTTGGCCGAAGCCTTATTACGTGTACCTGATAAAGAAACTCAAGATGAATTGATCCGCGATAAATTATCTAAAGGAAAATGGACACCACATTTAGGCAATAGTGACTCCTTTTTTGTCAATGCCTCGTCTTGGGGCTTATTGATGACGGGGAGTATGGTGAACTATGCGGATAAACGGCAAAAAGAAAATTTTGGCATCCTTAAAAAACTGATTGGTAGAGTAGGTGAACCGGTTATTCGTAAAGCGATGAATGTCGCCATGAAGATCATGGGTCGACAGTTTGTGATGGGTGAAAACATCAAAGACGCGGTACTAAGAGCCGAAGAAAAAGAACGTAATGGCTACGTATATTCATACGATATGTTAGGCGAAGGGGCGCGCACCACTGAAGATGCTCAGCGTTATTTTGATTCCTATGCCGATGCTATAGAAGTTATAGGTAAGGCTGCAGCAGGCAAAGGGCCGCGCAAAAGTCCGGGCATTTCGGTGAAGTTATCGGCGATTCATCCCCGTTACGAATTCACTCATAGAGAGCGCGTACTGGCTGAAATCCCCGCTAAATTAAAGCAGCTTTGTTTGTTAGCCAAAAAATACGATATTGGTTTAACTGTGGATGCTGAAGAATCAGAACGGTTGGATATTTCTTTAGATATCATTGAGATAGTATTCAGTGACGAAGACCTTAAAGGTTGGAATGGGTTTGGTCTAGCCGTACAAGCCTATCAAAAACGTGCTTTGTTTGTGGTTGACTGGTTACGAGACCTAACCAAACGTGTTGGCCGTATGATGATGGTACGCTTGGTTAAAGGGGCTTATTGGGATACAGAAATTAAAAATGCCCAGAAAGACGGCTTAGATCATTTTCCTGTGTTTACCCGTAAGTATTCAACTGACGTGTCTTATCATGCTTGTGCTAATCGCCTATTAGATTATCGCGATACTATTTATCCTCAATTTGCTACCCACAATGCTTATACCGCCTCGGTCATTTTAGAGTTAGCCGGTGACGATAAAGAAGGTTTTGAATTTCAGTGTTTGCACGGTATGGGCGATACTTTATACGACCAAATTGTGACTGTTGATAATATTCAATGCCGAGTATATGCACCTGTAGGTGATCATGAAGATTTATTGGCATATCTAGTGCGTCGTTTATTAGAAAATGGGGCTAATTCATCTTTTGTCAATGCCATTGTGGATGAGTCTCGTCCAGTCGAATCTTTATTAGAAGACCCAGTAGAAAAAACCCAGCGTTTAAAACATAAGTACAATGATCAAATACTCAAACCTATCGATTTATACGGCAATGAAAGATTTAATTCGAAAGGATTAGATGTCACTGATATCAATACCCTTGGACCGCTCAAGTATTCTCTTGATCGTT
Organism: Paraglaciecola sp. L3A3; assembly: GCF_009796765.1. Taxonomy (NCBI): domain Bacteria; kingdom Pseudomonadati; phylum Pseudomonadota; class Gammaproteobacteria; order Alteromonadales; family Alteromonadaceae; genus Paraglaciecola; species Paraglaciecola sp. L3A3. The sequence goes on from NZ_CP047023.1 coordinate 548,041, forward strand.
GGTTTAACGAACATCAACTCAATCAAGATGCGGTGCCTGAAGATTGCCATCCTGTGCGTAATCCAGCTAATCATGAGGAAATTATTGGTTATCATAAATATGATGACCAAGAACAGATGTTGGGCAAACTAAATAAAGCCCATACGGCTTTTGCTAGCTGGTCGCAAACCCCTGTGGGCGAACGTGCCAATGTATTGCGCCGAACCAGTGACATTTTAGAAAGACATATGGACGAGTTGATTGGCTTGTGTATTAAAGAAGCGGGTAAAGTCACCAAAGACGGGGTTGATGAAGTAAGAGAAGCTGTCGACTTTTGCCGTTATTACGCCGCCCGCGCGGAAGAATTAGCCGAAGATGACAGGCTTTCTTCTCGTGGTGTGGTGTTATGTATTAGCCCTTGGAACTTCCCTTTAGCCATTTTTTTAGGTCAAGTGGCAGCAGCGTTAGTGACAGGTAACACCGTGCTGGCTAAACCTGCAGAACAAACCAGTTTAATTGCCTTACGGGCCATTGAGTTAATGGAATCTGTAGGTATGCCTGAAGATGTAGTGCAAGTGGTGATTGGCCCTGGTGCACAAGTGGGTGAATGTTTGATCCCTGATGAGCGGATTAAAGCGGTAATGTTTACTGGTTCGACCCAAACAGGCACCTTAATTTCACAAATTCTTGCTAGCCGAGGTGGAGAACAAGTGCCGCTGATTGCCGAAACTGGCGGGCAAAACTGCATGATAGTGGATTCGACTGCTTTACCTGAACAAGTAGTGGATGACGTAATTTCTTCAGGCTTTCAAAGTGCAGGGCAACGTTGTTCTGCGATGCGTATTTTGTTTCTCCAAGAAGATATTGCTGATGGTGTGACTGAAATGTTGATAGGCGCATTAAAAGAGTTACATATTGGTGACCCAGCATTATTGACTACTGACGTAGGACCGGTGATTGATGAAAAAGCGCTGAACACATTGAACAAACATGTGGCCGATATGCAGAATAAAGCGACCTTGTTATATCAAAGTGATATTTCTGGGGTAGCTGAAAACTCGACATTTTTTGCTCCACGTTTGTACCAAATCGATAATATTAATGTGCTAGAAAAAGAAGTTTTTGGCCCTTGCGTACACATAGTACGTTTTAAGGCTAATCAGTTAGAGCAAGTTATTCACGATATCAATGCCACAGGTTTTGGTTTAACTATGGGGATTCACTCGCGTATTGAAGAACGCGCCTTTGAGTTAGCTAAGTTATCCCGCTGCGGCAATGTTTATATTAATCGCAATATGATTGGTGCCATAGTTGGCGCGCAGCCATTTGGTGGTCGTGGTTTGTCAGGCACAGGCCCTAAAGCCGGTGGACCAAACTATTTACCCCGTTTAATGATAGAAAAAGCCACACCTAAAGAGGTTTCTGATGATGTAATTACTTTAGATCTTGCATTGCAAAGTGATGAGCAAGCCAGTCAACAAGCTCGTGAAATCATGCAAAAGTCTGAAGTGGCAGAAAGTGACTGGCGTTTAACTGTGCTTAACACCCGTATTTCGGCGGTACGTCAACTATTAGCGAAAATATCTAACGTTGATATAGTTGATGATCTAGCAGAAGATTTAAATCGCACTTTATCTACCGCACGTTCGCAACTAATCAGTATCGAAAAACATTTAAGAAAACCTAGAGTGTTGCCTGGGCCAACTGGTGAATCCAATGTGTTGTATTACGAACCGAGAGGTATTTTACTTTGTTTTGCCGACAAAAATGTAACCTTTGAATATTGGGCATTGTCTATTGTGACTGCTTTGGCCACCGGAAACGTGGTGATATCCGTTGTATCTGACTTGTTCTACGCTGAAGCTATAGAGTTTCGCAATCAGTTTATTGCCACAGGTTCGCCAGAAGGCGTGTTACAGGTGGCTAAACTTACTCACCTAGAGGCTTTATTGAATGAAGATAAATTGGCTGGTGTGGTTATCGACAGTAACAGTACACGTAGTGCCTATATGGCACAAAAACTAGCTGAGCGAGAAGGGGCAATACTGCCAGTGATCACCGCTGAATATAACGATAACTTAATCCAACGTTTGTTAACCGAAAAAACCATTAGTATTGATACTACAGCTTCGGGGGGGAATACCTCATTGATGACCTTGGTTGAGGATGATGAATAGAAGCCGCTATTAGGCTACGAGCATCGAGGAATGCAGAAAGAGCAGTAGATAGGAGGTAGTAAATAGATACGAGATTAAAGAGGGTGTAGAATAAAGCAGTGAAAGGCCAAAGATAGAAGAAAAAGTCTGGGTTTCTGCTAAAAAACGATGCCTGCTAACGACATGCAGGCATGACGATTACCGTCGTCGTCATTCTACACCCTTTCTAATTTGTCATTCCGGTGAGCTTTTAGGCCCGAATCCAGGGCTTTAAAAGCAGGAGATAGGATCTGCTGTTACTTTTCTCGTGGCTCGAATCTAGGATCTCGCCACTGTTTTTGCTGCTTAGTCTTCTTCACTCTGCAATATTCTACTTTTACTCGTGCGCCGCAGGTTTATACTTTGCATACTCAGGGACGCGGTCGGCTAGATAGTTAAGCCACTTACCTTCTTGTACATAATATTGTTGTACTTTGGGATGGGCAAGGAATTCACGGTTTATCATATGGTAGGCAGCTATATCGTCAAAGCCACTCCATTTTGGATCCTTGGCCTTCTCACTAAAAGCGATTGCTACAGCTTGTTCGAGGTCAATTTTCGACATTCCGATGATGTGATTACTCTTACTTACTCTATACTGGCCCTGCAGCTTTTCTAATGTTTGTCTGGCTTGAGGAATGTCCCCTAAAACGGTATATGCGCTGGCTATAATTCCAGGGGTACAGGGACACTTTTTCACTACTGAAGAAAGTATGACGGCTTTGTTGTCTACAATATTCTTAGCTTGAACAAGTGCCTGCCCCATCTCTCCTCGGTTGAGGTACACATGCATTGCCGTTGCATTGATGATCGCAAACAATGTCGGATTCCAGCCTTTTTCTTTTAACTCGAAGGGTAAACGTGAAATATCGAGAACTCTCTGTTCGTCGTTGTTGAATATACTCAGGTCTATTTCATCCCAACGTCCTGCATATTCTTCGTAAAATTCATCCTTCTGCAAAGCTTCTTTTAAACCACTTTTATACTGCTCAAGAAAAGATTCATCAGCGGTATGTAAAAAAGCAGCAACAATCTGATTTTTTCTTGAATTCCAAGACACTCGAATTAGAGAGCGGTCTTGGGCTGTTTCTGGAAGTATTTGCACGAGTCGTGCTGCAATACGTGTGACGTCCTCTTGACGGCCGCGGTCTTTATACCATTTCATCACAGCACTTAGCATACGTGCATTGAAGGGATCTAATCTCAGAGCTTCTTCAAAAGCCAAAGCTGCATCTTTAAAAAAAGGTAGTGGATTCTGGTCAGTTAAATCACGTCTGTGGGAATGCCACCACCCTAAGTGATACCACGCATAAGCATTATTTGGATATTTTGCAATGATATGATCTAACATATCCTTATGGTCTTGCATTTTTTCAATGCTCTTTGGCCAGGAATGGTCAACCGCTTGAGATAGCAATGTTTCCACGTTATTTGGAGCAAGTGCCACTGCTTTACTTAAGGCGCGCTGTGATTTTTCACGGAGCTGTGCGGCAACTGCTTTTTTATCTGTTGCTTCTTGATACCAATTCGCTGCCACAATACGCGTTAATTGATAATCATAGATCCTCTTTAATAAAGCCCATGCTTGTGCAAAATCAGAATCCGTGGCAGTGGCTTCTTCAAGCATTTTACGGCGCTGCATAGTACTTTCTTCTGATGCTCCTTCTGTTTTTTCCAGGCTCACTGCTCTGGAATACAAGTCGTAAGCCTTGACACTGAATGTAGGCATACCTTCGAGAGTACCTACCGAATCGGGTTGTATCTCTAACTGCAAGGAATTACTAATTTCTTTGGCTAGCTCGCTTTGTGTGGCGAAAACATCTAATAGTTCTCGTTCAAAATTATTTGCCCAGAGATGCAGGTCGTTATTGGCGTTAATTAACTGAATGGTTACCCGAACATGATTACCAATACGCCGCACCGAGCCTTCTACAATGAAATCCACTGCTAACTCGGTACCGATTTCTTTTAAGGTTTTTTCTGAGGCCGCATACTTCATCATAGAAGTACGAGATATCACTTGAAGATTTTTAATTCGTGATAGGTTCGTTAGTATATCCTCGTGGATACCACCCGCGAAATACTCATTCTCTGCATTGGAACTCATATTTAGCAAAGGCATCATAGCGATAGATTTTTTATCGACTTTACTCTCCACTGTAGCCAGATTAAGTTCAGCTCCTGAATTATCAGTCTGTAGATAAAAAAACAATGCCAAGGCGCCAAAAATCAGAGTCGGTAGCAAGGCACCTAAAGCATAAGCTCGCAAATTGCGTTTTTTTGCCAATCCTTGTAGTTCAACTTCCGAATGAGTGTTTTTTTCTACGTTGTGGGTTGCTTTTATACCATCAGGGGTTAGTTCAAATGCCCAAGCAAGGATTAAGGCAACAGGAAGTCCGAGGATCACCATTAATATAATAAATCGGAAAGCCCAAGGGGGGATGCCAAAAGTGGGAAAGGTGGCAGCTGCCACCTGAATGATAATCCAACCCGTAATAATATAAACCGATGCGACACGAATGACTTTACGACGTTTAAGTTCATGCCAAAATATTAACAGCCCTGATTGGTTTGGTGGATTATTATTTGGCTCATCATTCATATGGGAATACTACTTAGTTAGGGAAACGCATCAATACTTTAGAACGAACTAACAGTACAAAATTTAGTCATTCACCTGATTATGGAACAGCCTTCAGTATTATTCAATCAAGGACTTTATAAGGCACAGATGCTAGTTTTAATATCTGCTTATATATGAGTATAGTCGGGAATAGATAGGTATAAAGCAGAATCAAGCGGATACGAGCCATGGGTTGCTAAGAGCTAGAAAACACACTAACTGCTAGCCTATATTTGAGCTCGAACCTAGCTACTGTTTTTACCTCTGAAGCTTACCTTGATAAGCCAATAACAGGCTCCTAGGGCAGTAATAATAATGCCTAGACCTATTATTGCGATAGGATCATACTTTTCTAAATCAAGTAAAATAACCTTCCGAGAAACGGCTATTACAGCCACCAATAAAACAACTTCTGCATGAATAATATTATCTTTGAAATACATTTCTACTGTCTCTATTAGTTCGAATCCAATGAGAATAATAAAAAAGAAACCAAAAATTCGAAACAATTCATCTATTTCAAGAAACAGAACATCATCTGTTGAGTCGAACAAGTCTAAATAAAGAAGAATACCGAGTTCTACTATGGCGATAGCGACAATTATTGTCATCAAAACAAGAACAATAAATGACATCCATTTTTTAGCTGTATGAATCGAAGAAACAGCTTTTTCGATACTTTTACTCACGATTTAAGCACTCCTAGTGTTATATCAAGAAATTCTAAATGGCTAACTTTAGTTGGCTACAGTGTGCGAAACGAATGGCTATTGCTCAACCTGAAAATCATTGTTTCATAACTCCGTGGATTCCAGCCGTTAGTGTTGCATCAGGTAAATATGCCTCTAAATCCATGACCTCGTTTGCTTGAACTGCACTAACAGCCAAAATCTGGATGCTGCCGTATGTTAACGCAATACTTGCCCTTGCTGCTAATTTTCAATACTAAGACATATTTTAATATGCAAATACTCGAGCGTTATAAAATTTATAAGCTAATTTAATAGTTAATATTAACGATATAAATTGTATATGATTGAATAATTACTTTAGTAAAGCTGAAGTGTTAAATAGGTAGTTAATAATGGACGTATCCCCGATAGTTTATGACCGATTTCAATGTAATAAATGCTCAGATGAACAGCTAGATTTTGATTTTACTATGGCTTTTCAGCCTATTATTAATATTCAAGCTAAAGATGTTTTTGGCTATGAAGCACTAGTCAGGGGCTTAAATAATGAATCGGCGTTTTCTATCATATCTAAAGTTGACGACGATAATCGGTATTTGTTTGACCAACTGTGTCGGGTTAAAGCTATCGCTTTAGCTGCTAAATTAAAACTCCAGTCTATGCTTAGTATAAACTTTCTTCCCAAAGCTATTTATAAACCAGAGAGATGTATTCGTACTACTTTAGAAGCCGCTCAAACTTACGATTTTCCAACTGAAAGAATCATGTTTGAATTTACTGAAGTTGAGAAAATTGAGAGCACAGACTTTATTAAAGAAATAGTTGAATATTATAAGTCGATGGGATTTACCACTGCTATTGATGACTTTGGCTCTGGTTATTCTGGATTAGGATTGTTGGCTGATTTTCAGGCGAATATAATCAAGATTGATATGGATCTTATTCGTAATATCGATCGAGATAAGTCTCGTCAATTTATTATTAAAAACTGTTTGAATTTATTTCATGACCTCAACGTGCTCCCTTTAGCTGAGGGCATAGAAACAAAAGAAGAAATGGAATGGTTAAGGGATGCAGGTATTGTTTTAATGCAAGGATACCTATTTGCTAAACCCGAATTTGAGCAGTTACCTCAGGTAAATTTTAGCGAATTATAACTTTTGTTTCAGGTTTGCAGCAATCAGTAAGTAGCGCTATGCCTTATGTCTAGTTGAAGATTAAATAATCTACTGTTCGCAAATTCATTAGTTTAAAAATTGGGCGATTTTTAACCTTAGTTGCATATTCTAGTGTTTGGTTTTTGCTGTAAAAATCTCTTTGGCTTTAAACTGCGTTTTTTAATTAATTTTATTCTTTGGGAATAAATCTATTTTCCATTCGTTACCTCAGTGTCATCTAAAAAAACACGAGGAAATGAAAATGACTAAGTTAAATAAAATTGTAAATATTATGGTAATCGCAGGTGTAGCACATTTTTCTGGTTCAGTTTTGGCGGCAGATGTGCAAGTCAGTCAAAGCACTCAATTTAATAATCAAACCAGTGTGTCGCAAAGTATGAATACTGAGCAGGGCAAGGCAGATGCGAATGTGCAATCTGACTCGACTGCGTCGAATGACACTAATGCTCAAGCCAATACCGATACAAGTTCTGAGCAACAACAAACAGAAACAGCTGCACAGAAAAGTACGGAATCTGCTAGTCAAAACAGCACTGACTTAAGTCATAACCTAGTAGCCAATCACAGTCAAAATATTACTCAAACAACTAATCAATCAAGGTCTGTGTTAATAAGCAATGGTTTGTCTGCTGTATCTGCACTAAGAGTGACGAATACAGATCCTTCGGCAGTAGAAGAGTCTGAAGTCATAACTGAAGCAGAGTCTATGGAAGAATCTGATACTGCAACCACTGACATGCCAGCAGCACCAGAACTGAATAATGGGGTTTCATTGGCTCAGGTGGCAGATATATCTAGTTCAGCTGGCCAATCAACCTCTGTGTTAGTCAGTAATGGTCTGTCCGCTGTGTCGTCACTGAGTATGCCAAACGCAGCCACAGCAGACACTTCAACGTCAGAAGATTTTGAAGTCATAAGTGAAGCAGAGTCTATCGAAGAATCTGATACTGCAAGTACTGACATGTTAGAAGCACCTGAGCTAAACAATGCTATTTCTTTGAGTCGCGCAACAGAGCTCGCCAGTAATGCCTCTACTAATGTTGAACAGCTTGTTAATACTGACGTAGCGACTCAAGCAACTCAAGTTATCGAACAATCTATCAGCACTTCGATTGCCGACAACATTGCAGGTAATGCAGAGAGTTCGGTATCGCAAACTGTGAGTAATCAAATTAGCTCTATAGTGACAGAGCAAGTGAGTTCTGAAGTTGCCACAGTGACCGCTACCGAAGTGGTAAATAGCATCAATAGTGACCTAGACCTAGGTATCTAAAAACACTACCTCTCTTCAACTTTACGCCGGCTGTTAGCCGGCGTCCTTCTACCTGATGGGTGATCAAAATGAAACTATCTCTTAATACTATAACCTCTGTTTTGGCCTTAACTTCAAGCTCTTTAGTGTGGGCTGATAATCAGTCTGATTTTGTACTTAACGCTAAGTTAGGCGCAGGGCTGATGCATAATTCTGCTTTAAGTGTTGATGAGTTAGACGATGTTTCTGCACAAAGTGACTCGGGTCATGAATTATATGGTTCGGTAAAGGCTAAGTGGCAAGCAACAGACAAAGCTAAACTCACTGCCAGTTATGCATACAATCAAAAACAATATAGGGAATATTCTCAATATGATTTGGCTTTACATCAAATCAGTGTAGACGGTAGTTATCAGTTACAAAGCAGTGAGTTAGGCGTGCGTATTGATGGGGTAAGTGCCCGTCTTGCAGGGAATACATTTTTAGAATATCAACAAGTGAGTATGTATCTTGGCAAGTTTTTACAGCCCGAAACTTATCTGCGTTCTAGTGTTAAATATAAAAATAAGCTGTTTACAGATTTACCATCACGAGACACTACAGGAGTAGGTGTTAATCTTGATTTATTTCATTTTTTGAACGGTGCCAATACTATGTTGTTGCTTGGGGTCAATGGCGAGCAAGAAAACGCAGCACAGCAGCAATTTGACTATTGGGCATTGGGTTTAAATAGCAAAGTAACCCACAAATTTAATATGTTTGGTTTGTCATCAAAAGTGGGATTGGGTCTACGGTATCAGAAAAAGGACTACCAAAGCGTTACCCTAGAATCGCTACAGGGCAATGAAAATATTGAAAGAGACGAAAATAGAAAAATAATAGAAGCTAATTGGCAACTGCATGTATTAGACAATTTGTCGGTTATCACCCAGTGGCAATATGGTGACTACCAGTCTTTAATTTCGACCCAGACTTACCAGCAAAATATTACCAGCCTTGGTATCAACTTTACCTTCTAATTGCCCCAAATCCATAGATAGGGTCTCTACCTTTGGGGCCCATATCTATGGCTTGTTTAGATAGGTTTGTAAGTACTTCCTTTCTTCCATCATTATGAATATCAGTTGACTGATTTAGTAAGCAAGCCAATGCCGCAGAGACTACAGGGGCGGCCATTGAGGTGCCCGATTCTTTGCCTAACCCCTGTTTTGCTTGAGCAGTTAAAACGTTAACTCCTAACGCCGCATAGTCGATGTAGTCGCCACGATTAGACCAGCGATACGGTTGATACTTAGCGTCAATGGCACTGACAGCCGTTACTTCAGCATAGCCTGCTGGGTAAACTGGTGTTGCCGCTGGACCTTCGTTACCTGCAGCCGCTACAATAAATGCACCTTTATCGGTTGCAGCCGAAATTACCCGCTGCAAGATACTATTATCTGGCCCCGCTAAGCTCATATTAATCACCCATACTTTTTCTTCAACTAACCAATCAAGTGCTTCGATCATGGCACTTAACGTGGCGCCTTGAGCATAATCTGATTGCTGGTAAAACACTTGTGCAGAGTAGAGTTGTGCATTAGGTAATAAAGGTGAAAGTTGATCTGCTTTGCCTACCAGCACACTGGCCACTGCGGTTCCATGGTGTGTAGGCGAGGTTAACCCAGCAACTAAAAATGATTTGGCGGTGATCTTTGCTGCTTTAAAGGCTCTATGTTGTTGATTTATGGCGCTGTCGATCATGCCTATTTTGACAGCAGCCTCACAAACTGCAGCTTGAGTCGTCTCGGTAGTTGTGGCAGCGTGAGTGGTTTTATTTTGTGCTTGGTAAATATGGTTTCGGTCGAGGGTGGCTCGACTTTCTGCTGTTAAATGTTGTGCTAATTGCGGTTTACCGTCAAATCTATCAGGTACAGTAAAGTGCAATAAGTTCAGGCCTAAACCTTGATATACTTTGCTTGATCTGATTGTCGCGCCTAGCTTAATTAATGCTTGTTCGCTTTTGGCGTCGGCTAGCACCATCCATTGGTTTTTAATGGCACGCCAGCCATTTTCTACTTCCACTTCTATTAATACTGGTTTGCTGACATTTGTGCCAATAGGCAATGTTTTCGGTAATAGATCCAGAGGCTCTGTGATCACATCTTCAATTGGCGGTAGGCTAGTCAAGGCGAAGGGAGTGTCAATTTTGGGCTTTGGTAGACGATCGCTGATACGTTCAATAGTGCCAGGTATCTGGCCCACCTGGTTTACAATTCCGCTAGTATTAACCAGCTGTGCAGATGTTATTTGGCTAAACGCTAGTAAACTAAAGAATGTAACTTTGCTTAATATCATAGTGACCTCGTGCTGAAATAAAGAAACTTATAGGGTTAACGTTTCAGCAAAAAATAAATTTCATTTTTTTGGGAATAAAAATAAAGCTCATCCGTTACCTTTGTAACTGAGCAAAAAAGAGTAAACACAATGAATGAATCCTTTGAAAATATCATACCCATGTTAAGACGCTTTGCCTATTCATTAACGGGTAACACAGCCGATGCTGATGATTTGGTACAAATTACATTTGAAAAGATCTTGAGCAAAGGTATGCCTGAAGATGTAGAAACTATTAAGTGGGCTTTTAAGGTCTGTCGTAATGTGTGGATCGACGAGTACCGTTCACGCAAAGTGAGACAAAATGCAACACAGGCGCCAGAGCTGCAAGAACAAGTGACAGTTGATTCAAGTCAGCAACAACAATCAAAACAAATGTTAGCTAAGGTCAGTACTGCTATGGATACCTTACCCCAAGACCAGCGTTCTATATTGTCCTTAGTGGCTTTACAAGGCATGTCTTATAAAGATGTGGCGACAACCTTAGAAGTGCCAGTGGGCACAGTGATGAGTCGTTTGTCGAGAGCCAGAAGTTCCTTGTTGAATTTGGTTAATCCACAAGTATTAGGAGAAAATTCATGAAGATAACTGACCAGATGTTAAGTGCATTTTTAGATGCTGAACTGGCACCAGAAGATATGGAACAAGTGAGGTTAGCTCTAGAGACTGACGATGATTTAGTGATGCGTATGGCCGAACTTTCACAAGTGGACCAATGGGTAGTAGAACATGCGCAGCAGATTGATCAAACACCAGTACCAGCAAAAATAGTGGCGTTAGCGCAACAAATAGATGCCAAACACGCTAATACAGAATTACCTACAGACAATAAAGTGGTAGAAATTTCGAAATGGCAAAAAGTGACATCACAAATCAGTACGCCTTATTCAATGGCGGCGGGTGTTGCCTTAGTAGTGGCGGTGGGAATGTTGAGCATTTCACAACAGTCTAAGCAAACAGGTTTGTCTGCAGAAGTCGCGGCGGTTTTAGATAACACCTTAAGTGGTGATACACGTTATTTAGCTGAGGGTGAAGCAGTTACCGCACAGTTGAGTTTTACCAATACAGAGCGGCAGTTTTGTCGTCAATACCAAATGGTAAGTAACCAAGGAAGTAGCGCACAAATAGCCTGTAAACACAGTGATGGTTGGCAAGTTGCAGTGCAATCAGCCGAGCAAGGAACACAAAACACTGGGGATTATCAGACTGCATCAAGTAATAAACAGTTAGATCAGATGATAGATAAAATGATCAGTGGTGCGCCACTAGATAGAACTCAAGAGCAACAAGCCATCCAACAGGATTGGCAGTCTAAAACGCAATAAAGAGGTGATTTATGAAACTTATTACAATTATTTTTTCAATTGCATTATTACTATTGTCTGGTTGTGCAAGTAAGCCTGATTTTAGACCGGCCACTAATGGTTCGGTAGGTTATAGTGAACAAAAAATTACTGACGATCGCTATCGCGTGCAGTTTAAAAGTTACTCAAAAACAGTAGCGGATGCATCAGACTATGCATTGTTACGTTCTGCTCAATTAACCCAGCAACAAGGTTATGATTGGTTTGTTGTAACCAGCAAAGAAACCTTTGTTGAGTCAGAAAAGCTTCAACCTGCTTCTTCTGTTGGTGTATCGCAAACACGTCAAGTGGAAAGGCATTGTGGCTTGTTAACTTGTAAGACTTATAGTCGTCCATCTACTCAAGTAGGAGTGAATATTAACGCTGGTATGAGTAATGAGCGAAAAGAAGTGCATAGCATCTTAGAAATACGCTTAGGTAAAGGGCTTAAACCCAATGAAGATAGTTATAGTGCACAGGACGTGATTGATAACTTAAATGGTAAGTTAGTTACTGCTCACTCAGGGTAATAAGTCTGATAATTATAGGCTTTAATTTGAAATATAAAACAGTGCCATATTATTTTCTGGCACTGTTTTATATTGATCGTGTATCTTGTGATTAATCAATCGGTATGTTTAATTTGTTTGGATTAACCCGTTCCTTTTTGCAAATTTAATCCCATCTACTGGACTAAAATTTGAGCACTTATTAGCTTTATTTCTTCGCTGGTTTTTCCGCTTCTGGAGCCTAAGCTTTCAAGGATTTTTAATACTTCCATCCCTTCAATGACTTTACCGAATATAGTGTGCTTACCATCTAGCCATGGCGTGGGGGCAAAGGTAAGAAAAAATTGGCTACCGTCAGTGCCAGGTCCAGAGTTGGCCATGCTTAGTAATCCAGCTTCAGTGTGTGTGACTTCGTCACTGAATTCGCCTGCATATTTATAACCTGGGTTGCCTCTTCCAGAGCCTAGTGGATCACCACCTTGTGCCATAAATCCACTGATTACACGGTGAAAAATAGTGTTGTCATAGAATCCTAAGGTTGTGAGGTAAATGGTGCTAGAAGTATGCATAGGAGCAACTTCCGGCATCAATTGAATGGTTATCATGCCTTTATTGGTGGTTATTTCCCAAAGATACTGCTTGCCTTCGGTGAAGGTCAGCTCAATGGGTTGTGGTAATGAGGTTTTCCATTCTTCTTTGGTTTTATCAATATTTTGATCTTGAATGAATTGATTGACTTGTGTAATTGCTTTGTCGGTGAACCAATCACAACCCGTCATCATGATTAGCGATAAAAATACACAGAGATAAGTGGTTTGTTTGTTTAGGTTAGTGCTCATTTTTTTACTTAATTAAGATAGCTAAATTAGCAGTTTAAAGACTTTAGAATGATGTTGGAAGCTGAAATCTACACAGGAAAAGCCATATAAAATATGCTCTACAGTAAAATGAGCAAGCCGATATTGCGAATGTCAATGCTTGGTCGTTTGAGGTAGGGGCAACTCGGTTGTTCCTTGTGGCAGCCACCTCTTTGATCTATTCAACCTTTTTTAGGTTTTTAGGTCGCATTAATATAAAGGTGATACCTATATGTGTTTGATTAAATACTTGCTATAGTCAATTAATTTCAAAAGTCAGCTTATTACCACACAGGATAGACATTTTATGTTTGCTAAGAATTTAATTACAACGGCTTTGCTTGCTGTTTTTGCGGCTGGGTGTGCTCCAACATCAAAAACAACTTCAATGGTTAGCCCGCAAAATGAATCGACAAATAGCATTCCTCTTAGTGAACGTGGTTTTATTGTTGATTCTCCTTTAGAGCAAACGGCTGTAGCCAAACTGGCTAAGCTTGAAAGCTTGATGTTGCAAGCAAAAAATAAATCGTTAGATGTTACCCGTGAAGAAACCACAGTGTGGTTTGCTTATGAATTTTTAAAATACGCAGAATGGGATGAAGCAAATAAAGCGGAAACACAAAAGTTCTTTGCTAACTACCAGCCCTTTAAAGATAAACAAGAGCAATACGCAACAGGTTTACCAGATTTTGAAAGACAAAAGGTTATTGAAATACTCGATCATTCTATCAGCACATTAACGAAAGTGATGAAGGGCGAAATTAACCGTAGAGCCGTAGCCAAAGTTGATTGGAATAATGTTGATGTAGCTGATGACATGTTTGTTAATAGTGATGGCAAGCCAGTATTTTTATATGATTACTTTTCTAAATCAATGGGCAATCCAACTTCTGACACACGCCTTTATAATGATCATTTAGGTAATGTTGATCACCTGCCCAGTATCAATCCTTATTTGATCAATCAAGACGGGACTATAAACAAATACCAATTAAAAGCGTTAAGTTCATATCCAGATACCAGTATTGGTTTCGCGTTATTTTGGAATAGTAACCTGCCTGATTGGATCAAAACACAAGAGCCAGAGGTTGAAAAAGGGCGTTCTCTATTTACCGGTTTTGATATCGACAACCCCTTGATGAAAGACGCATGGGGCAACATAATTCGAGAGGTGACCGAGCATAGCAAAGGTAAAAACACCATAAAGCTGGGTTATATTTTATCGAACGAACCCCATTGGTTTTCTGAAAAAGGACACTGGACTCAGAATTTTCATGAAATGACTTCAATATCATCTTATACCCAAGCCAAGTTTCGTGATTGGCTCAATATTCAATATCAAAGTGACATAAAAGCATTAAATACAAATTGGCACACTCAATTTAGCAACTTTAATGAGGTGACTATTGAAATTCCTATTGCTCCTGCGCTACAAGGCACACCTATATGGTACGACTGGTGCCGCTTTAACATGGCCCGAAGTCTTGAATGGTTTACTTTTTTGCAAAATGAAATTCATGAGGTGGATCCTGAAGCTGATACCCATATAAAAATTATGCCTGATTTATTCACCGAAAATTATCGCTCTCATGGTATTGATTTAGAAGCATTAACCGAACTCACCACTATGATAGGTGACGATGCCAAAACAAGAGGTCGAGATTTACGCCATAAAACCCCAGAAGAATGGGAAGCGCACTACGCTTATTTTTGGGAAGAACTGGCGGTTTCTTATGATTTTATGGAATCAGTTTCACCCAATAAAATTCATGTGAATTCTGAAACACACTTTTTGTCTACCTCATGGTGGCGTGACCTTGACCTGTCGCCCGCGTATGTCAGAAACAGTTTTTGGTTAGCTACTTTAATGGGCATGGATGCTGGACTAACCTGGTTTTGGGCGCGAGATCCTGATGGTTCACCTGAAGATCGACTTGAAGGAAAATTAAAGTTTTTTGACCCTGCAATGGCTGGCTCTTATGCGGCATCTACGGGTATGCAACCACAAGTGGCCAATGAACTGACGCAAGTGATGATGGATTTAAATAGCTACTCAGAAGAAATTATGGCGCTGCGTAAGCAAAAACGCCCAGTACGCTTATTTCATTCTGAAACATCAGCTATCAATAAAAATAACCATATGAGTGAACAGTTTGAGCTCTACGAGTCATTATTTTTCGAAGGTTTCCCTTTAGGTTATGCCACCCAAAAAATTATTAATCAACAGGATAATAACTTATGGGATGTGGTGGTTGTTTATAAAACAGAATTTGTCACTGACGCTGAATTTAATGCACTACAAAGCTACTTAAATAATGGTGGAACTGTGGTCATCGATAGCCCGCTTAGCCTATCTAAAAATGAATATGGGGTACCACGTCAGCAACAACTGATTAGCGCTAAGGGCAAGTTGATAACAATGGCAAACGTTGACATTGTTAGCTTAAAGCAACAAGTACTTGATATTGTTAGGCCAAAACAAGCTGATGTGTTACTAACTGAGCGCAATGGTTCAAACCATAAAGGATGCACTTGGCGAGTTGTTAAACAAGCTAACGGACGATATTTAATGACCATAATTAACATTGGTAAAAATACAGCGCAACTTAGTACAAGTATGAAAAATGGCCAGAAAGCGTTAGCGACAAATATGTTAACCGGTGAAGCATTAGCCAATACCTTTGAACTAGCAAGCAATGGGGTATTACTACTTGATATAGCAGCCGAATAAAATTAGCTAGATAAGCTGTAAGCCTTATTCGTGATGAACTTAAGCAACACATCCATGCATTAAGAGAACAAATCATCGCTAAAGGTATACTCACAAAAGAAGAATGGCCCAAAGCAGAAGAGAGTTAGTCTAGCTCTATCTTCCCTATAAGAACTGGAGCACAAGCTGCTTGCACAGCTTGTGCAGCTTTCAATTTTAATTTGAACGGGTATGGGCGTCTGCATCTACCTGTATTATGTCTGGACTAACGGGTTTTTTAGGCTGCACCATTTTGTTGTTCTGGGCGGCAGAACTACGGAAATTGTACATACGGTAACCCGCTTCTCTAATGTGTTCTACCAATTCAGTAAAGGGCTTGTCAGCTAAATCGACTATACCTACATTGTAGTTTTCACCATCGCCGCGGCCTGTTGGTGGTTGTTCTGCATATTGGAACCAATGTGTTCCTATAATGTAAGGGTTTAACAGTGCGCTGTTTACATATTCTGTATAAAGCTGCGCACGATGTGATTGGCTTTTGGCTTCTACTACACCAAGATGTAAAGCGCCGCGATCTAGTGAGCCAAAGTGGAATTCACCAATTAGAATAGGCTTATCTACGCCTTCAGGTAAGCCAACATTAGTGACGTTATATTGATACTTATTCATACTTATAACGTCCGTGTATTTGCCAGCGGTGCGGATCACTATATCACTATTCGCCCAAGCTAGACGACACCCTAGGTACAAGGCATTAGGTGCCACTTTTTTCATTTCGCTACGAACGGTAGAGAAGTAGGTGATAACTATTTTTTTATAAAATGCTTGTATATCATCCCATGCTCTAGCTTCGCTGGGGGTGCCAGTTGTTTCAAGTAAGGCATTCCAAGACTTATGAGTTGTGCCCCATACACTATTGAGTTTATCGATTGTTTTATATTTGCTTTTTAAATCTTTTAAAAATTCTTTTTTAGCCGGCTGATCCGCTGGACTAGCCAGAGTGGCTATGGCCAGAGAGCCTTCTGCCCCCCAGGAAAGTTCATTCTCAATAAAAAAGCCTAATAGCCAAGGATCATCAACAGTGTGTTGGCGATTAGAAAGAGATTTTTTTAATTGGCGACGAAAACTTGGATCAAACACATCGTGAAACTTTCCCCAATATCCTTTCGATGCTTCAATTTTTTTGGTGCCTCTAACCCATACTGTTTCTGTGTAAGGGGTAATGCTTTGCGTGGTAAGTTGCTTATCTGACGCTACACCTAGGCTGTTCATGCCCCAACTGCGGATCCTAGCGTGGGTCACTCTATCAAACTCTTGTTTCCAGTTTTCGCCATATTTTTGATATAGGTTAGATGCGGTAAAATTATAAGTTTCTCGCTCTGCTAAAGTTTTATAATAACCGTGTGACGCACGTCCTGCTTTTCCATAAAATTCACCATAAGGACCACTTTTTTCTGGTAACCATTCGAAATAATTTTCTCTGTCTGTGGTGCCTGTTACTGCCGTTCCTGCGTGTACAACACCCACACCATGAGACCAAAATAAACGTCCTAGTGGATCAACAAACCACCAAGCTCCATTATGTTTCTCAACTCTAAAATAGCCTGTCGCTTTCAGTTGAGGTCCGTTTTTCCAGCCGCCGTATTGGTTAAAGTCACTAGGCCCGGGTTTGGCTAATAACTCACGGTCTTCTTCAATTGCTTGCTGACGAAGATCATCCACAGAAAGTGTTTTTCCTGGCCACTGAGCATGTTTGTATTGGCCAAAGCGGTCGATAAAGGGTAGAAATCCTTCAGGCTCAACCCAATGTACTGGATTGGTTGCTCGAATATTATCAATTAACAACTTATGCTCGTTGCTAGGGGAGTTAATGGTTACTTTAACCTGATCAATGGCGCTTAAATCAGACTTTTCTTGGCCTGGTGCGGCTCGCATAGCTAATAACTTCAATGGCTTTGTAAAGCGCCATGGTGTGGTAATTATGTCATCGGAAACGGTTTTGGTTTGTCCAGGTTCTAGATCGAAGCGGATTTCCATTTGCCATGCTTCCATGCCATCTTCAGGATCGCCTACTTTAAATATTATCCGTGCGGTATGTTCACCAGCATTAGTGATATCCATTTTGACGTGATAATAAGAACCTAAATTCCAACTACCACTTGGACGTTTTATGGTGACACCGGGAGCGCCAGATTTCATGCCCGTTTCCACAAGTAGTTGTTGTGAACCATACTGATTGATAAGACTCACATTTGCATCATTAGGATAGACCGAGTCTAGGTCAAAACCTTTCTCAAAATCAAACAGGATTAAACTATCTGCCACGTGATTTTTATCCGCAGCGGTAGCAAAAGTGTTTACAGTAACAAGTAAGAAGGTTAAGCAGCATCTTACAAAAAATTGGATATTCAGCTTCATGATTTAAACCTTTTAATATTCAACAAACTAAGTAGTTAAAGGGGTATAAATTAAACTCGGTGTTAAATGTTAATATTTAGTTGTGAGATTTGAAATTAGAGTTAATAAGGGAGGTAAAAGCAGTAACAGCAGTAGATAGGAGGTAGTGAATAGATATTAGTAAGAGATAAAAAGTTACACCTTTAGTTATGCTTTAATTACCGTTATTCCTGCATGTAGTTAGCAGGAATAACGGGCTTTGAGGTCAACAATAATCTTGCACTTGCTGTTATTTGTTCTTTTCGCTAGTGACTCGTAGCTCGAACCTAGTTGTTTTTAATCAAGCAGTCCGCGGCGTTTTAATAGCGGCTCTACTATAGGTTGTTGGCCACGAAAATTGATATAACTGGTCATCAAGTCTTGGCTGTTACCCATCGATAAGACTGTTTTTCTGTAAGCTTCGCCATTTTTACGAGTTAAGCCGCCATTTTCTTGTACATAAGCAAATGCATCTGCAGCGTACACTTCTGTCCATATATAAGCGTAATAACTGGCTGAATACCCTCCAGCAAATACATGACTAAAATAGGCTGACTTATAGCGAGGTGGCACAGCGGCGTAGTCAAGGCCGTGTTTAGCTAAGGCATTTGTTTCAAACTCGCCAGCATCTTTTATTTCAGTATCAGGAGATATTGAGTGCCATTCCATATCTAGTAGTGCTGATGCCAGATATTCAGTGGTGTCAAAACCTTGATTAAATTTCAGGGCGTTAAGGGTTTTAGTTAATAACGTTTTAGGAATAGGTTCGCCTGTTTGATAATGTTTAGCGTAGTTAGCAATCACACTCGGTTCTATGGCCCAATCTTCGTTAAACTGTGAAGGAAATTCAACGAAGTCTCGGGCAGTAGCCGTACCGGCTAAACTTGGATATTTTACATCAGAGAACAAACCATGAGCAGCATGACCAAATTCATGGAACAAAGTGGTGACTTCGTCAAAGGTCATTAAGGTTGGCTGACCTGTAGCGGGCTTAGGAATATTCAGCGCGTTGTAAATCACAGGTTTATTATTTTGTAGATGGTTTTGAGTAATATATGAACTCATCCAAGCCCCGCCTCTTTTGCCTTCTCTAGCATAAGGGTCTAGGTAGAATAGCCCGATTGAGCTGCCATCTTCATTGAACACTTCATAAGTGGATACATCAGGATGGTAAACCGGTAAATCTTTACGAGTTTTAAAGGTGATGCCGTAGAGCTTTTCCATGGCAAAGAATAAGCCATCTTTTAAAACTGTATGGTATTCAAAGTAAGGTTTGATTTGGTCTTCATCTAAATCATATTTGGCTTGGCGCACTTGTTCACCATAAAACGCCCAATCCCAAGGTTGCATAGTAAAGGCATGACCTTGGGCTTTGATTTGAGCTTGAATATCAGCTGCTTCATCTTTGGCTTTAAGTAGTGCTTTTGGTGCTAGATCATCAAGCATGGTGTAGATCGCGTCAGGTGTTAAGGCCATTTGATCAGAAGCGATATAACTAGCCCAATTTTTAAAGCCTAAAAGTGATGCTTTGTCGGCTCTCAGTTGAGCAAGCTTGGCTAGAATTGGCGTGTTCGTATCTTTTGCTCGATTAGCCGAGGCTTTCCATATTTTTTCTCGCAATTCACGGTTTTCTAATTTGCTTAAAATGGGCTGGCGGGTGGTGTTGACTAAAGTGACCATATAACCGGTTTTATCTGCATCTTTAGCCGCTGCAGCAAGGGAAGCAATATCACTCTCAGACAAGCCTGCTAATTCACTTTTGTCAGTGACTAAGATCACATCATTTTTAAATGACTGGAGAATATTTTGTGAAAATTCAGTGGATAAGGTAGACAACTGGCTATTGATATCCCGCATTTTGTTTTTTTCTGTCTCTGATAATCTAGCCCCCGCCCGGACAAATTGATCGTAGTAATAACTAATTAACCTTTGATCTTCAGCACTAAAATTCGCTAGTTGCTGATGGATTGTAGAAATACGACTAAATAGCTTAGCATTTAAATAAATATTATCGCTATGAGCAGATAACTTGGGAGCCATATCTGCTTCAATACGCTGATATTCTTCGTCTGATATCAAGCTTGATAAACTAAAAAATGCTCGAGAAACGCGATCCAATAATGCTCCTGATTTTTCCATGGCCACTAAGGTATTTTCAAAACTGGGGGACTGAGGATTGTTAGCTATAGCTTCGATTTCTGTACTGTGATCTTGCATCCCTTGAGTAAAAGCAGGTTCATAATCCGTAATTTTTAATTTATCAAATTGTGGCGCTTGGTATTGTAAGGGACTTTGACTAAATAAAATGTTGTCACTCATTGCAGCTTGCTTCTCAGTTGGGGGATTGGTCTTTAATTTTGACTCATCACTTGAACAGCCGGACACTGCTAATGCCGAAAAAATAGTAGCGGCAACTAGGGTAATACGCATAAATTCTCCATTAGGAATATGTTGATTGGCTAAAATACGATAAGCGGTGTTGGCCTGAGCAAACAATAGCAGGATTAAACAATTCATTTCAATATTGTTAAGTGGTTGAAGAGAACTTAATTGTAAGCAACAAAAACAGACTTGGTCTTACTTCAATTTAATAATTTCACAGTTACTCTTCTTTACTGTGGATTGGTATAACCGTACTTTTGCTTGATGTTTGTTACGTTCTTGTTGCACTTTTATTTCATATTTATTGCATATTGCTTGCACATTTAGTTTTTATAGTTGCACTTCGTTTAATAAATATTTTAAGTGTAAATATGAAACAACTTCCTTTTGTATATCTATATTTGTCCATTGCAGTCAGCTCGTTAGTTGGCTGTGGCTCTAGTGATAGTGCCACCGATACTCCTGTAGTTGAAGTTCCCGAAGAAAGTACTCCAAGTACATCAAGTGTGATTATTAGTGAGGTGGTGGCTAAGGCTTCAGATGATGGCAATGACTGGATAGAACTGTATGTTCGCGAGGGGCCGGTTGACTTAAGTACTTTGACTCTCACCGATGATGACGCCGATAGAGAGCCTCAAGCTTTACCACAAATTACTGCAAATACCGGTGAGTATATTGTTATTCAAGCTATCGACGAAGAAAGTACGCCTCCCGAAGACGGTTATTACGTAACCTTTAAATTAGGCTCCGATGATGCAGTGACATTATTTGAAAATGGCATTCAAATCGCAAAACTAGACTGGGCTGATGGCGATGCAGCAGAGGGTTACAGTTATGGTTTGTTAACGGTTGATGCAGGCAGCGCCGAAACCTTAACACCTACCCCTGGTGAAGAAAATGAGGCTGCTGTTATTGACTCTGAAGAGGAAGTCGAAAGAGATCTAATCGTAAACGAGAATGCCCCCTTACGTATAAACGAAGTGGTAGCAAAAGATAAGGAAGATGGTCACGACTGGATTGAATTATTTGTCACCTCAAGCAGTAGTGTTAATTTATCAGACTACACAATTAGTGATCAAAGCAGTGATTTATTAGCTCTGCCAGACGTTACATTATACCCTGGCGAATTTTATCGTATTTACGCCACAACAGATGTAGTAACTGAATATGAAACGGTCGGGTTTAACCTAGGTAGCGATGATGAGATACGTTTGTATCAGGGTGATGATTTAGTTGATCAAATCGACTGGAACAAAGGTCAGGCTTTAATTGGTTTTAGTTATGGTCGTTTTCCAGACGGAAGTGATGCAACAAAAACCTTGAGCCCTACCCCTGAAGAAACAAATTTAACTGTTAGCCATGGCCCATTAGTAATTAATGAAATAATGGCTAGCGATGCAAATGGTGGTGACGATTGGTTTGAATTGTATAACAGTGGTAACCAAAATATAGCGTTAGTCGATTATCAAGTGATTGATAGTAGTGACGATATTGACCCAGTAAATTTACCAGACATATCTTTAGCGCCAGGAGAGTATTTGGTTGTTTATGCCATCGACCATGAAAACGCAGACTATTATGTGCCTTTTAAACTAGGTAAAACCGATGAGTTAAGTTTGCTACTCAATGATGAAACCGTAGATTATATCGAGTGGGATGACAGTGATGTTGCAGCTGGATACAGTTATGGTATTAGCCCGTATGTCGAAAATGAATCAACTGAGTTATATAGCTGGACCCAACAATTTTTAAGCCCAACTCTAGGTTTGAGCAATGAGCTAGCCACAGCCTTTGACCCTAGTGTTGTGACCAATTTATACGTAGATATCAGTGACGCTAATTGGGAAAGTATTCTAGCTAGTCCACTAGAAGAGGAGTATCACGAAACTGCTATAACCCTAAATGGTATTACCTTAGACAGTGTCGCCATTCGTACTAAAGGTGGTTCGAGTTTAAGCAGTGTAGCTCGTTCAAGTAGTGACCGTTATAGCTTTAAAGTTGATATTAACGAATACGTTGACGGACAAAAGTTTTTTGGTCTGAAAAAATTCACTTTGCAGAATTCTTTCAACGACCCGTCCTACATGCGAGAAGTGCTGACTTATGACTTAATGACTGAATTAGGCGTGCCTGCACCACAACATGCTTTTGTAAACCTTTATATAAACGAAGAGCTGTTCGGATTGTATCTTATGGTTGAAGCGGTTGATGGCGAGTTTGCCGAAAAACACTTCGCCAACAGTAATGGAGATATGTATAAGCCGGACGGTACCGGCAGTGACCTAGTATGGATTAATGACAATGTTGCCAGTTACAGTGACATCAACTTAAAAACTAATGAAGAGACTACAGACAACGGTGCCTTTATTAACTTTGTTGAAGAGATTAATGCAGGCTGGACGGATAGCGTAGATATAGATGGTTTGCTACGTTACATGGCGGTAAGTACTGCATTATCTAATCTTGATAGTTATCAAGGTACTCTGGCTCATAACTATTATTTGTATGAACAAGATGGCGTATTTAGTTTGCTGCCTTGGGATTTCAATGAGTCATTTGGCACCTTTAGTATGGGATGCCGGTCAGATATTCGTGAATTGTATATAGATGAGCCTACCAGTGGAGCCATGGCTAATCGTCCTTTGATCAATAGCGTGTTCGCGCAACAAGACAATTTGGATGTGTATCACGATTATATTTGGCAGTTAGTTGAAGGTTCGCTTGAGGAAAATACTTTTGCTACACGAGTGGCTGAAATTGCCGCAATAATTCGTACGTCTGTTGAGAATGACCCTACAGGTTTCTACGGTAGTGCGGCCTTTGAACAGAATCTGAATTCAACTAGTTATGGTTTTTACGGACTAACCGATTTTGTAAACTACCGCGTTAACAATATGGTTCAACAATTAAATGGATACTTACCTACTGCTGGCACAGGCAATGGATTTTGTGGTAATTAGGGCACAATTGTTCAACCGTAAATAGTTGTATTACTTAGTTCGATAGACACAGGTTATAGGGTGTTTATCGAACTCAATCTAGTAAATAATCTCTAAGGTATCCCAGTATGGCAAGCTCCAGTAGTCCAATAATCTCAGAAATAAGTCATAGGCATAGCACTCCTATAGTTGCATCAATTAATCGCATATTTGAGAATAATCAGGATGAACAAATTAATGACATTCAGCTTAAGGATATTACTGAAAATGACGAATTAGAGTCGTTACTAAACGATTTTGATAGTCACGGGTTAGATGACTTAAATAACGCTAATTTAATGAGCCGTGTAGACAGTAAGTTTATTCTGCCGATGTCTTTTTTGCCGGTATTGTTAGCCGGTATTCGGTCTCAATACAGTGTATTAAATATTAACGATAAGCGGGTTTTTAAATATCACAACTACTATTTTGATACACCTGAAATGCGTTTTTACCAAGATCATCACAACGGTAAACTGAACCGTTTTAAAGTGCGTCATAGAAATTATCTAGATACCAATACTCAGTATCTTGAAGTGAAATTTAAGAATAACCAAAACAGAACCATTAAAACTAGAATTAAGTTAATGGGCCAACCAGAACAAGAAAATAAAGCACAGAGAAAATTGTGTTCACAATTTATTCATCAACAGATGAACCGCAAGTTTGAAGACTTAATTATTAGCCAGCAAGGTGGTTATAGCCGTATTGCTTTAGCCAGTGAAGAAAGAGCCGAACGATTAACCTTAGATTTTGGTTTATGGTTTAATGGACTACAAGGGGGATCAGATACCTCTGAAAAAATGGCACTCCCGGGATTTTTTGTAGCGGAGCTAAAGCAAAATAAACGTTCCAAACAATCGCCCGCTTATCAGTTGTTAGCCGCCAATGGATTTCACCCTACTTCTTTCAGTAAATACTGTATTGGCTGTGCGCTAATTTATGGTGATTCAATAAAATCTAATCAATTTAAAAAAACATTATCACGTATTCAGCAATTTAATTTTGTTGTTCCAACCTCTCAACTTTGGAGTCATTAAAATGACTGAACTAGACCTCAATTTTATCATCCGTTTTTTAATTAATATCGGTTCAATACTAGTACTGTGTTATGGCTGCTATTACCGTATTAATAAAGACGCAGAGGTGGCCAGCTCGTTTGTGTTGTTTGGCGTAGGTATATTTATTATTACCCGTTTATTACACGGTGTAGACATGTCCATGGAATTTGCATTCGGGTTGTTTGCAGTGTTTACCATGCTGCGTTATCGCACCGAAACTATTTCTATAAAAGGCATGACCTACCTATTTTTAGTCACGGGTATTGCATTGCTTACCGCAGTGAGTGCAATGCCAATTATACAAATTATCATCCTTAATGCTGTTTTGTGTTTCATCGCATTTATGGTGGATACAAAGCTACTAGCTGGCTCTCATAACACTCAGTTTGTCACTTATGAGCGTATCGAAAATATCAAGCCAGAACACAGAGACAAGCTCATCCAAGACTTGTGTGAACGCACCGGATTAAACGTATTATCAGTGTCGGTATTACGTATAGATTTTTTACGTGACACTGCAGAACTCAGTATTCGGTATCTTCCCGACAACGACGAAGTGAAAGGTTTTGCTTTACGCTCAGAGGTGTTGTAGATGCGAGCCCTTAACAAGTATTCCTTATTGCTGGCGGGTATGTGTGCAGTGCCACATTTAGCTGTGTATGCTGAGGACTATCCAGAATATAAAGTCAGTGGTTACATAATGTTAGACCATAATATTTTCGACGCTGCCTTTACTGAAGGCGGCGACGAAAGCCAGAGTGAATCTGAAATCCGTCGTGCCAGATTCAGTTTTAAAACCCAATGGAGCGACAATTGGAAAAGTAAATTTCAACTAGACATAAGCGACGGTGTTGAAGTTAAAGATGCCTATTTACAATACCAAGGTTGGCAATGGTTAGATGTCACTGTGGGTCAGTTTAAAGAGCCTTTTGGTCTGGAAACTCAATCAGGCTCCAGAAACTTATCAATGACTGAACGCAGTATGGTGAGCGACTCACTGGCACCGGGTCGCAACACTGGCTTGATGATTTCTGGAGAACAATCATCGCTTAATTGGCAGGTAGGTTACTTTCAAGAAGATAATTCAGAAAAAACTAATGCTGTCACCGGCCGATTGGCTTGGGCACCACTAAATGACAAACATAATTTAGTACATTTAGGTTTAGGCATAAGTGAACGAAGCTTGCATGGTGAAGAATTCAGAATTAATCAATCTTTTGAAGTAAATAGCGCAGACTCTTTATTTGAGGGAGAACGATTTAACGCAGAGCAAAACTCATTACTCGGTGCTGAACTCGCTTGGCGCTATAAAGGCTTATTAACCACGGCCGAATGGCAACAAGCAGATGTATTGTCTACGACGGGAGAAAACTATGAATATCAAGGTGGTTACCTGCAATTTAGTTATTTATTTTCTGGGCAGCAACATAAATATAGTGAGGGCAGTTTAGGTAAAGTTAAAGGTAATAATGATTGGGAAGTTACTAGCCGTTACAGCCAGTTAGATTTAATAAACGAAAATGAATCAGCCAAAACATTTTCGTTAGGCGTAAATTATTATCTGAATAAAGAAACAAAATTGATGATGGGTTACACCCAAGCGGAACACTTTATCGACAATATCAGTCAAGGCAAGGGGGATGCTCTTTCTTTACGAGTTCAATATAGCTTTTAAGGAAAAGCCCATTATATGGGCTTAGTGAGTATAAAATTTTAGTGTAAGTTCATATCAAACGTTATTGTTAATTGTGCATTTACTTACTGATATCTGTCTTTCGGGATTTTACAAACTTGTGCAGCAATACCGGTAATAAGGTGGTGTCGGTTATCAGGGCTAACAGCATGGCTAGGCAGGTTAATAAACCAAATAGTATGCTAGGTACAAAGTCTGAAAAGCTTAATAGCGAAAAGCCCATAGCTATGATGGTAGTGGTATACAGCAGGGCATAACCCACACTATCAAAGGTGCGTTTTATGGCCTGAGTATTGCCGCCTTTTTTTAGCTCTTCTAGGTATCTGTGCACAAAATGAATGGTGTCATCTACCGCAATGCCCATAGCTATGGCGGCTATGGTAATTGTCATCAAATCTAGCGCTATGCCTAGCCAACCCATCACACCTAGTATGATTAAAGTGGTGAGAATATTGGGTATCACAGAAATCAGCGCCACTTTAATTGAACGAAATATTGCGAATAACACTAAGGTCAGAGCTATGTATACCAAGCCTAGAGTCATGATTTGTGAGGTAAATAGCCGTTGTAATATATCTTGATACATGACAAATAAATTGGTTAATGAATAGCTTTCAGTTGTGACGCCTAGGGTGGCTAGGTCGGCTTTGAAGGTTTTTAGAAACTCAGCGCGGTTAAAGTTTTCGGTACTGTCTTTAATACGTGTGCTGATGCGCAATTGTTGCGAGTCAGGGTCAAAATAGGCTCCTAATAATTGCTCGGTAAGAGAGCTGTCGAGTAGGCGGTAAATAACTGTGAGCTCGTATTCGGTTAACGGTTTCCCTTGATTAATTTGTTTAGCCAGTTCAGTAAAATTAACCACTGAGGTGACATTGCCAGTGGCTTCATATTCGGCCATTACAAATTGAATCTTTTGCAGCATTTGTACAGTGTTAGCACTCATCACCAGATCGGGTTTTTGCTCACTCACAGGTATGCTATACACTAAATCGAGGGGAGTAGAGCCACCAAATTCACGGTCAATAAAATCTAATTCTTTGCGAACTTGGGTCGAATCTTTAAAGTAATTTAAGAAACTATTTTCTACATCGAGTTTTAATATTCCGCCAAATGATACACCGCCCACGATTAAGGTAAAAATAATGATTAGGGTCGGAAATTGATTGGTAAAATTACAAAGTTTATTAATTAACCATTGACTGGCTCGGCTAGAATAACTTTCGTCGTTGCGTTTAAGTAACGATAATATGGCTGGAAACAATACCAGGCTAACTGCAATTGACACAGCCATAGCCACTATCATCATCCAGCCAAAACTGACTACAGGTTGCAAACCACTGAATAACAAAGAGGCAAAACCGACAGATGTTGTCAAACCTGCATAGATACAAGGGCTAAATTTATTGCAGAAGGTTTGGCGTAACAAGCTGACTTGATCTGCATTTTTATCTTGCGCTTCAAGTTGGCGAAATTCAACTATTAGGTGCACCACTACGGCTAAAGTCAGTATGAGTTGTAAGGCAATAAAGTTAGATGAAATAACCGTGGCACGTAAATCAAGTAGGCCAAAAATGCCTACTGTTATCAGTACACTCAAGGCGCAGCATACTAAAGGCAAAACCACCCAACGTATCTTTCTGAATAAAATAAATAACAGCAAACAAATGGCTAAACCTATGGCGCTGCCAAAAATCAATAAATCACTTTGAATAATATCTATCATTTGTTGGCTAAGCACATAAGCACCGCCTAAATACATATTGGCGTTTGTTTCGTATGGCGAAATAATTTGGTAAATCTTATGGATTTCTTGCTGACGAGTGATTGTGAGTTCGGCCTTGATGGGCTCGGCTTGTGCTTGCAGCTTTTCTATCTGTTGCTGCTCGGCTGCGGTTAACTCGCCCTCTAAAATCTTTTGCTGTATATCGATAATTTGATTTTCAATTTTTTGTAGTTGTTGATTGGGCTCAAATAATATTTGCATGGCTGTGGCAGTTTGTTTGCCGTTTACTAACAAGTCGGTAAATAGCGGATGATCTTTAAACACCGATTGCATTTTTTCTGGCGAGTATTGTTGGCTTTGCCAAGATAGCTCGTCAGGATCTAAGTTTGGATCTAACGAGGAAGTGAGAGACAGCAAAGGTACGTTTAAAATATTGGTAACAGCACTGACTCTGGAAAGTTTGCTAAATTCAGCGGAGATATTTTCAATATCGTTAAATGATTGCTGACTAAACAACTCATGATTTGTAGGCTCGTATGCCACCAAGATAAATTCTTGAGGAGAGAAACGTTTACCCATAACTTGGCTTTGTACATAAAGCTTATTATTTTTGGTTAATAAGGTCTCTGCTGAAGCATCTATCTTGAACGCTTGTGCCGCCCAAATAGAGATACCGGTCACCACTGCAAACATTAACAACACAAGTTTGGCGTGAGAAATAATGAAATTAGCTAGAGATTTAATCATAAATTATTCAGACTCCATAGGGGAGTTAGAGTCACTGGTATCACTGTTAGTTTCTGCTGTGTTGGTCTTATCTTGATATTGCTGGTCTCTGAGTACGCTTTGCATGTATAAATTTCTAAAGAAAATATAGGGATCATCAGCTTGGCTACTTAAGGTTTGGTAACTTTCAGCCTGCGGGGTGAATGCATGAAATCCGTCATAAGTTTGAATATACAATGTCTGAGGGTCATTCGAAATCTGGCCAATGGGGCTAATGATAGACTCAGTTAAGGTAGAGAAACCATTACGTAAATCCGATTGTCCTAGTATTGGTATGACTAAGTAACTACCATATCCCACATCATAACTCGCTAAAGTGTCATTAATAGTCGACACATTTTCATCGATCTCGAACCAAGCAGTGGCGGGATCAAATAAGCCTAGTACACCTATGGTTGAGTTAATTAAAAAACGACCAATACTTTTACCGCTAGATATCCCCTCACCTTGTAATAGTTGGTTGAGAGCATTAAGTGGTTCGCGAATATTGGCAAAAAAATTGCTGACGCCTTGATTAACTGGGGTGGGCACAATCGCCAAGTAGACTTTACTGGCAGGAATTAACACGTATTCAAATAATTTGTCGTTAAAAGCAAATATGGGCCGGTTGATAAATTCTAACGGGTCATCAAATGCAGCTGGTTGCTCACCATCTACAACAGCTTGGCTGTCATCGGCAGCATAGCTAACCACTGTGGGCTCGATGGTATGAGTGCCATGAGAGCTTTTTACGACTAGTTGCTGGGTTTGAGTGTTTTGATTAGTGGCGGCGGTTTGCTGTGTAGATTTATTGCTGCTGCAAGACCCTAATATTAAAATAAAACCTAAGATAACCAGAGGGTTTAATGATGGCTTTTTGTAACTAAAGGTTCGCAACGGCTTATTCCTTAACAGGTTTTGATTTTGTTTAGCTTAAAATTTTCAAGCTGTTTTTTAAGCTCCAATGCATAATACGGTTTTATTCAGTCGAAGGATCACTTTTACTGACTGAAATCATTCGCTGCTATCGTAGCACTTAATAATTAACCTTTAACCAAAGAAAACGTTGTTTCTAGTATTTGACATGTTTTGTCGGTGAAGTTGTATTGTTGAAGGAACTTTAGGGGCAGCTACATTGAAAGTTAAAAGTCTATCCTTGCAACATGAGCTATCTCGAAACTCAACGAAAATATAATCAATGGATCCCTGCATAGAGCATGCAGGGATGCCAGAACTAAAGATAGTGGCTATTTACTTTAAACCATCATTTCTCTGTATAGCGAAGCGCTCTATGGTGAAATGTTTTTTGCTTTTACTGGCCATTATTTACTGCTTAACTCAAACGCTGTTTCTAGTATTTTGCAAGTTTTTTCGGCGAGTATTTTATCATTGCTGATAAACTCTATTCGTGAATCAGCTGCTTCTGCTAAACCTGTCATATTCACAGATAGACAGCCGTCACTCAAATTACATGTCATTACTCCTTGTTCGGTAATTAAGACGGCCTTTAAGCGCTCTACCGCTAAAGGGGTGAAGGTATCCATGACCGTTTTAAAGTCGAAAATTTTACTTGGCGCGCATATCCATCCATATGAATAATAACCTTCCGCACTGTTGGCTATTTTTATTGAGCCTCTCTCTGGGGCAGTTAAGGTTTGCATGATATTTGATGTGACTGGGTGAGAGTGTGTATGCTGGTTACTAGGTTGTTGATATTTTGATTGGCCGAGCAAAATTTTAGGATCAATTTTGCCGTTGTGTGCATAACTGATGGGTATCTCTGTTAATCCCAATTCATTTAGGTAATCTGTCAGCAGCGGTGTTAAATCATCTTGGTATAAGTCTGATTTGGTCACGACTATATGATCGGCTGTTTCTAGCTGATCTTGGAAAGGTTGGTGGGATCGCCAACGTTTATCTCTTAGTTTACGAATATCAATCAGTGTCAGAGTCGAACGTATATCTAACACGTCTTTGTAGTGATCTTCACTCAAAGTTTGTAGCACTTCTTTAGGATGGCCGAGGCCTGTTGGTTCAATTAATAACCTATGAGGTGTAGACTTGGCCAACAAAAAATTGAGTGCTATTTGCATGGGTAATCCTGAGGTGCAACACATACATCCTCCAGGTACCTCTCGGATAAAAATACCGTCATTTTCTGGATCGCTGAGTAATGCGCCGTCAACACCGACTTCACCAAATTCATTGACTAATACTGCCCAACGTTCATCTTTAGGTTTTTGCGCTAACAAAGATTGGATCAGAGTGGTTTTACCGACACCTAGTGCACCGGTAATAATATTTGTGGGGACTTTTTCAATTCTTTGCATAGGGCTCGTGTTTTGTATGTAACCTGAGTTCAGGTTATGTAAAATAATTGGTTATGGGGAATGAATACCCCATAACCAGTTTACCCTTTAGAACAACAATCTAGTGATCATGCTCTTCTTCAGCTATCCCTAACCAAGTAATACTGGCAACTGGATAATTTAGATCAATGTCGCTGGTTATTTCTGTGGTTTCAAGATCAATCTGCAAAATATGTTTAGCGATAGGATCTGACACATATACATAGTGGCCATTTTGCGCCACTGTCATACTAAAGGACATCCCTTCGGGCATAGTAGAAATATCTTGTTCAGATATTTGCATACTTTCTTTAAGTTCCCAGTGAGTCTCTCCATCGTGCTCATGAGGAGTTAAGATATTTAAGTAACCTTGACTGTCTAAAATAAGAAAGGTTTCGGCTTCATGTGAAAAACTATAAGATACCGGACTGGCGTCACTTTCGGGTTGCCATTCTAGTTTTTCCATTGTGCCATTTTCAGGATCGACATTGACTAGAATTGCTGCGCCTCCGCCATGACCAGCAGCAATACCGATAAATGAATCACTTTCTTCATGGCCATATAAGGTGCCTATTCGTAAACCATCTAACCCATCAATATTAATGATTTTTTCTGCTTCATACTCATCATCATGTTGATGTGCCACTAATACACCATCCAAGCAACCAAAGGCAACGTAATCCTCATTTTGTGCGGCGCCGTGCAAATCAGGACACAACACATCTAACACTTGCTCTTGTTCATATTCGTTATCATGTAAATGATATACCGCCACTTGATCAGGCAATATTTTCGCTGCTGATGTGTTTTCTGCATCGTCACGTCGTACTGTAGTTAGTAAGTATTCACCTTTAGGCTCTGCTACACCATGCATATTTACTGTATAGTTTAAGCTTGCTAAATCTGAAGTTTCAGCGCTAATATTTAGGTCGGTAGCAACCTGTACTGCAGCGGGAGTACCAGCATCAGCATCACCGTCATAGAATACAGCCATCAGTCCATCATGTTTAACAATATGTGTAGGACGACTACCTGTCAGTTCAAGATGATTCATTTCTGGTGCTTGCTCATAATCATGTAAATGCGCACCATGGTCTTCACGCCACATACCACCATCAATAAAGCCTACATAATCATTACTGCGACTAGCAATAACCGCAAAACGGTAACCCGCTGAATAGGTTAAGGTATTAGAATCATGAATGAGTGAGAAGGTATCTAATAAGCTGTTATCGTCTAAATCAAATATGCTTGCCTCGTTACTTTCGCCAGACAACACAGCAAGGCGGCCTAATGATTCAATTGTAAACTCGTCATCAGTATGGCCGTGATCATCATGATCATCGTCTTCATCTACTACTATTGGGTCTTTTTCGATAATAGTAGTGTCTGCATCACCACAACCATACAGCAGTAAAGTGCTAATGGCCGCAGTCAATAAATTAAGCTGAAATGATTTTTTCATTGTGTATTCCTTGTATTCAATAAATGTAATTTTGTAAATCGAGCGGCTTAAGCATTCCTATAACCTTTCAAACTAAAAGTAACCCCGTACGCCTACTGAGATATTGCGTCCTGGTCGTGGTGCCACGTCTTTAATAAACGAGGTATGCACCCGGGCTTCTGTATCGGTTAAATTGTTGCCTTTGAAATATACGGCTATGTCTTGATTGAACAGAGGAACGTCATAAGAAACACTGGCATCAACCATAGTGTATCCATCAGTTATGGTTTCAGTTGAGGTGACTTTGTCTTGCTCTTGATAACGAGTGATATCTAAGTGAGCACTAAGTTTTTCATTTTGGTAAGTAAATTGGGTTCCAAAACGAATAGGTGATGTACGAGGTAAATTTCCTCCATTTTTAAGGCGAGCACGAACAAAATCAGAAAAGATCGTTGCTTTAAATTCACTGGTTGCTTGCCAAGCAATTTGTGCTTCAAAGCCATGTAAAATAACATCGTCTGTTTGGAAAATATAAACGGGTAGTTCATCACTATGTTCGTCACTTTCCGTTTCGTCTTCAACACCGTGATCATGTTCGTCTTCAGCGCTGTGGTCATGGTCGTGACCACTCTCAGCAAATAACCCAGTATCCGTTTGATAATAGTAATTATCTACTTGGTTATAAAACACATTAAATACAAAAGCTAAATCCCCTTGGCTCTTACGTAAAGTCAGGTCAATATTGTTAGCGGTTTCTAAATCAATGGTTTGCTCTGTTAGTTCAATATGGGTTTCACCATCTTCTTGGTGCATGCCAAACAAAGCACCCACTTCATAGCTGCCTGTACCAATATGTGGGCCAAAAGATAATAATTCAGAAGCAGAAGGGGCTCGTTGCGAACGAGACACTGATAGTCCTAAGTTATAACCCTCAGTAAATTCCCAAACTAACCCTGCAGATAAACTAACCGGAGTAAATTCATGATCCACTGCAAATACACGGGTAATATTACTTTCTTCTTCATGGTCGTGGTCATGCTCGTCCTCTTCCACTTCTTCGGCATGATCGTGAGCTTCGAGTTGAGGTAGTAAAACATTGTCAGCTTCTAGTGTGACTCGTTCTATACGAGCGCCCAATTGCAGTAACACATCGCCTATGTGTTTTTCTTCCATCAGGCCCAATGCAATAGTTTGCGCTTTAGACGGAGGAGTAAAGGCCTCTTCGCCTTGGGCTGCGACTTCGCTATTTTTGTATTGAAAACTGAGTCCACCGTTCCAGTCTGCAAATGTACTGTGAATAATATCTAGCTTAAGTTCTTCAGTTTGGTTTTCAAATAAGGTGCCTATTTCACCGGTTTCTATTTCGGCATGTTCGTAATCGGTTATACCCGTACGTAAATTAATTTTTTTAAGCCAATCACCATCAAGGTTAAATTCACCTAATAGTTGGATACGAGTTTGCTCTAGATCCGCATATACGTTTTCGTCTTCACCGCCATGACTATGCCCTGGCACACCGTATTCACGATTAAACTGCTCAATCGCAACGCCCACATAACCTTTATTAAATAAATAACTGCCACCTAGGGTAAAGCCGCTTGATTCTTCAGCACTGTTGGCCACTGTGTAATCGTGTGACTCTTGATGTTCGTCGTGATCATGATCATCATGGTCGTCATGATCTGCTTCAGCTTCAACAGGCACTGCATAATCATTCGATTTACGCCAATAACCATCGGCATAAAAACCAAATGAGTCAGTACCTGTAGTGGCATTAAAAGAGGCTAATTTTTGATCGTTAACTGAAGCGTTTTCCAGTAACCATTCTCCGCGAGTGCTACTATCGGTAGGTACTCGGCCGTCAACTACATTGACTACACCACCTATAGCTCCACTACCATAAAATAAGGTGGCTGGGCCACGGAGTACTTCAATTTGCTGTGAAGTGGATGCCTCTGAGGCAACCGAATGATCGGGCCCCACTCTAGACACGTCACTTACGTCTAAACCGTTTTGGGCTATTAATACTCTAGGGCCACTTAAGCCACGAATAATAGGCGTACTCGCAACATTGCCATGAAAATTTGTTTGTACACCAGGTAGTTTTTCAAGGGTGTCACCTAAGGTCGCAGCTTGTTGGCGGCGTAATGTTTCACCACTAATCACATTAACGGGCGAGGCCGATTCCATCACTGACATATGAATAGGAGTCGAGACTATATCTATCACTTCAATAGGCGACCGAGATAAAGTCAAGGCTAATGATTTAACCTCATCTTTCGCCAATACGATGTCTTGATGGAGATGAGCATAACCTGGAACAGCAATATGAAATTCGTTATTGCCTACGCTTAAGTCATTAATCACAAAACGGCCTGCTTGGTCGGTCACTATTGAGTTTGTGCTTCCTTCAATTCGAATTAAGGCTCCTGCAACCACATTGCCATCACTATTTTTGACGGTACCTTCAATAGATTGGGCTAATACACTTGTGGGTAAAAGTGCGCTTAGCAGAGCTGCTATTCGGGAGATATTATACATTTCCTAGTCTCTTATAATGTTATACTGTAACAATTTGTGATGGTATGTTATATTATAACAATTACCTGTTCAATACTTATTTTCTCGGTCTTACTTTTTGAAGTTGATTACTAACTGATTGGGTTTTACGGAGGTGTTGAATCACTTTTATCTGGAGTCAAAATGCTTAAAGCTTTTCTTAATGTGGCTGACCGCTCTGCTATAACACTGTCTACCTTGTGCATGATCCATTGTTTAGTATTGCCGATTATTTTAATTTTATTACCCACCTTAACCAGTATTGCCATTTTTAGTGATGAGCGTTTTCACACTTGGTTACTATATGGAGTACTACCAATAAGTGCATTTGCTGTGGTGTCTGGCTATTTTCATCATCGTAACTGGTTTGTGGTGCTGATTACCTCAATGGGCATGAGTATTTTATTGCTGGTAGCTTTTTTGGGACACGCTGTTTTTGGTGATACAGGCGAGGTAGCTATGTCAGTTATTGGTTCGATTTTAGTGGCTTACGGACACATTAGAAACTTTAAAAGCCGCAAGCTATTAAGCCAATGCCATTAGCCATCTTTAAAGAGCTATCAGCTGTCCTTGAAAGAGCTATCAGCTGTCCTTGAAAGAGCTATCAGCTGTCCTTGAAAGAGCTATCAGCTGTCCTTGAAAGAGCTATCAGCTGTCCTTGAAAGAGCCATCAGCTGTCCTAAAAAGAACCGCCAGCTATCCCCAAAATAGCTATAACAAAAATCAGCTATTAATTTAAAAAATTCACACCGGAGTGGTTATGCAATCTCAAACTGTTATAAAAGACCAAACAAGTACTGGTTCTATCAGACGTTCAGTAAGCGCAAACGAGCCCAACATTCTCACAGATATTTACGATGACACTGTGAATTTAGCTTTGTGGCAGAGGGATTTGTCGGATGAAATAAAAGCCGAAGTAACAGAGTTTATCAACACTGCATCCCATCTTGATCGTTCTGCTTTTATTAGAGCACAACATATTGAAGATGATATTCGCGATGAACTAAAACGAACGACGCTAGGTGATGCCTTTATCAGCAATACCAGCGAATTGGTCGATATGTTTTGCACCTTGTTTGACCTTGACCAAGTGGGGTTTCGTATAAGGTTACTCGATTTGCCTATGTGTCCTCGATTTCATATTGACCGGGTACCTTGCCGATTAGTCACGACTTTTTCTGGACAAGGCACCCAGTGGTTAGACGATAACAACTTAGATAGAAGCAAGCTTGGTCACGGTAGCAACGGCCTAGATGATAGTGAGTCCGGTCTTTACCCAACTGATGTCCATATAGAAAGCATGAACGCTGGTGATGTCGCTTTGTTAAAGGGTTCTGCATGGATAGGTAATGAAGAAACTGCTGTTGTTCACCGTTCACCGCCATATCGCTCCGGCGAAAAACGTTTATTGCTTACGCTAGATTTTGTTTAAACATTGAACAGAGAAGTTATCGCCAATTAGTAAAAAATTGATTCATTAATCGCGTGTATTAAATTAATAGGTTGTCATATGAATAATCAACAAGAAGTTATTTTAGAATTAAATGGGATTTATAAAACATTTGGAATACATAAGGCTTTAAACAACTTGTCACTTTCCCTTGATGCAGGCGAAGTTTACGCATTATTAGGTCCAAACGGCGCAGGAAAAACTACAACATTAAATTTGATCTTAGGTTTTATTACACCAGACAAAGGCAGCGTTAAACTTGTAGGTAGCAGTATCCATGAAAATATTGCATTGACACGTCAAGTTATCGCTTACTTACCTGAGTCGGTAATGTTGCCGCCTTCATTAACCGCAATTGAATGTTTAACTTATTTTTCGTTACTCTCTGGTGAATCACTAGATAAAACGCATGCAAGTGAAATATTGACACAAGCAGGACTGCAAGAAAACGCTCATAATCGACGTACCGATATGTTTTCGAAGGGCATGCGACAAAAAGTAGGTCTTGCTATAGCGCTTGCTAAAAAAGCTAAATTGTTGCTATTAGATGAGCCTACTTCTGGGCTTGATGCTAGTGCCGCCAATGAACTTTCAGATGTTGTACGCACTGCCTCAAGTAAAGGAATTGCCGTGTTGATGGCTACTCATGATTTGTACCGAGTCAAAGATGTTGCCCACCGTTTGGGGATTTTGCAGGCTGGCCAGTTAGTGCAAGAGTGTGATACCAGTAATTTGAGTGCAACTGATATTGAAAAGCTATATTTGGAGCAACTTTCTGCATGATTATTCGATTAGTTTATTTTGAGTTAGTCATGCTCTTTCGTAAACGAGCCTTGCTGTTCTCGGTTTTATGTTTTGGGCTTCTCATTTTCATCACTGCGTTACATACAGCAGTTCATACCAAACAAATCAATCAGAAAAAAGAGACTATTTCTAAAATTGAACGAGACCGCTGGCTAAATCAGGGAGAAAAAGATCCTCATTCCGCTGCACATTATAGTGTTTTCGTATTTAAATCGACACCTATACTTTCATCCTTAGATGCTGGTATTGAGCCCTTTGTTGGACAAACAGTGTGGCTTGAGGCACATGCCCAAAATAATATGCTTTATAGGGAGCAAGGTGAAGCATCAGTATTGCAACGTACAGGTCTGTTACATCCATCTTCTTTGATTATTACCTTTGCCCCTTTGTTCATCTGTTTGCTAGTGTTTTCTATTATTGCATTGCAAAAAGAAAAAGGAGTATTGCGCTTTGTTTTAAGCACTAGTACACACCCTACAAAGTTCATCTTTGCGAAAATGTTTGCGGTTATGCTGGTGCTAATTTCCACATTAATTATTCCATCTTGTTTCGTCGCATTAATAAACATGATTAGTCAAACTTCATTCTCATTCGATAATATATATCGACTGTTGTTGTGGACGCTGACCATGTCATGTTATTTGTTGATCATCGCTATGCTCGCTATGTCTATTACGCTAATTGCCCGAAGTGCAAGGATTGCACTTATTATTTTGATAGGGTTTTGGATTGTTACTGTACTCATTTTACCTCGCTGGATTAGTGCCAGCGTTAACTTATCAATGCCGCTTCCAACCACGCAAACTATCCAAACAGAGATAGCCAAAAAGGCTCCTTCTTATTGGACAGCAGAACAAGGTGAAGAGCGACGCCAAGCTATACTTAAGGAGCATGGAGTCGACACTGAAGATGAATTGTCGATTGATTTACGTGGAGCTCAATTAGATTATGCTGAGCGGCATTCCCATAAGGTGTTTGATCAAGTATTGGGAAATCTTTATCAACAAGTAGATAACCAAGATGCACGCTTTGAACTATTTTCTTATCTATCACCCGCGATTGCACTATATAGCGTATCGCCCATTATTTCAGGAACAGACTTTAGTCAACACCAACATTTTATCAATACAGCAGAGCAATACCGGCGCTCGTTGGTTAATCGTATGAACCAAGAGGTAATGGAACATCCAAACGCTAAGCACACGGATGACGAATCATTATGGTCTCAAATTCCTCAATTTACTTATCAACCTTTGGTTATCAATGAGTCATTACAAAAAGCGTCGTCTGCGTTATGGGCTCTAGTTTTATGGGGTACTTTGGGTTTTGCCTTACTATTATTCACCATACGGAAAATGCAGTTATGAATAAAATCACTTTTAACTTACTTTTACGTTGGGAAATACAACGCATGTGGCGTAAGCCAATTGTGCTTATCGCACTTTTACTACTGAGTCTTGCCATGCTTTTTGGTGCTTTATCAGGTAAAACACTGCACCATAGCCAAACTGAGAGTATTTATAAAAATCAACAATATACAACAGATTGGTATGCTGAAATCAAGGCCAGCGCCAAACGTTATTCTACCGCGGTACAACCAGATTTACCTTACTGGCAAGACCCAACAAATGTATCAGGCTTTAGTCGTTACTTCTTAAAACAGTTCGCTTATAAACCTCATTTGGCTTTATCTCCAATTGCTGTGGGTAATAGCGATTTATTGCCAAGTCGTTTACCAGTGAAATTGGAAACTAGCTTTGGTATCGACCCGCAATACGATTTTGAAAATCCTCGTTCACTAGCATTAGGGCAGTTTGATCTAACATTTGTCGTCGTTTATTTGCTACCAATCGTTATCTTATTATTGGCGGCACTTTTAACAACCTTAGAACGAGACAACGGCTCTTTACGCCTTATAGCTGCACAACCAATAACACCACGTGCTTGGCTTGGAGCTAGATTAGCTGCTTTATTTATCTATGTTCTTCCTTCTATTTTTATCACCGTTTGGTTTGCTTTATGGCTAACAAGTGTACCAATTTTCGCAAACTTAGCTGAAATATTGACGATATTTATTGTTATCGCTGCTTATACATTATTTTGGTTTTCAATTTGTTTTGTAGTATTGAGTTATTGGTTAAGTGCTGCTGGCGCAATGAGTGTGCTGATCGGTATATGGGGCGGATTATTGATTGGTATGCCTATGTTGTTAAACATAATACAGAATATCACCATCGATCCACCTTCTTATTTAGAGTATGTCAATAAGACCCGTCATGAACAAGATTTGGTTAATAGTGAAGCTTCTGAACTGGTGGCTAAAGCGTTCAAAACCCATCCCATGTTAGCCGGAAATTTCGATACGGTTCCAACAATAGATTACGCAACACGTTTAACCTTTCTCGCTCCTGAGCTTGAAAAACGTTTGCAACCTATGCACGAAGAAATTGAAAAATCACGGCAAAATCAGCAGCAATTTTCATCTATCGCAGAATATTTGTCTCCTAGTTTAGGGGTCATTAATGCCTTATCGGTTATTGCTGGCACAAACAGTACGCGACATCATTTATTTCTAGCGCAAACCCGTGACTATCAACTACAACTGCGGGAGATGTTTTACACTAGGATCTATCAACAGCTTATTAATCCGTCCCTCAAACCTGAGGGAAGTTCAGGTCAATTTAGTTTTACCGCTTACGATCAAATTCCTGAATTTGTATTTCAAGAGCCATCTGTAGTATCGAGGTTAATACAAGTTATTCGTGTAACGGTTTGTTTGTTATTGCTGTCTATGCTAATTGCCTTTGCAAGGCTACGTCATTTGCATACTTGGCCTGAGGATTTATAACTGTGATTCTGCGAATAATTTCAGCGACACTATTAAGCTTTTTAATATCAGATGCATTAGCGCCACGCAGCGTTGATTTAACCTTTAGCCGTAGCTTTTAACTATGGCTAACTCGACTGAGCATAAATCCCGCCGCGTTCCTCGGATTGGGCGATGGCATCAAACGGTCTGGCGTTGGCATTTTTATGCTGGACTAATTGTGGCGCCATTTTTATTTATTTTATCTGTTACAGGGGCTACTTACCTGTTTAACGATGAAATTAATGATGCCCTCTATCCAGAACAACGATTTGTTGCTCAGATATTACCTGCTTTACCTGTCAGTCATTTAATTACTGCAGCCTTAGTTGATTACCCTGAAGCTAAGGTCACCCGAGTAGATCAGCCCACAGAAATAGGCCGCAGCGGCAAGGTATATATTACCACTAATACCGGTGAATCCCGCCGTGTTTATGTCGACCCTGGAACGGCTCAAACTCTTGGTTCTTACGTTTATACAAGTACTTTAGTGGGTTTTGCTGATGTGTTTCATGGTTCTTTATTTTTGGGGCGTTTTGGCGATGGAATAGTAGAATTAATGGCATGTTGGAGCTTTATTTTACTCATTACAGGGGTGTACTTGTGGTTGCCCAGTCAACTCGGCAGTATGGGTAAAATGTTGCTACCGTCCTTCACCACAAACGGACGCAGTGCTTGGCGAAGCTGGCATGGTGTTATTGGACTTTGGAGTGCATTTATATTGGGTTTTCTGATTTTAACAGGCTTGCCTTGGGCTAATGTTTGGGGGGGATTATTACGCTCTGCCACTGACAACATTGGCATGGGTTACCCTGAAAATCATAGCTCCCATGGTACTGTACCTATCAGTTCAAAAGCTAAACCTGCAACTATGCAATTGGCGCTAGGCAGTGCTCCTTGGGCATTAGAAGATACTCCGATGCCAGTATCTGATGAGCGTGCAGCCCATCATGGCAGCGGCGGCGGAACAACACTGCCAGATTTACAATCTGGTATCGGTATCGACAAAGCAATAATGTTGTTTGCTGAAAAAAATATGAATTCACCATATAGATTGTTTTTACCTAAAGATCCTCAAGGTGTGTACACCGCTTATACGTATCCAAATCAACCTCAAGGGCAGCGCACTATTCATTTAGATCAATATACTGGTGATGTTTTAGGTGAAGTAAGTTTTTCTGATTATGGTATGGCAGCTAAAGCTGTTGAAATTGGTGTGCAATTACACATGGGTAATTACTTTGGTTTAGCAAACCAGTTGTTAATGTTAGCGGGATGCTTTGGCGGTATCGTATTGTCAATTAGTGGGCCGGTAATGTGGTGGAAAAGGCGGCCATCAGGCAGGCTAGCTGCACCTCGTAAGCCTATATCTAGTGTCAAACAAGCAACTATGGTTTGGTTGGTAGTGTTATTGGGTTGCTTTTTCCCATTGGCAGGCGCTTCTTTGTTATCTGTTTTGTTATTTGAATATTTATGGCGCGTATTTCACGGTGGGTCTAAGCGTTAGATTGTTCTT
Organism: Paraglaciecola sp. L3A3; assembly: GCF_009796765.1. Lineage (NCBI taxonomy): Bacteria > Pseudomonadati > Pseudomonadota > Gammaproteobacteria > Alteromonadales > Alteromonadaceae > Paraglaciecola > Paraglaciecola sp. L3A3. The sequence continues at coordinate 589,780 of NZ_CP047023.1, forward strand.
TTGTTTAAACATATAAAAACACAAACGGGGCTTATCGCCCCGTTATTTTATTGGAATATTACACTTTTAAAATGTAGCTTCGAAAGAAACCCTAAAGGTGCGTGGAGCACCAATATTAAGTTGGTTTGCATAGATAAAGCTTGGATCATCATTGTGTAAGTATGACACCTGTGACCAAGGTACATATACTTCATCAAATAAATTATCCACTTTTGCAGAAATTCGGTAATTATTAAATGTCCAATTGGCAAATACGTCGGTTAGCGCATAGTTTTTTAGCGTGACGCTGTTCTCATTGTCGCCAAATCTGTCACCTACATAATGCCAAGAAATTCCGGCTTCAATAGGTAATGATGCAATATTACTGTAACTCAACCAAGCATTAGCCGTCCATTCAGGGATATTAGGTGGTGTGTTATCTGCAAAGTCAACAAAGTTACTAGAGGGTTTAAAGCTTGCATTGGTGTACGCCGAATTTAAACCTAAACGCCAGTTATCAGTAGGCTTCATCGAAAATGATACCTCAACACCAGATGAGTCTCGGCCGCCAATATTGGTGGCGCTGTCGACAGAGAAGCTCTCTAAAACATCATCTCGTTCAATATCAAAATATGCAAGTGTTAGCTCAGCTCGGTCATCGAGTAATGTTGATTTCATACCTACTTCCCATTGCACTGCATCAGTTAGGTCAAAATTTTGATTGGCGTTTACTAAAAATATGTTTGAACCAATAGGATCTTTAGCATTGTTATAATGAGCATAAGCTACTAGTTCATCGGTAAATTTATAGACAGTACCTAAACGCCAGCTTGCCCAACTGTATGTTCGGCTAAATCCACTGTTTTCATTTATTCCTTCTGCATTGTAATTTTCACGATCTAAATCTAATTCCTCATATCTTAAGGCTAATACTAAGCTTAAATCAGAATTTAACTCTACAGCATCTTCGGCAAATATAGCTTGAGTTTTCATTTGTGTAGGGCTGGCTCCCCGCAGTTCTTCTTGACCATAAAAACCAGCCACTGGATTGTAAGGATCAACTGCATCTTCAGCTTGTATTGGAACTGAACGGCGAAACCCTCGCGTACGTAAAAAATCTAGATCTATCAATTCAAAACCCGCCAGAAAACGATTATCCATGCCTGCAATTTTTGATTCATTGTTTAGCGTAAAGCGATTACCCCATAGGTCTTGATCGTGATCTAAGATAAAATAACCATAATAACGTTGTATTGTTCCTACTTCTTCACAGACACCCACTTGTTCTGTGCAGTAGACAAAACCTTCAGCATTTTTCCAATTACGCTCAGCATTAAATTGATACAAGGTATTTTGTAGTGAAGTGGTATCAGAGATGTGCCAAGCTAAATCAACACGATTAAAATATTGTTCGGATGAGGCATCAGCGTCTTCGATATTGTAATTTTTAAAGCGCATAGCGCCATCAAGGGTTTCGCCACTATCTGTTTTTACAGCCGAGGTTAGCGGGTCTCTTGCGGCATCGAGTGGTACTAACGGAGTACCAAAATAACTGCCTACCTTGTCTTGTAAATGATCAGTGCTAAATCTAGCTGAAAAATCATCAGTAATATTCCACATTAAACTAAGAGTAAAATTGGAGGATGATTGATCTGTATCATCTACATAACCATCTGAACTATAGGTGCTTACTGTGCCGTTGTACCACAAGGAGTCGTTGATTTCTCCTTTAGCACCAACACCTAAATGATATGAATTATATTTACCGTAAGAGGCTAATATATTCATTTCGTCCCTTTCATTTTGACGTGCACTTTTTGTCACTGCATTAACCGTTCCGGCAACTGCTCCTACTCCATTTAATACTGATGATGGCCCTCTTAAAATTTCAACACGTTGCAGATTAAAGGTGTTTTGTGGACGCATAACCATAGTACTAGGACCAACCCATAAACCATCCCGTAACACTGTAATTTGTGCGCCAGAAAATCCACGCATAGAAAAAGAAGAAGGAGCTGTGGGCGTGTCCCCAGTCACAATGCCTGGAAAACTTTCAACAGCTTCAGAGAGTTTTTCATAGCCTCTAGCCCGCATAACGGCGTCATCAATTATTTCTATTGTTGCAGGGGTTTCCAAGATCGTTAAGCCAAGGCGACTACCTGTAGTTGATTTTTCACTTAATCCAATATCACTGACTGCATGTCCGACTACAGTAATTGATTCAATATCTGATGTTTTATCTCTCGCTACTTTGAGGGGATTTTCTTGAGAGTAAGCGTTAGATGAAAGTAAATAGGTACTGAGTGTGAGGCACACAACAGCTTTGGCTTTTTCAAGGTACATAATAGTCCTAATTAAGTGTTAATTGAAAAGTATGGCTATGAGTTAAATATTTATAGCCCTATACGCAAAATGAGAATGCAATCACATTCTTATTGATATGTTATATTATAACATTATGTGTGTGAAGCATAAATGCATGAATAAGAAACTTATGTAAAATAGTTTGAAAGTGATCTAAAAAACTTGTAGTAAAATATTAGTGTTTACGAAAGTCGTCAGGTTGACCATAAAATTTATCGATTGAAACCGTATCAAGAATATAGGCAGAGGTGCCCATGGGATCTTCAAATAAACCTTGGTTGATTTTTCCATTTAAGGTGTAGGCTTGGGTAATATCGAGTTCGCTAAAACCGGGTTCTAAGCGTGTAAATATCATCTGATTAGGCGGTGGCGGTGGAAAATGTAAACAAGCGCCAAAGTAAGGCACAATGAATAAGTGTTGCACACTTTTATCTTCATAAAAATCTATAGGTACAATAAAGCCTGAAATTGTCACCATCTTGTTATCTAGCCTGTCAATGGTATTAGTTGAACTTAGTGCTTGTTGGTAATCTTGATCACTTGAAGCTTGGATTGAGCGTAATATTTGTGCCGTCATCCCTTCTAAGTTTTGCGCTTGTTTTGCCTGATATTTACCTATGGTTTGTTTTTCACTTTGAGGTAACAGCATTGCCCAGTTTAAGGGCGTAATGTTAGCATTTGTATATGCGGATTTAAGGGGGGTATTTGAAGTGCTATAGAGTGACGTATTAGGCCAAACATGTTGTTTGATTGCTGGCCAATATTGTAATGCCAGACGCGTAACTATCATGCCTACAACGATACATAGCAGTAAACTCAAAGTGATTTTCAATCGAGTTCCCATTAGTTTTGTCATGGCGATTTCTTGATACTTCCCTGTTATTCAAAAATCTGAATGTTGTCGATTGTCATACCATAAGCCGACATACCAGTTTCGGTGTCAGTTGTTTGGATATGTATGGTCCCTTCAAACCAAAAAGCTTCGGTGAGTCCATCTAATTTAAAACCTTCTTTGAGCTTGCCATAGATCATTTGATTAGGTGGTGGTGGGGGCATGTGCAAGCATGCGCCAAAATAGGGAACAATAAAAAATTCAGTTACATTTTGTTGCCCATCAGTGACTAGAGGTACCATGTAGCCTGGGATTTTTATGGCTTTATTGTCAAATTCCTTAATTACACGTACAGAAGTTAACGCTTGTTGAAAGCGGCGAGTAGCATCGTCTGCGGTGGAGGAATTAGATAATGCTTCGATAGAATCTTGCGCACTACCGTCTGCAATATTTGCTAGATTATCAGGGGGACTAAGCAAAGCCGCTAGATCATCGGTTGGCATCAATTGAACCCAATCAATCTCCTCATAGGCGGGATCTTTTGCTGTTGCTGCATAAGTAGGTGCAGTAAAGTGTAATAACAAAAGTGTGATGGAAATGCGCCAAAAGGTAAAAAAAGTGAAAGTTTTCATCATTAATCTGTACATCCAATAGATGTAAATGTTATATCATAACAATTGTATCCAATGCCACTCTTAGTGTATTTATGACAGCAGAAAACAGTGATCAACAGTTAATTAGTAGTGATAGTCAAATTGCGATCGAATTGCATGATTTAAAACATTCCTATGGTAAGCGCCAAGGAGGGAGTCATGCTTTACTTTTTAATCGATGGTCAGTTGAAACAGGCCAACAGGTTTTTTTGTTTGGTGACTCGGGCTCGGGTAAGTCGACATTATTAAATTTATTGTCCGGCATTTTAGCGCCGCAACAAGGCAGCATTAAATTGTTTGGTACTGAATTGGGCAAGCTGTCGAATAGCCAGCGAGATCGTTTTCGTGCTGAAAATATAGGTGTGGTGTTTCAACAGTTTAATCTTATTCCTTATTTGAGCGTGGCAAAAAATATTGAGCTGGCTGTGTATTTGGCTAAGTCGTCAAAGCAGAATTTAGATGAATCGATAAAGCAGCTAATGTTGGCTTTAAAGTTACCTAAAAATCTATTACATATACCTGTTTCAAGTTTAAGTATTGGCCAGCAACAGCGAGTTGCCATAATGCGAGCGTTTATTAATTCGCCCAAATTGATGTTAATAGACGAGCCCACGTCAGCACTGGATAATACCGCCAAACATGCCTTTATGACGTTACTGCTAGAAATGTGTGATGCCAATAATACGACTATGGTGTTTGTCAGTCACGACCTTGAGTTAAAGCGTTACTTTTCAATACATACTGATATTTCATCGTTTTGTCGCTCAAGCTCCCAGTCAATAAAAACGGAGGTGAGTTAATGCTTACTTCTATAGCATGGCGCAGTTTAATAAGCCGCCGAAAAACTGTATTGCTGACCTTTTTATCTTTAGTTGTGAGTATTAGTGTATTAATAAGTGTTGAACACATTCGTTTACAGGCAAAAGAAAGTTTTAACCGGACTATCTCTGGCGTCGACTTAATTGTCGGTGCGCCAAGTGGTGAATTGAACCTGCTTTTATATTCAATTTTTAGAATGGGTAGCCCGACTAATAGTATCGACTATGACAGTTTCACTATGCTCAAGTCTAATAAGTCGGTTGCATGGGCAGTGCCAATTTCATTAGGCGATTCTCACCATGGTTTTCGAGTGTTAGGCACCAATACCGACTATTTTACGTATTTTAAATATGCTAATAAAAAACCGTTAACTCTGAGTCAAGGTAAGGTTTTTTCAAGTGCTTTTGATACTGTAATTGGTGCGGATGTGGCGAAAGAATTAGGTTACCGAGTCGGCGACAAAATAGTGTTATCTCATGGTATTGGTCACACAAGTTTTGTCCATCATGAGCAAGCGCCTTTTACAATAGCGGGTATTATTGCGGTCACAGGTACACCGGTAGATAAAACGGTGCATGTTAACCTAGCTGCAATCGAAGCGATTCATTTGCCCCCCAAAGAATTACAACAATTGAAAGAACAAGCTCATGAGCATAGAGATGAGCAGGCTAATCATTCCCCTGAGAGTCATTCAACTGATAGTCATGCCCATGAAAACGAACATGAAGAACAACATGCTCATGAAGAAGATCATCCAGCCACTCACGAAAATCATCATGATCAACATTCAGCAGAAAAAATTACCGCAGTGTTATTAGGATTAAATAATAAATTTGCTACTTTCACCTTGCAGCGACAAATTAATAATTATCCAAACGATAGACTAATGGCCGTATTGCCCGGAGTGGCTATGACCCAGTTATGGGGGTTAATGGGTAATGTTGAAAAAATCCTACAGGTGATTGGTTCTTTGGTCTTGTTAGCATCATTATTTGGTTTAGCCACTATGTTGTTAGCCTCCATGAACGAACGACAAAAGGAAATTGCTGTGTTTCGGGTATTAGGTGCCTCTCCTATACTGATTGTTTGTTTGGTTATTCTAGAAGCATTAATGATTAGTTTTTTGGCTTTGTGTTGCTCCTTTTTACTGGTTTCATTATCACTGACAGTACTAGATGATTGGTTAACCACCGAATACGGACTGTTTTTACAGCACAATGTGTTAAATAAAGATTCTATGATCTTGTCTGTAATTATACTTTTGGCCACAAGTATCACTGCTTTAGTGCCCGGTTTTGAGGCTTACAAACAGGCTTTACATAGCCAGCTATCAGCTCGTTAAAACAGATCTTATTTTATAGGTAAATTAAGAGTTTAGAATAAGAACGGTTTAATTTTTACACTGCTATAGTCTAATAGATTTAACTTTAATATTGATTAAAATAATCAATAACACAATGCTGAAAATAAACTTATTTGAAATGAAAGTTTTAGTTACGAATCAAGTTCTTAGTTATGATATCTAAAGCGGGCTTAAGATAAATGTGATGAGCCCCTTAGATACTTTATACAACTCACTAAGATGAAAAGGGCAATAATGAGGATAACAAAAAAACAGGTCAAGACCGCAATATTTATTAGTATATTGGTCGGCACAATATTGACCTTAATTAATCAAGGTGAAGCGTTTTTTGACGATACAGAGATAAACTGGTTTAAGGTAGTCCTCACCTATATCGTGCCCTTTTGTGTGTCGTTGTATTCTAGCAGCGTGGCGCGGATGGATATAAAATAAATTTCTTTTGGATGATTTAACTCGTCCACTTTCAATTGGAGTGATAATGGATATGTTAAATAATTTGAGTATCAATAAACGCCTGCTTATTGGTTTTAGTGTGGTGACCTTGCTTATGGTAGTGCTCACTATGGTCGGTATATATCGAGTCAATATGATCGGTAGCACCTTAACCACAATGACCGAGGTCAACGTAGTTAAACAACGTAATGCCATTAACTTTCGCGGTAGTGTGCATGACCGCGCAATAGCTATTCGTGATCTAGCGACTGCTAATACCCCCGCTAATATTAAAACCCATATTGATGATATTAAACGTTTGACTCAATTTTATGGTGCTTCCCATAAAAAAATGCAGGAAATGAAAGCATCCGGTATATTTTTTAGTAGCCAAGAAACTTCGTTGTTACAGCAACTTGATAGCTTACAAGAAAAAACTGAAAGTCTTATACAAGCTGTAATTAAAGCCAAAAGAGCTGAGTCAAATGATGATGGTTTAGTGTTATTACAAAATGGCGGAGGGCAACTTTTTGTGCAATGGCTCAATACCATAAACTCTTTTATTGATTTACAAGAAAGTAAGAATATTGCCTCGACCAACGAAATCTTAGAAAACGCCTCTACCTTTAAAATGACTATGTTGCTACTGACACTCAGTGCTTTAGCATTATCAATTTTTGTCGCTTATATTATTGCTAAAAGCTTTAAAAAGTCATTAGGTGCAGAGCCAGCGGTTGCTGCCGAGTCTCTTAGTCAAATAGCCCAAGGTAATTTGGCTCAAAAACTCAGTACTCCTTATAACATGAGTATGTTGGCTATCATGGCCAAGATGCAGGAGCGCCTGCGTAATACTGTGCTTGAAATCACTGGGGCTGCGCAGGATTTAAAAGCCCAATCCTCAATTGTGACAAAAGGCTCTACCGATATAGTTGAACTGGCGCAAGCGCAAGACAAGTTAACTGTCAGTACTCGTACTCGTCTTGATGAAATTAAAGCAAATATTGTCGATGTATCTGAAACTGCTGCTAAAAATAAAGTCAATGCAAAACGTATGGTAGAAAGAGCACAAAATGGTATTGATTCTATGGCTTTGAGTGTAGAAGCGATGCAAAACGTGACTAATACTGTGACTCAGGCGGTAGAGCAAATAAGTAAACTAGAAGAATTAACCAACCAAATTGGTGGCATTACTAATGTGATTAATGGTATTTCTGACCAAACTAATTTGTTGGCATTAAATGCCGCGATTGAAGCGGCTCGAGCTGGTGAATCAGGTCGAGGTTTTGCTGTGGTAGCTGACGAGGTAAGGCAGCTTGCTTTACGCACAGGAGAAGCCACTAGCCAAATCCAAACAACGATAGAAGAAGTACAACAAGAAACATCGACTGCGGTCACCGTTATGCAAGATACCTTACCCAAAGTACAAGATGGCCAAACTAAAACCCACAATGCCATGGATTTACTGAAAGAGATTGAAGAAAACGCCAATAACTCTTTCACCAATGCGACCTTAGTGTCGGATACTGCCACTCAACAAGTTAGTGTGATTGGCTCGATTACAGAGGTTATGGCGCAAATAGACGAGATAAACAAAAAAGCCGTTTATTCTTTAGAGCAAAACAATACCGCCACCATTGCCTTAGATAATTTGGCAGAAAAACTAAACAAAGAAGTAGGCTTCTTTAAAACAAGCTAATGTTTAATTAACCTGAATTCGGGTTAAGAAGTGTCGTGTACACTTAAAACTTAAAGAGTTAAAAACTCACACTAATTTGGTTTACATCAAGGCTTATTTGATGGGGACATTTTTGTGGGTAGCATGGCGAGTTTTCTTACGCAATAGCTTGCTATTGCGTAAGAAAATCCAACCTCGCTAGGCGCAAGAAGAGTGATAGTCAGAGGCTCGGCTAATCCTGAGTTCAGGTTAATTAGTATCAGTTACAGTTTTAGCTTAACCAGCGTAATACCCTTAGTAATTGTTAAATCATGGTTTTATTATAAATAAAAAATGATAGGATAAATGCAACACTTATTTTACAAAAAAACAACAAGAAGGGCTTATGAGAAGATCGACTTCCATTATTAGAAAACATCGCGCCGGTGATAAAGTATATTTACCTAGCGATTCTCGAGACAATCAATATATTTTGGCCGAAATCCCGTTAACCGATAAATTATTGAAAACCTTTGTTGACGATATAGATACCAACAACAAAAAACCTTATCAAAAGTTTTATCAAAAATTAGCTAAGTCGATATTTGAAATCACTGAAAAGCATGATGTTAAACATGCCAATTTTGTGGCTAATAATAAATTAGTTCGTGTACGTTATAGCGGTGAACAGCAAGTCTTACACACAGAACAACAGTCATTTTTCTTTTATTGTCCAAGTCATAATGCGACTTTCAAAGGTTACTATGATGGCGCAGTTAGAGCCCGAAAAATTAAGCTTTTGTTCTTAGCAACGGGTGAAGATCTTCGTTTAAACAGTGCCGCATTCCATCAGACAATATTTAATGCAGTGAAAGAAATTGCCGCTAAATTCGACTTAGCTGAAGGCGAAATTAAAGTACGTGATCACCAACACATTACCTTTGACCTTTTTGCTAAAGAAAAGGGGTTAAACAGCACTATCACTCATTCTTTTAGAGAGATGGCTGATCGTTATCTAAAACAAGGTTTTGACCTTGGAGACGATCATACTTCGTTAACCTATGCAGTGGCCAGTGTACCAATGGCACGTCGTTTATTAAAAGGTATTGAAGTTGATTATGATGCAGACCAGCCCTACAAAACTTTGTATGAAAAAATTGAAACTGCCTTTAAATCTGCAGTAGCAAAAAACAACGTAAAACATGCGGTAATGCTTGGCATTAGTGCATCGCCAATCGTGCGTTATAACACAGAAGATAGCTTAAATTTAAACGGTGAAATTATCGGCATAGGTTTTGATCCTAGCAAAGAAGATAACTTTGTTCGCTGTATGTGGGATGGCGATACCCTAGTAGATAATATTCGTTTTATTTTCTTCGCTAATGAGCGAGATGAAGCCAACAACAACTATGGTAAATTTGCTAACCAATCGGTTCAGACAATCAAAGATTTTGCTGAGCAAGTGAATTGGAAAAAAGCGGACGACGACCTCATTGTGCGTATTCACCAACATATTATGCGTAAAGTGTAACCACTCGAGCTTTTATAGTTTGTAAGTTAAAAAGCCTAAACTTTGTTTAGGCTTTTTTTATTTTAAACACATTATCTATCTTGCAATTGGGCATTTCGCCCCTACTATAACCAAGTTCTTGTTAAGTCGGTTTGAATACATTTTATGTGGTTTTGGCGTGCGTTTATTTTTAGCTTAAGTATTGCTCTTTTTGCAGCAATATCTTCGCCTGCTTGTGCCGCAGATAATACTGCTCCTCTACAACATTCTACAGTTCTTATTTGCGATACCCAGCCAAATACAGACATCTCTGCTGATTTACTTTTATCTGAGCAAAATAATCTAGCCGACTTTTTGGCTGTAACAGTCAGTGACAAGAAAGACACAAATAAGCAGTCCCCCTATAAAACACCGGTTTATCAAAGTATATTTCATCTTAATGTCAGTTTGCCAGCCTTTGAGCGTCAAGCTGCTAGCGCATTTGCTACTGTTAGCCAAAATGCCCCCATATTTGCTTTAGCCTATGAGTTCCTAGCGGAAATTTTAGGTCTTAAACACTTTTTAGCCCCCCTATCCATCAATCGCAATATACCTTGGTATCTGCGTTCTGATCTAACCAATAGTCATGGTCGACTAGCCGGTTGGAAAGACGGTAATAGTTTGTACGCCAGTACTATCACTTACCTGAGTTAATTTGTTCTCGCGCTGATATCAGCGCACTTTATTGCTAATACTATTAGTACTCTGCATTTAGATTTGAGTACTTTATTTTTTCGCGCCGGCGCATTACTTGCGTCTGTGCATGCCATTTGACTCATAGATTTTGCTGTGGAGCACTTGGTCATTAAAGAGAACGAATATGCGAAACGTTACAAAAAAGCCCAATCAAACTTGGCAAATTTTAGTGATTATTATCACTGTGTTGATCCTAGGTCTAAATGCCATCCCCACTTTATACGGTAACCATAATGCCTTATTGATTAGTGCCGTTAACAGAAGTGAATCTGTGCCCAGTCCACAACAACTGCGTACGCTTATGCAGCAAGAACAGATCCAAGTAGAACAAATTATTAATGGTCAAACTGACAGTAAAATTGTGATTTCAGGTGATGACGAAATACTGCTGCGTGCCCAACAACAGCTTAAAACACAGCTAGGTGACAACTATCAGGTGGGTTTAAGTAATCAATCTGCTGCGCCAAAATGGCTACAAGATTTAGGTATGTCGCCTATTAAGCTGGGTTTGGACTTAAGTGGTGGTGTGTTATTTGTCTTAGAAGTGGATACTCAAAAAGCCGAGCAAGAACGTTTAGCTAATGTAAAAGATCAGGCTCTACAACTTATCCATGATAAAGGTCTACGGGGCATAAGTATGAAAATAGCCTCGGTAGATAACAATACGGCTGAGGTTGCCAGTCAGCAGGCTAGCCAGCTCAAACAAGCCAGCTCGGAAAATCAAATTAACCTGCATTTCCCAAGTCGCAATAGTAGTCAATTAAAAGCTGTGATTAATCAATTACAAGGTGATTTACCGGGTATAACTTATGTGCAACAGGACGAAAGCAGCGCTAGCCTGAGCTTTTCAGAATCAAGCATCACCAGCTTTCATCAAGAGATCATGGTCCAAGCACTGACGACATTACGCGGGCGTATCGAAGAGTTAGGTATTACCGAAGCGGTAACCCAGCGCCAAGGTAAAAATCGGATTCGTATTGAGTTACCTGGAGTGAAAGATCCTGAGCAAGCTAAACGTATTATAGGTGCCACTGCTGCATTAGATTTTTATGCCATAGCTGTTAGTGACACAGTCAGCGCTAAACACTTTACTGATGAGAATGGGCGGCGTTTACGAGTTGCCCCTAAGTCTATATTTACTGGTTCAAATATTGAAAATGCGAGTGCTGGGCGAGACGAAATGGGTATGGCTCAGGTCAATCTGTCACTTGACAGTATTGGTGGCAAAAAGATGTCTGCCTTTTCGAAGGACAATATAGGTAAACCTATGGTCACTGTGTTTTCTGAATACCACAAAAATAGCGAAGATAAAATGGTCAAAAGCAGCAAGGTGATTAGTGTTGCTACTATCCAAAGTCAGTTAGGCAATCGCTTTAGTATCTCTAATTTAGACAGTCCACAGGCCGCGGCAGATCTAGCCTTGTTACTTAGAGCGGGATCGCTCGACGCACCTATTACTATTGTGCAGCAACGTACCATTCAAGCCTCTCTTGGCCAAAATAACGTCAGTAACGGCATCATGGCATTGGCTATTGGTTTAGGTATCACTCTTACATTTATGGGCTTGTGGTATCGCAAACTAGGGCTTATTGCCAATCTTAGTTTAGTGCTAAACCTAGTGTGCTTATTAGGTTTAATGGCTTTATTACCAAATGTTGTACTGACTTTACCTGGTATTGCCGGACTGGTATTAACCGTGGGCATGGCGGTAGATACCAATGTACTTATTTTTGAGCGAATTAAAGAGGAAAGGCTACGAGGTAGAAGTAACTTTATGGCCATCGAAGCAGGTTACAAAGGCGCATTCACAACCATTTTAGATGCAAACGTAACGACTATGATCACCGCACTTATTTTGCTGAGCATTGGTTACGGCCCAGTGAAAGGTTTTGCTATGACCTTAAGTTTAGGCATTTTAACCAGTATGTTTACTGGCGTGTTTGTGGCCCACGTACTGACCTATTTTGTTAAACCTAACATTCTTGTAAAACAAAAAGCTGTAAAACATAAAACTGTAAAACAAAAAGCCGTAACACATAAGGAGTCAATCTAATGCAGACAAAAATAATGAATAATCAAGCCACGATCACTGATAATAAAGTTGACTCTGAACTGGCAGAAATAGTTGACCAACCATTAACTCGATTCAGTCGCTATCGTTTGGCTGGCTTTTATTTGGCTATCACCTTGATGATATTTTCGGTTATTGGGCTTGGATTTAAGGGCTTAAATTTAGGTTTAGATTTTACTGGTGGTTACATGACAGAGTTCACCACTTCACAAAGTATTAGCAAAGATAAAATGCAAGAGCAGTTGGCTAATCAATTGTCTGGCGACTTTGAACTAAACAGTAATACAGCCAATAACCAATGGACAATTCGCCAAGCCGATGGCGCAGCTGATGTCATTGATAAAACCTGGTTACATACTTTTGCCAGCCAAACTGGTCACCATATTACTCCCCAAGATTCTGTGTATATTGGTTCACAAGTGGGCTCAGAATTAATCGACAGTGGTGGTTTGGCTTTAGTTGTAGCAGCAATCGCTATGATGGTCTATTTGACTTGGCGCTTTGAGTGGCGTTTGGCCTGTGGCTCTTTACTGGCCTTAGTGCACGATGTGCTGGTGGTACTGGGATTATTTGCTTGGCTCGGCTTGCCCTTTGATTTAACGGTACTGGCCAGTGTGTTGGCTATTATTGGTTATTCCCTAAATGACTCTATTGTTATTGGCGATAAATTACGTGAAATCATGTGTTTAAAAAGCAATATGAATATGAGTGGCATTATCGACACCGCAGTTAAATCTACACTGACTCGATCACTTATTACTTCAGGTACAACTTTAGCGACAATCGCTGCTATTTGGATATTTGGCGGACAGCCTTTGCAAGGTTTTGCTATTGGTCTTTTTGCCGGTGTCATATTTGGTACTCTATCGTCTATTGCGTTATCAGCTACTATCCCAGAACTGATTGGCTTGCACCCACACTTCTATCACCACAAGGAGCAAGAATTGTTGCTCAACGAAGAACCATAAAGATTCACCCATATTTAGTTTTTTAAGGTGTTTTTAATGCCCGCAGTTGCGGGCGTTTTGGGTAGATATATTGGGCTCGTTGGTTTGTGTTTACGCAAACGTTAAGTTAAGCCCCAGCCCAATATTATCTTACGATAAAGCTAGGATGATGATTTTAATCATGTGAAGTTTCTTACACTTAGCTTAATAGTTTATAGAAAATTTTATTGATGTTTTCTACATAATTTATATCTTAGCTTGTCATATAAGCTTATTACTTTTGTCATTTTTAAGACACCTAATTGTCACAAAAACTGGTCATCCTCCCCTCCGTGATTTTAACAACCACTGGTCAGATTATAAATTTCTGACCAGTGGTTGTGTCACTGCGTTTTATTTCTGATGAACAATTTAATTTAATCAAGGTGAACCCATGGGTCTGGAGAAAAAGTTTGCACGCAATCTATTGTGTGCTTCAGTGATAATTGCGACACAGAGTCAAAGTGTTATAGCTCAAGAAAATGAAAAACAACAAGAAGTCGATCCCCGAATGGATCGAATCATAGTTGAAGGTAAAAGAATTGATTCTAATATTTCTGATGTAGCTATCGAGTTTTCTAAATTCGGTACACAGGTTCAACTAATATCGGCAGATGAAATTGCCACTGGTGGATTTACTAACTTTGGTGAACTTGCTGCTGGTCTTATTCGTGGTGCCAACATTGGTTATTCTCCGGATGAAGGGGAGTTTACGATACGGATTGACGGTGGTACTGATCGTGATACATTACTTTTGTTAGACGGCATGCCTACATTTGACCGCGGTACACCACTAGAAAGTATTTGGCCTGCTACTTCTTTAGATCCGCGTATGATTGAAAGTGTTGAAGTATTTCGTGGTGGTCAAAGTATATATTACGGTGGTAATGGCGGCTTAGGTGTGGTCAATGCCATCTATAAAAAGCCTCATGCAGGTCAACCCATAAAAGGTGAGTTGGGTGTGTATGCAGGATCTTTTGATACCCGTGAAATGTACGGCAACGTGTCGATGCCGTTGTTTGGTACAGATGATCATTCGATAATGTTTTTTGCCCGCTCTTATGAAACACAATCTCACACTTTATTTGATCGCGAGGCGCACATAGACACGGTTCAAGCGTTAGGTGGCTTTCATGAGTTTCCTTACTCTTATAATCTGGTTGGTACTAAATATCATTGGGCTATTGGAGATGAAACTAATTTTCGCTTGGGAGCTCAGTATGCCACAGTAGACTTCAGAGATTCATTCCCTAATTTTACGGTTTATCAGCCCAACTACACCGAATTTCCAATGTTTAATTTGTCGTTTAATACACGGGTGGCTGAGAATACTAAGTTTGAATTGGAAGGGCATTACGTAGCGCCTATTCTTTATAATACAGAGCTTGATGCTCGTGTTTGCCAATTACCAAGATTGAGTGATTTACCTGAATCTATTCAAACCAAGGCTACAGCGCAAGGTATTACTGGTTTTGCTAATGCAACAGAATTTGAGACGTTTGCCAACAGTATAGATGGATTACCAGCAGGTTGTGTCACCAACCCATATGGTGATTATTCCGGTGCGGGAACTGCAGCTAAGCAAGGTTATTATGTGGATGAAAATGGTGTGCCTTATGGCACATTAGATAATCCTTTTCCTATTGGTGCTCCGATTGGATATGTGATCCAAAGTGTGGCTGGTTTTGGTGATGGTTCGCCAACTAAAGGTTTCGGTGAAGGTGATCAATACCAAGCTGGTTATGTCGATGCTGGCTTAAATGGCCGGTTTAAAAGTGATTGGACCGATTATTTTCAAACTGTATTTGGTCTGCAATACAGCACTTATTATGACAATTCAGATGTCGCTTATGGTATGAGCGATGATAAAGTTCGTACAATTGGTTTGTATGGTGATTTACGCTTTAGTTTCGATTTTCTTGAAGGTACGTCATTCTCACTGGCAGGTCGCTTTGATGATAACAACGCATTTGAAGATGAAACTATTTGGAAATATGGTTTCCGTCAAGAGTTGCCTATGGGGATTTATGTACGCTCTAATGGTGGTACATCCTACAGTAACCCAACGTTGACCGAAATTGGTGCTCGTAATGGCAATATCAATAATCCTTCAATGCAAACACAATCTGTTGAGACCTATAGTTTTGGCTTAGGTATTAACGGAGATATCTGGGGCGGAACTTATAATTTAGAGATCAGTACTTTTGATACTGAGATCGACAATTTGTTCGGCAGTGCTTCAATTGACCGTGTCTGTCCAGAAATAGCGGTATTAAACGGTGAAGATAATCTAGTAGCAAATATCGTTACGCCTGAAGATTTTTGTGCATTTGCCTTAGCTGAATATCAATTAGGTAAACTTACAGGTAATGAAACGTCCTACTTTAACCGCAATCAATTGCAGGAAATTAAAGGTGTGACATTAGATGCTTCTTTTGATGCAGATGAATGGCAGGCTGACGTTACTTTCACAAATATGAGTTCGGAAGAACCCAATCCTATATACGGCTTAACAGCAATAGAAGCGGGAACCGGATCTAACCTTGATTTTGTCGTGCCAGGGGCTGCAGGAAGTGCTTTGGTGCGCCAGTCGTCAGAGCGACCTGAATGGTCTGCATCAGCATTGTTCAGTTACTCTCCAACGGATAGGTGGACTATTGCACTTAATCCTAAATGGCAAGGACCTGAATGGGCATATGCTGGTTCAACTCAAGCCCGTTTAGTTGATAGCAATGGTGAACGTACAAACCCTGATCTTAATTTTGGTGATTATTTCGTCCTAAATGGCTCTATCCAATACCGCATGGGCCAAGATTTAGAGCATCGTTTATTGCTGCGTTTAGTCAACATTACTGATGAGCAATATTTTGAGCGAGCCAGTGCCTCAGCTGATCAGCGTTTATCTACTGCAGGTGTACGTGGTGAGATTGGTCGTTATGATTCTGAGTATTACTACCAGTATGGTTGGAATGGTAAGCCTCGTTCTGTGTGGATCCAGTACGAATATTCTTTGTAACCCATCAACTTAAATAACAGCAAGGCTGCTCTTTAGAGCGAGAGCAGCCTGGAGCGATTATGAAAAAATTAGTGACAACGCTGGCAACCGTCGGCCTTTTGTATACATCTTTTGTTCAAGCAGAAACCTCACCCGTTGAAGAGCGTTGGTGGAAGGGTAATACTCATGCTCATAGTTGGTGGAGTGATGGAGATGCGCCACCGGAATTAGTGGCAGATTGGTATAAAAAGAACGATTACAATTTTCTTGTTATTAGTGATCATAATGTCATGAAGCAAGGCGAAAAATGGTATCCCATTGACCAAGCTTCACGTCGGCCAGAACAAATCAAAACCGCTTATGATATGTACTTGCAACGTTTTGGGAAAGACTGGGTAGAGTTGCGTGGTGAGCTAGGGAATCGCGAGGTAAAACTTAAAGCAATTGATGATTACCGAACATTATTCGAACAAGCAGGTGATTTTATTTTTATTAAGGGAGAAGAAATTACCTCAAAGTTTAAAAAACAGCCTATTCATTTAAATGGTATTAATTTGGTTGCACCTATTGAGCCGGTTATAGGGAACAGCGTGACTGACACTATCCAGCGTAATATTGATCTGGTTTCAGCACAAGAGCGCCATTATAAACAGCCAATGTTTACTCATGTGAACCATCCCAATTTTCATTATGCCATTGCGCCTGAGAATTTCTTTGATTTAGATCATGAGCCTGGTGATGGTTTTTTTGAAATGTATAACGGTCACTCAGGTGTTGATAATTATGGAGATGATCTGCACCCGAGCATGGAACGTTTTTGGGACATAGTGCTGTCCAAACGATTGGGTGAACGAGGCAAAGGGTTAATCTATGGCGTGGCTACTGATGACTCTCATGAATATACTAGCTGGGGTCTTGGACATACCAACCCAGGCCGAGGCTGGATCATGGTGCGCTCTGCCTATTTAAGTCCAAATACCATTACCTCAGCAATAAAACAAGGCCACTTCTATAACTCTACAGGTGTGGAATTGAGAACTCTTGATATTTCTGAAGATAGCATTAATCTTACGGTGAATAATAAAGCTGATACTGACTATGTCATAGAATTCATAGGTACAACCAAAGACGCAGATCTAAAGGGTGTGGGTACAACTAAGAAACACTCACATCGTAATAACGAAGATCATGATCATAAAGTGGTGTACACCTATAGCGATGATATTGGTCGTGTTCTAAAGCGGGTTAAAGGTTCGAAGGCGAGTTATAAGCTGACAGGTAACGAAATTTATGTTCGTGCACGTGTAACTTCTACTGCCATCCAAGCTAATCCATACGAAACTGGTGATACGGAAATGGCATGGACTCAACCTTTAGTTGCTAAGTAGTTAACCTGAATACTGGATAAGCCGAACCTGTCGATAACGCTCTTTTTGTGCCTAGCGGCGTTGGGTTGCCTAGCCGCGTTGGAGGAGAGTCTAGCAATAACACGTTATTACGTACGACAATCCGCCTTGCTATCCACGAAAAATTTCGTCACCGAGTAAGCATTCAGGTGAGGTGATTTGGGTGAACGTTATTAAGTTATTGAATTGTAATGATAAATTAAGGTTAGACGATACTTCTTATCCAGAACTCAGATTAGTTAGTTTTATTATTTCCTTGAAAATAATAAAACTGGGGCTAAGTGAAATTTATGAATGAATAGATTTAAACTAAGCCCCAATATTTTAGATATTTACTGCTTAAGCTTGTTTGGTTGTCGCTCTTAACATCCAAGCTGTTTTTTCATGGATAACCATACGATCAGAGACTAGTGATGCAGTGGATTCATCATCAGCAGCCTGAGCAATTTTTAATACTTCACGGGCTGTTCTGATCACTTGTTCATGGCCTTTAGTCAGTAGTGCCACCATTTCTGATGAGCTTGGTACACCATCCACTTCTTTGATAGAGCTAAGTTGGGCAAATTCTTTATAGGTGCCAGGTGCGGCAACATCAAGTGTTCTGATTCGTTCAGCTACGTCATCAACGGCAATGGCTAATTCAGTATAATGTTCTTCAAACATCAAGTGTAATTCACGAAATTGTAAACCTGTTACATTCCAGTGAAAATTATGAGTTTGTAAGTATAGAGTGTAAGAATCAGCTAAAAGTCTTTTTAACCCTTCTGCGATTGCGAGTCTATCTTCTTTGTTGATACCAATATTTATATCAGTCATTTTTTTCCTCTATTTACTTGGTTAGGGAGCTAGGTGGTTAGGGAGTGATTACTTTGGATAAGGTGAATGCACCTCTAATATCACCGAGATTAAAGCCTGTGGCTTGATCATCGGGATATAACGTTTTAATTTTTTTACTGACATCATTAGATAATGTCACGCCGTGACAAGTTAAACAAACCCCAGCGGTAGGAATGGGTTTCATGTACCGATAAAGTGTTTTATCGCCCGATGTAACAACTTCAGAGTGTTCCATAGTGGCTAAGTCTTCGCCTGCTGCTTGGCGTTGTATAAATTGCTGTAAAACGGTTGTTTCCCATGCATCGGCTTGGTTATTCTGATTTCTCACTTTGAGTGATGTACGTGCAATGTCCCAGCTTGAAGAGCTGTGTTTTTCAGCAATAGGTTCGGCTTCTAGGTTGCACACAGTTAGTCCTTTGATTGGTCCACCCGTTTGCATCGCACTTTGTAGTACTTGTTTTAAGTCACCGCCAAAGGCTTTAACTAGGGTTCGAGCTTGTTGGATCTCTGTACTTGGCATTGTTTCAGCTGCACTCACTAAAGCCGGTAATACTATAAAGCTGTGGGCTAACAGCATATTTTTAAAGAGTAGTTTCATATTTTTATGCTCAGTTTTAGTTAAAAATAATTAAGTAGTTGTTGGTAATATTGGTTATTGGCTAGCAGTTGCTGATGATTGCCTTGTGCGATAATTTTGCCTTCCGCCATGACAATAATATTATCCATTTTTTCTAACATTAAAGGCTTGTGGGTAATCACAATTAAGCTCTGATTCTGCTGGTTTATGTGCTCCAGAATATTATTCATGACGCTAGTTTCGTTGTGCTTATCCAAGCCTTTAGTGGGTTCATCTAAAATTATCACTTTGGCAGGGCGTAACAATAACTGAGCGATTTGTAAGCGTTGCGCTTGTCCCCCAGATAATCCAGTACCTGTGGTGCCTAACCAAGTATCAAAGCTCTTAGGTAAACTATCAATAAAGTCGAGTAAGTTAACTTGTTGACAAACATGGCGCATTTCACCTTCAGTGGCGTCATGTTTGGCCAAGCGTAAGTTATCAGCAATGCTGGCAGAAAACAGATGCCCTTGTTGGCTCATTAAGGCAATATGTTGGCGTAATAACTCTTGATCAATTTGGTTTAACTCTTCACCGCCTATGGTGAGTGTTCCTTTGCTTGTGGCTTCTTGTTTATTGCCATTTCCGATTGGCCAAAATCCCATCAGTAAATTAACTAAACTTGATTTGCCCGCACCACTTGCGCCGATAACTGCTACTTTTTCAGCGGCTTTTATCGACAGCTTAATATCCCGTAAACTGGGTTCTTTTTGTTGCGGATAACAAAAAGTTAAGTCGTTATATTCAATGTCCCCATGGTGTACTGGTTTTGTGCCGATATTCAGTGGTTTTTCTTTATCTATAATGGCAAACAGTCGGCTGGCACTGGCTAAACTTTGTGGTAACAATTGCAAGGCTAAAGGCATATTCATCACTGTTTCAAAACTAACTAACACTAATAAGATCACAGCCACTAACGATTTACTGTCTACTTCACCTGAGGTTAATAGGGGTAATAGCAGTAATAAGCAAAGTAATGCAGACAAGTGGATAATTAAAAATATGAGGGCGTTCATGGCCGCATTAATCTTAACTAACCGATAACAGACGTCGTAATATTGCTGGGTTAGTTTGGCTATAGAATTTTGATAAGGCAGGCTTACTTGATATACCAGTAGTGTTTTAATCGCGCTAATGCCGTTAACTAAGGTTTCGCTTAGATGATTGGCCGATAAGGTTTTTTGTTGTGCTAAAGTCTTTGAAGCTAGGTAACTGAATATGGGTAAAATCACAGCAACAATTAATAATGCGCTGAACATTAACCATGCAATAACAGGCGAAATCTGTGCTAAAGCGTAGCAAATAATAGGCACTGAGATTAAGGCTACAAACAGCGGTAATAACACCCGTAAATAGAAGTTATCTAGGTTATCAACATCTTGCTGCAGTCTGGTTAATAAATCCCCTGAGCGTAAATCCATTCGATAATAGGGCAATAAGGGTTCTAGTTGTTGATAAAAGTAATGTCGTAGATAGGCTAAGGCATTAAAAGTAGCGCGATGAGTTAACATGCGTTCACTATATCGCCCAGCCGTGCGTACTATGGCTAAAAAGCGAATAATAGCCGCAGGTGTAAAATAATTGACTGATATGCCTGTACTACCGCCAATTGCCATTAAGGTAATAAACCAGCCCGAAACGGCTAATAAACTAATGTTAGCCAGTACAGTAATCACAGATAACAATGCTCCCAGCAACATTAATGGTAACTGAGGTTTGAGTAGGTGAATTAATCGAAAAAACACCTTCATATGTTAACCTGCTGAGCGTAATAACCATTATTAGCTAATAGCGTTTGATGATCGCCATACTCAATAATTTTACCTTGCTCAAGTACTATTATGTGTTTAGCGTTTATGACTGTATGTAAACGGTGAGCAATAACGATAACCAGATGATCTTTTGCATAGGCATTAATTGAATCGGTAATGATTTGTTCGCTTTGTTGATCAAGGTGACTTGTGGGTTCGTCTAACAGTAATATTGCCGGTTGATGATAAAAAACACGAGCTAAGGCTAAACGTTGGATCTGCCCACCAGACAAGCCGGCACCCGCTTCACCAATGGGGGTTTCAATACCTTGTGCCAGTTTTTCAACATAACTTTTTAAACCGGCTTTGCTTAGAGCTTGTTCTACTTGCTTTGTTTCATAGCTGTCTGACATCGCTACATTAAACGCTAGTGAGCCGTGAAATACTTCAGCTTGTTGGGATATCCAGCCACATTGCTGTAACCATAGGTCACGATTAGCGGCTGTCAGTCTTATTCCATTGATGAGCACTTGCCCTGAGTCTGGCTGAACAAAACCTAGGATCATATCAATTAGGGTCGATTTACCTGAGCCACTATCACCAATAACGGCATACAAACCTTGAGAGTCAAAATGGGTAGTGATATCTGTTAAGGTTTGACTACGGGATGGGTAGCTAAAATTAGCTTGTGCAATATTGATGGTAAAAGGTGTGAGAAAGGGGCTTGTATCCTGTTGATTGGTTGCAGTTTGATTAACCAAATCGACTAAGTCTTCGGCAGCGGCCACCCCTGCCATTTTGGCGTGATATTGGCTGCCCAGTTGTCTAAAAGGTAAATAAAACTCAGGAGCGAGGAGTAATACCCATAGAGCCAGAATGTAATCCACATCGCCATAATACAAGCGAAAACCTAAAACCACAGCTACTAATGCGATAGCAACCGAGGCGAGAAACTCTAAAACAAATGAGGAAAGAAAGGCTATTTTTAAGATCCCCATGGTTTCATCACCATAGTCATCACTAATTTTTTTGACCGCAGCGATTTCTCTACGGGAAGCATTGAATATTTTAAGCTGAGTTAAACCTTGAATAATATCCAGAAAATGACAGCTCATTCGCTGTAATTTGGCCCAATGCTGTTGATTAAGTCGCTGTGCTTTATGACCAATTAAAATCATAAAAAAGGGCACCATAGGCGCAGTGAATAATAAAATTAACCCTGATTGCCAATCGATAGGAAATACCGCAACCAGAATAGCCAAAGGTATCACCGCGCAATAGGCTACAACGGGTAGATAGCCAGCAAAATAATCTTCTAATGAATCTATACCTTGATCAAGTAAACCACTTAATTTGGCGGCTCCTTGGTTTTGAGTATAGGCTGGGCCAAGGCTACATAAACGTTCCAGTAATCGTGAGCGAATATTAGCTTTAATCAACATTGCTCCGCGGCGGCTATAGCACTCGCTGAAATAGCCTAATACGGTCCGGCAAAGGATCACAATCACTAAAGCAATGCTGATATTTTTGATGTTATGACTGTTATCTCCATTACTAGAGAAAATCACCAAATCAATCAGGTAGGCAAGTATTGAGGTTTGTAAGATCATCAATAAACCATTGAATGATCCTAGGGCAATGGCACGACTTAACTTACCCTGGGAATGTTTTTTTTGTGACTTGAGCCAGTGATTAACCTGCTTTTTATGTTGTTCAGTTTGCGCAGTTACCTTGTCCATTGAGGGCTTCTTTGTACTGCATACTGGCTCATATTGTTAAAGTCACTCATGCTGCTTTATGACTGCCCGTCATTATTTTGGTCATCAGCAATATTGTCTACATGTTGTTCCATTTCGTACCACATAACGTTAATAATGCCTAAAGATACCGCAAGTAAAACGCCTAAAATCCAACTGAAATACCACATGGTTTTTTCCTCTAATTTTTTACTAATCTGAACTCGGCTTATCCCGAGCTCAGGTTAACTAATATGCTGAATGATTATTTTGTTCAATTTCATCAATAGTCACAGTGCGCCACATCTTTTTATAACACCATATTGTGTAGCCTAAAATGATAGGTGTAAAAACGGCTACGACCATTAACATTAAGCCTAGTGTGCCTTCGCTAGATACTGTATCCCACATCAGCAAACTATGATTGGGGTGGCTACTGGATGGCATCACAAATGGGAACATAGCAATACCAGCGGTTAAAATGATGCTGGCAATGGTTGACGAACTAGCTATCAAAGACATTGTTTTGATTGATGTACTTTTATTTTTTATAGCCAGTAAATAACTCACAACTAGAGGCATCAATATGCCTATAAGTGGTACTAACCATAATATTGGGGTGGCTAAAAAGTTAGTTAACCACACACCAGAACCAGTACTGACTTCTTTAGTGGTGGGTTGGGCTTGACCCATAGTGTCTATAGCACTGACAACTGAATAGCCATCAATACTTTGCCAAACCACCACACCAGCAAGGGCAAAAGCAATAGCTAATACAAGGGCAACAATACGGCCGATAGTGGCTGAGCGTTGAGCGATATCAGCATCGGTTCTTAATACTAACCAAGTCGATCCATGCAGCAACACCATACATACGCTTATTACTCCAGTTAATAGAGTGAAAGGCGTGAATAAAGCAAAGAATGACCCTGTATAGGTCACACGCATTAATGAATCGAAACCAAAAGGTACACCTTGTAATAAATTGCCAAAAGCCACGCCAAATACTAAAGGGGGCACTAAAGAACCTACAAATAAAGCTTTATCCCAATTAGTACGCCATTTATCTGACTCAATTTTACTGCGGTAATCGAAGGCCAGTGGCCGTAAAAATAAACTAAATAGGGTCAACATCATGGCAAAATAAAAACCGCTAAAGGCAGTGGCATAAACCAGTGGCCAAGCGGCAAAAAGAGATGCCCCTGCGGTAATTAACCACACTTGGTTACCATCCCAGTGGGCACCCACTGTATTAATCACCACACGCCTTTCTACATCTTTTTTGGCAACAAATGGTAGCAAGCCGCCTACACCCATATCCATGCCGTCGGTTATCGCAAAACCAATAAACAGAAAGCCGATAAGCCCCCACCAGATTAATTTTAATGTTTCGTAATCGAACATACTATTCCCCTTAAGAATGTTGGCTGCGAAGACCAGGTACTAACTCTGGTTCTTGTTCAAAGTGATAACGACCAGTATGTAATGAACTAGGGCCTAATCGAGCAAATTTAATCATTAAATACATCTCAATAATAAATAGAATGGTATACACAAGAATAAAGGCAATAAGAGAAAACAATACATCTCCAACGGCTAAGTCTGAAGTAGACAAAAAGGTCGGTAACACTTCACTAATAGCCCAAGGTTGACGGCCAAACTCAGCCACAAACCAACCTGTTTCTATGGCTATCCAAGGTAACGGCAAAGCGAATAAAAGGGCTTTGAGTAACCAAGGTTTTTGTTCTATTTCTCGGCGAGCGTTAAAGTAAAATGCTAAAACAAAGAGCAATAACATTAAAACACCCGCGCCTACCATAATCCTAAATGCCCAAAAAAGAGGGGCGACAGCTGGAGTGGAGTCTTTCACCGCTTGTTGTATCTGTTCTTCTGTAGCATCGACCACATTATTGGTATAGCGTTTTAGTAACAGTCCATAACCTAGGTCTTGTTTGGTTTGATTAAATCGAGCAATGTTTTCAGGTGTTTCTTCACCGTTACGTAACTTTTCTAAATATTCATAAGCGATCATGCCATTACGGATGCGTGGTTCATGGGCTTTTTGTAGATCATATAAGCCAGTGACTTCTTCATCTAAAGAGCGCGTGGCTATAATACCTAAAGCATAAGGTATTTTTACTGCGTAATCGGTTTCCATGGTTTCGTCATTTGGCAAACCCACTAAGGTAAAGGCAGCAGGGGCAGGCTCAGTATGATATTCAGCTTCAATTGCGGCGAGTTTTACTTTTTGTACTTCTCCGGTTTCATAACCCGATTCATCACCTAGCATAATAACCGACAGAATTGAGGCTAAACCAAAGCCCGCGGCGACTGAAAAAGACCTTTTAGCAAAGGCTATATCTCTACCTTTTAGTAAATAGTAACTACTAATACTCAATACAAACATTGAACCGGCAACATATCCTGCTGCGACCGTGTGGATAAATTTGACTTGAGCAACAGGGTTAAAAATGATTTCGCTAAAGCTGACTAACTCCATACGCATAGTCATGTAATTGAATTCACTGCCAATTGGGTTTTGCATCCAACCATTGGCAATTAATATCCATAAAGCTGACAAGTTAGTGCCCAAGGCCATCAAGAAAGTGCCCATTAAATGCTGGCGCTTGCTTAGTCGATCCCAACCTAAAAAGAACATGCCGACAAAGGTAGATTCAAGAAAAAAGGCCATCAACCCTTCAATGGCTAAGGGCGCACCAAAAACATCGCCCACATAATGGGAGTAATACGACCAGTTGGTACCAAACTCAAACTCCATGGTTAAGCCTGTAGCGACCCCGATGGCAAAGTTTATGCCGAACAATTTGCCCCAGAATTTGGTCATGTCCCGATAAATCTCGCGACCCGTCATCACATAAACGGATTCCATGATAAATAAAATCCATGTTAAGCCGAGTGTTAAAGGAACAAACAAAAAATGGAATAGCGCGGTAACAGCAAATTGCCACCGAGATAGCTCTACTAAGGTTTCATTGATCATACTAATTGCTCTCGTTATTACGCTTTGATGTTAAAAAATATTTTACTCTGGGTTGTGTGAGTGTTGATTTTTTTCTAGTTAATAATTGATATAAATCAATGTTTTTACAGCTAACTTGAACTTTAGCTCACTTTTTAAAATCAGCTAAAAAATGAACTAACCTTCCCAAGGTTTTGTTTATAGTTGGATACTTATCTTAGTACTGACTATCTTAAAAATAGTATTTGCAATATAAAGGCCATCTATTTGTTTTTTTATAAGCTATTGAAAATAAAGGTAAATTATTTTTTTGAGGAATGATAATGAAGAAATAACTTTTACCTATGACATAAGTGTCGTTATAGTGTGTCATTTATGGCAATTATAATGATTAAATGAAATAGAATGGTCCATCAAACAATCCAAGCAATTATTGAAGCTATTGAAAAGCCAGCTATTTTCATTACTCCAAATTACGCCATTGAAGCGGTAAATCAAGCTTATCGTGATACTTATTCTCACCCTGTTTTATTAGGACAAAGTAAATGTCATGAGGTGTCACATAATTCGACTAAACCTTGTGATCAAAATGGTGAATTGTGTCCTCTATCTGCATGTAAAGAAACCAATAAAAATAGCTCCGCACTGCATATTCACAAAACTGATTCTGGTGACGCTTATTGCAATATCTTAATGAAACCAGTGACAAATAACGATGGAATAACCATAGGCTTTTTAGAAATACTCGAAAAAATTGATTTTGCCAGTAGTTATAGTAGTGACCGAAAGTTAATAGGTAAAAGTCAACCCTTTCAATATCTGCTACAAATGATTTCTCGCAGCGCCAAAAGTGACATCAGTATATTGTTACAAGGTGAAACTGGCACAGGTAAAGAATTGGCGGCTTTATCTATACATCAAGTTAGTAAAAGGTCGAGTAAACCGTTTATAGAGGTTGAATGTACTGGGTTAAACGAAGCCTTATTTGAATCTGAATTATTTGGTCATGAGAAAGGGGCATTTACAGGGGCAAGCACCAGTAAAAAAGGCTTAGTTTGTATGGCTAACGGAGGCACCTTATTTTTAGATGAAATTGGTGATATTCCACTCAATTTACAAGTGAAATTATTGCGTTTGCTAGAAACTGGACATTATCGAAGAGTAGGTAGTGTTGAAAAACAAAAAGCGAATTTTAGGCTGGTTTGCGCAAGTCATAAAAATTTAGAAAAAATGGTTGATCAAGGTGAATTTAGAGAAGATTTATATTATCGAATCGATGCTTTTCCCATTCGTTTACCCACGCTAAAAGAAAGGCAAGCTGATATTCCACTATTAGCTGAACATCTATTATTAAAAAGCGAATTTGCATCGAAAAAATTTACCGACGAGGCGCTAAATCTATTATCCCGTTATCATTTTCCAGGCAATGTACGTGAACTTAAAAACATAGTGCAAAGAAGTGCCTTATTAAGTGATGATGAATGGATAACCACTGAGCACTTACCTGAAAAAATCCTAGCTTTAAATACGCCACAGGATCACTCTGATAATCTTATCTCTAACGAAAAACAATACATCATTAAATTACTGACTGAATATGGAAATCAACCTAAAGTTATCGCTGAGCATTTAGAAATCAGTGTGAGAACCTTATATAGAAAACTACAAAAACATCAGCTCAATACGCAAGATTTTAATTAGAAATGGTGTTTATTTTATATTTGAACTTTCATTCAAGGTATTTCTTACGATAATTAATTAGCTAACTTTTTTTGAGTAATAATATTCACCCTATACTCTATAATTCAAAAGGAGTAGTGTTTAATCAATCATGCCTAAATGTGTTAATTCTTAAATAGGAGAAATTTAATGAGTGATAAAAAATGTCCATATGAAGCAAGCAAATTAACCATGAATAACGGCGCACCTGTTGCTGATAATCAAAATAGTATGACAGCAGGTAAGCGAGGACCTCTGTTGGCGCAAGATGTTTGGTTAAACGAAAAACTAGCTAATTTTGTACGTGAAGTTATTCCTGAACGTCGAATGCATGCTAAAGGTTCTGGTGCCTTTGGTACATTTACTGTGACCCATGATATTAGTCAATATACTTGTGCCAATATTTTTAGTGAAGTAGGTAAAAAGACCGAAATGTTTGCTCGTTTCAGTACGGTAGCTGGTGAGCGTGGTGCGGCTGATGCAGAACGAGACATTCGTGGATTTGCTTTGAAATTTTATACCGAGCAAGGTATTTGGGATTTAGTGGGAAATAACACACCTGTATTCTTTATTCGGGATGCCCTTAAATTTCCTGATTTAAACAAAGCCGTTAAGCGTGATCCACGCACTAATATGCGTTCAGCAACTAATAATTGGGATTATTGGACACTATTGCCAGAGGCTTTACATCAAGTCACAGTGGTGATGAGTGATCGTGGGATCCCTGCTTCTTTTAGACACATGCATGGCTTTGGCTCTCATACTTATAGTTTTTGGAATGACAACGATGAACGATTTTGGGTGAAATTCCATTTTCGTACTCAACAAGGTATTAAAAATTTAACCGATGCTGAAGCGGCAGAAGTGGTTGCTATGGATCGTGAAAGCAATCAAAAAGATTTATATGAAAGTATTGAAAATGGTGATTTTCCTAAGTGGAAATTATTTGTACAAATCATGCCAGAAATTGAAGCTGAAAAAGTACCTTACCACCCATTTGATTTAACCAAAGTGTGGCCAAAAGGGGATTATCCACTGATAGAAGTCGGTGAATTTGAACTGAATAAAAATCCTGAAAATTACTTTGCTGATGTAGAGCAGGCGGCTTTTGCTCCAAGTAATTTAGTTCCAGGTATCAGTGTCTCGCCAGATAGAATGTTACAGGCTCGTTTAATCAACTACACAGATGCACAGCGTTATCGTGTTGGCGTTAATCATACTCAGGTACCTGTGAATAAGCCACGTTGCCCGGTCAATAGTAATGCCCGTGATGGTGAAGGACGGGTTGATGGCAACTACGGCGGTAAACCGCATTATGAGCCAAATAGTTTTGCACAGTGGCAAGAACAATCACAATTTGCTGAGCCTCCTCTAAAAATTAATGGTGAAGCTAAGCATTATGATTTCCGTGAAGATGATAGTGACTATTTCAGCCAACCACGTGCCCTGTTTAACTTGATGAGTGATGAGCAAAAACAAGCATTGTTTGATAACACAGCTGGACAAATTGGTGGGGCGTTAGATTTTATTCAATATCGTCATATTCGTAACTGCTATCAATGCGACCCTGCATACGGCGAAGGTATTGCCAAAGCGCTTGGTGTAACCGTTGAAGATGCTATTAAAGCACGT
Organism: Paraglaciecola sp. L3A3; assembly: GCF_009796765.1. NCBI lineage: Bacteria > Pseudomonadati > Pseudomonadota > Gammaproteobacteria > Alteromonadales > Alteromonadaceae > Paraglaciecola > Paraglaciecola sp. L3A3. The sequence goes on from NZ_CP047023.1 coordinate 618,850, forward strand.
GAAACTGATCCTGCTAGAGATTTACCTGGTTGTTTATAAAACTGTAGAAAGCCTATAGATTTGGGACTTGCCTCATTATCTATAGGTTTATTGTATGCTTATAGGGAGCCCTCATTTTATAATTGAATTAGTTTCTTCGGAGTAAAAGCGTGAATATATTTAAATTTTCTACAGTAGTAATTGCATTTTTCAGTCTGGTTTCCTGTTCAAGCTTATATGTTGATCTGCCTAATTATGATGAATTATTAAAAACTGAAACCACCCAAGACGGCAGGGCTTGTGTGCGACAAAATGATATTCGTGGTTATGGCACCTTAGATGATGACGTTATTAGTGTCAGTGTCAGTCCCAGAAATCAATACTATTTAATCACCACTTTGTTTCGCTGTGATTCTTTATTAACAAGCTTTGCCGCAGGTTTTAAAGGAAATTTTTCAGAATTATGTGGTGGTGGCCGCGATAAAATTTTAACCTCTGATGAATCTTGTCCCATCAAAAGTATTTTTGAATTTGAGTCACGAGAAGATGCGTTTGCTACTTTCGAAAAGGCCAAAACTATTCGTCAGGATTTGAGAAAAGAAGCCGAAGAACAGACTGCTAAAAATAAAACTACTGAGTAAGTTAATTAGCTAACAGGTGTGATTCTTATAAATTGTACTAAATACATGGAAGTTTGAAAGATGAAAAAAAACTTAATAGATAGTATAAATATGGCTATTGGCATAACCATTGGTACAGGTTTGTATCATTGGATTATGAATACAGAGTCTGAATATGATTTTTATCGTCCGCTGTTTGTAGGATTTTTTTCCTTTATCTTGTTGTTTGTTTACACATATTTTAAATCAAAGAAAAAGCAATAAAGCTGGCTCAACAAATTTGAGTGGATAAAGCACATTTCCTTAATGATCTGTGGCCAATCTCAACTTCCAAATTCGGAGTAGCTGAAATTTTTATTTTCTGCGGCAAAAATACCTACTTACGTTTATTTTTCGGTACATAATTCAAGATAGAAACGGGTACTGTTTTCTTCACATCAAAACCTTCGAAAGTTTTTCTGGTAATAACGTGGCCAAGGCGGCTTTCGATAGCACATAAGTTTCTAAAGTTGTCTTTGGCGACAAACGAAATGGCTTCACCGCTGGCTCCTGCGCGGCCTGTTCTGCCGATACGATGAATATAATCTTCAACTTGATCGGGCAAATCGTAATTTACCACTCGTGACAAATTTTGAATATCAAGACCACGAGCAGCTACGCCTGTTGCTACTAAAAATTTGATATGACCAGACTTAAAGTCGGCTAGGATCTGTTCGCGCATGGCTTGGGTTCTGTCGCCATGAATGCTTTCGGTTGGGATCCCGCGTTTTTCTAATTGGCTAACTAACTTAGCGGCACCTTGTTTGGTTTCAATAAATATAAGAGCTTGATCCCATTCTTGTTCCTTAATGAGATGGCTCAACAATGCTGATTTATTGCCTTTATCAACCGTGACTAACCACTGCTCTATTTTGGCTGCAGATTCTTTATCTTGTTTAATGAATATTTCAACTGGATTGTAGATAGAACGTTTTGCTAGAGCGCGTACGTCATTGGAAATAGTGGCTGAAAATAATAAGTTTTGACGGTCTTCAGGCAAACGTTCAATAATTTTATTGATGTCGGTAATAAAGCCCATATCCAACATCCTATCGGCTTCGTCTAAAACCAAGATTTCAAGTTCGTCGAAATGTAATGCTCTTTGGTGGGCCATATCCAGCAATCTACCCGGGGTAGAAACCAGAATATCGACACCTTCAAATAAGCGCTCTTTTTGTTCAGATATCTTGGTGCCGCCATACATTGCCATTGATGTCAGGGGTAAATATCGCCCGTAGTCAGTAATGCTTTTTTCAACTTGTACTGCTAACTCTCTGGTTGGCACCAGAATCAGTGCGCGAATACGTTTACCCCTTAACTTACAGTCAGTATTGAGTAACTGTAGAATAGGTAACACAAAACTAGCGGTTTTACCTGTGCCTGTTTGTGCTGCTGCGATAATGTCGCTGCCAGATAATATCGCAGGGATGGCACGTTCTTGAATGGCAGTGGGGCTCGAATAATCTAAATCAGCTAAGGCGTTTAGTAGTGGTTCGCATAGTGTAAGTGATGAAAATGACATGTAAGGACTCAGGCAGATAGCAAAAAATGGTAATAAATTGCAATAAATAGGAAGCGGAGTATAGCAGTTATCTATTTGTTGACTGTCTTTTCTCAATCGATAAATATATTTTTTTGTTGCTTAAATAGAAAATAATTGTCCATAAAGGAGTATGCTGGGTACTGGTTAGTTTGGAACTTTTGGATTGCCGATGAAATTTAAAGATTATTACGCAGTACTAGGTGTATCGCCTGATGCAGACGACAAAGCGGTAAAGGTTGCTTATAAGAAGTTAGCTCGAAAATTTCACCCTGATGTGAGTAAAGAGCCTCAAGCCGAAGAGAAGTTTAAAGACATAGGTGAAGCTTACGAGGTGCTTCACAACAAAGAAGAACGTGCTAAATATGATGAATTACGTCGTCATCAACAGAGCAGGGCGCGTCAACAGCAAAACAATTATGCTAGCAACAATGGTTCTGCTCAAAGTCATTATCAGCATCAGAGTGACCCCCAAACAGATAAGGAATTTGCTGATTTTATTAATTCAATGTTTGGCCGTGGCCGTGGCGGATTCGAACAAAGTCGATCTGGCGCTCCTCATGCGCAAAAAGGACAAGATGTGGAAATAGAATTCCCAGTATTTCTTGAAGAAACCTTAGTGGATACGGTTAAACCTATAGAGTTTATGTTACCTCAGCGGGACAGCAGTGGTCGTGTAACTGAGCAGAAAAAATCTCTTAAAGTTAAAATACCAGCAGGTTCAGTTAATGGTGAACGTATTCGCCTTAAAGGGCAGGGCGGATTAGGTTCAGCCAATGGTCCAAATGGTGATTTGTATTTGCAAATTCGTTTGGTGCCTCATCCATTATTTGATGTCGAAGGGCATAACTTGAGCATAGTGGTGCCTTTAGCGCCCTGGGAAGCCGCTTTAGGTGCAAAAATTAATTTACCGACTCTAACAGGTAAAATTCAACTGACTATTCCTGCTAACAGCCAGTCAGGACAAAAGTTACGCCTTAAAGGTAAAGGCTTAGTTAGTAAAAAATCCAAGGGCGATTTATTTGCGGTGATAAAAATTGTTAACCCTGCATCGAATGATGATGCCAGTCAAAAGCTTTGGGCTGAGTTGGCCGAAAAAGCGAACTTTGATCCTCGTAGTAATTGGAGTAACTCGTAATGCAAATTATTGTGTCACAACAAGATAATATACTTACCAGTCAAGAACTATGTTTGAGTAGCGATATTAATGAAGGCATCTTGTATGAGCTGGTGGAACACAGTATTGCTATTCCGCTTACAGGTGAGCATGTAACCGAATGGCAATTTACTGTAGCCACAGTGACCTTAGTGAAAAAGGCTGCCCGTATTCAACATGACCTATCGTTAGATTGGTCGGCCATTCCCTTAGTTTTGCAATTACTAGATGAGCGTGACGAGTTAATTGCAGAAAACAAGATGTTAAAACAGCATCTAAGTCGATTTAAAAGTTGATGTAAGTTAAATCTTATCTTTATCTGAATAAACACGTACAGCTTTGGTGATAAGTAAATTTTCTAATGTTTGTGGATGACCGGAAGAAAACTTTTGGATTTGCGCAAAAAGTAACTCCAAAGTTGCCATGGCATCATCTAATGCGTTATGTGCGGGCACCGCAGGCAAGTTATAACGTGCTCTACATACGGGTAATACCACGGCATTAGGTGGAGGTGGGTGTTTATGACGGGTTAACTGATATAGGCCGAATGTTAATGTATCTACTGTCACTATTGTCGGTAAAGATATGCCTAATTCATTATAAACCCTACGCAAAATAGTCATATCAAGATTAGTACAATGAAACACCCATATATGACTCTGGGCATAAGTTTTAAGTTTTTCAAGAACTGTTTGTACTGACTCACCTTGAGCTACATCATCAGCGGTTAAACCATGGAATACAGGGCTTTGATTTAGCGGGGCTTTAGTCGATACCAGCTGATAAAAACATGAGTCTAATTTAATTTGATTATTCTTGCCCTCAATCCAGCCGATAGACACTATCTGTGCGTCGGCCGTTTTCATTGAGTTGAGCTCTAAATCTATGCACAAAAAAGGCATATCGGCTAATTGCATTTTTTGCCATTGTTCAGGGATATGCGGTTGAAGGCGCAGCCAGCGATTAAATTTTTGCCATATTAATTTGGCTTTACTCGCCATTTAACTTAACCCCCCGGCAAACTTGAGCAAGGCAGATTGTTGTGTTTGGCGGATAACCCGAAAAGCTTCTTTAAGCTGATACTTTTCTATTGATGACAAATCTGCCATAGAAACATTGTTATCAGTGACTTTATTTTGGGTTTGATGACGCCAGCGTAACCTATTCAGCATTAACCATATATCGCGTAAATTTTTTACGTCTTTACTGGTTAATACACCTTGCTCGAGTAAACATTCTAAACGGGAAGGAATTGAGGGTACAGTCAGGCTATTGATAAGCGAATAAACTCTGACAATGTTGTTAATAGCCGCAATTCCACTGTGTTTTAAGTCGATACAATCTTTTTTGGCTAAGCCTTTTTTGTAGACAAATTTTTGAAACAGCGACAAAGGCACATTGGAATCGCAGGCATGCCTAGTTAATTCTGCAATAAAACGAGATTGTTTTAGCAGCGGAGCCCGGGCTTGATGTAATTGAGTTAGCAAATGTCGATTACCCGCAACTGCTCTTACGTCGAGAAATATATTACAGTTCAAAATCGCTTCTGGTGTGGGTTCGTACGCCCATCGTTGTGCTTCTTTTATGGCTTTCGCGACAGATAAACGCAATAAAGGGTTACTGGCCATTATATTACCAGTACATAGTTTGATGCCGCATTTATCTAAGCCATTACATACATATTCGGCTAAGTCGGCAAAATAGTCAGATGCCTGTTGGTCAGGTTCGCTTGCCAGTAGCAAGCCGTTATCTTGGTCTGAGCCTAAAGTTTGGTCTTCTCTGGCTTGAGAGCCATACACTAGCCAACAATAATCCATGGGCGCATCGCCATGTTGTTGCTGAAAAAATGAAATTAGCTTACGGGTCATGATATCGGTAGCTTGAGATAACACCTTGCCCGCTATATCAAAGTCGCCTAAACGTTTCGCATGTTTGGCGAAATAGTGCGGTAGTTGCCACGACAAACGAGATAATTCGTAGAGAGAGGTTGCTTTAGATAATTCGTTTATCAGTAATAAAATATTACTTCGTTGATTACGCAGCATATCGGTAGCGGTCAAAATACCCAAGGGTTTGGCTGTGTCTTTATCTATGATGGGTAAGTGATGTACATTATGTTCAGTCATCATGCACAGCGCATCAAATAAGGTAAGTTGATGAGTGATCTTCACCGGATCTTTAGTCATGATGCTGCTTAAAGGTAGTGTGATATCGACTTGTTTAGCCACCACTCTGTTGCGTATATCTCGATCTGTGATGATGCCTACTAATAATTCCTTGTCTGTGATGACTAAAGAAGAAACACTATGTTCTGCCATTTTTTGCACGCCGAGCAAAATACTGCTATTTATATCTTCAGTGACCACGCCTTGTTCTACAAATTCATGCACAGGTTTATATAACCACATAGATTTTGAATCATTTAGTTGATCGCTGTAGATTTCTTCTTTGCTGTAATTGCGGAAAAACTTACCAATATTGGGCTCTACTGATATGCACCATTCAATAGATTTGGCTGGAATACAATAGACTAAACCAGGACTATCCACTCGCAAGGTGATCTTATGATTGTCTTTGTACAAAACATTTTCACAGCCAAAAAAATCGGCTTCACTTAAATGTCTTTCTGATTCTGTAGAGTCTTTTACCGAAAATTGGCCACTGTTGATCAAAAATAACGAGTTACCTTGTTGCTTAAGTATTTCTTGCCAATCACTTTGGCTGATGTAAGCCAAAGTCAGAGAAGATGCGAGATGTTTTAAAGAGTCTGCATCAAGCAAATCAAATGGCGCCGATGAGCCTAAAAAGTCTAATGTTTGTTGAGGAATATGTGGCACTAACACTCTCTTTTAGTTATTGAATATGCTCAGAATACAGCTTGTTTAATATTCACTTGAGTATACTTGTATGTGCTACTTGATACAAAATTCCAGTAAAAAACGTTAAGCAATTTATCTTAGAGAGAAACAAAGACGTCTTCAAAAAAACTAAAATAGTTAATATTGTTTATCGTAAATCGTTATTATTAAAAACAAGATGTATTTATTTTAAGAAACTGTCTATGAAATTTGATTTACAACTTAATAAACAAAACGCTATCGCCTTCTACAAAACAGCATATCTAGGTGAACCAAGCAAAGCCGTAGAAATGTATGTTGGGCCAGACTACATTCAGCATAATCCAGTCGTTGCTGACGGTAAACAAGCTTTTATTGATTACTTCTGCGAGATGCAACGGGATTACCCAAATAAAACTATTGAGTTTGTGCGAGCCATTGCCGAAGGTGATTTAGTGGCATTACACACTCATCAAAAATGGCCTGATGGCGATGAGTACGTGACTATGGATTTTTTTCGTTTTGATGATAATGGAAAGATTGTAGAGCATTGGGATTCGATACAAGAAATTCCCGCTGAAACTAAAAATGGTAATTTAATGTATTGAATGCCTGCTGCTAATTGAGTGCTTGTTCAGAGGTAGATTAGGCTTCTATTTAATTATGAACTATTTCATATTGCTGACTTTGCCATGCTTGCATGCCTCCAGCCACTGAAAATACTTGTCTATGGCCCATATTCTCTAATGACCGTGCGGCGAGTGCAGAGCGTCCGCCAGAACGGCAAATTAAATAGATATGGCGGCTGGCTAGATCATCCAGTGCAAGTTGTGGATCGCAATGATGTGATACTAGTGGATGTTCTGTTAGTTTCATTTCCAGAAGTCCTCGAGGAAAATTAACAGCTGTCGCAATATGCCCTCTAGTGAATTCTTCATGCTCCCTTACGTCAATTAAAACGACCTCTGTCTGCATCAGCGCTACTTGGAGATCGTCAACCGTTACTTCCTCAATTTCTTGGCGTAATTCAGCTATGTATTGCTCTGATGATTTCATAATAAACCTCACAGTTGGTTAATAGGTATTTTCAAATATCTAGTGTCATTGCCTTCTGGTAGAGGTAATTCGCCAGCTCTTATATTTATCTGGATCGCGGGTAAAATAAGTCTAGGCATACTTAGTGTTGCATCACGAGTTTCACGCATTTCGATAAAAGTATTTTGCGTTGTACCTTCTTTCACATGAATGTTGAATTCTCTTTGCTCACCAACAGTTACAGCACATTCGTGCGTTCTGAGCTCGGTTGGGTAATCGTGGCAAACATAAATAACTGTATTCTCAGGAAGAGCCAATATTCGCTGAATTGAGTTGTATAAGGTTGCCGCATCGCCTCCAGGAAAGTCACAACGAGCAGTACCTATATCTGGCATAAATAAGGTGTCACCTACAAAAATCGCTTGGTTATTGACTAAATAAGCGAGATCGGCTGGGGTGTGACCAGGAACATGCATGATGTTAAATACCATGTTGCCAACATTAAATTCGTCGCCTTCTTCAAAAAGCCTGTCGAATTGAGTGCCGTTAGGTAAAAACTCTTTTTCGAGGTTAAACAGCGTCTTAAATGTTTTTTGCACTTGAGTGATATGTTTGCCGATACCTATTTTGGCTTGATATCTGTTTTTGAAAAACGAAGCTGCAGACAAATGATCAGCATGAGCATGGGTTTCTAACACCCATTCAATTGTAAATTCTGAGTCATCTATGTATTTGGCAATTATTTCAGCACTAGCGGTGTGAACACGGCCTGAACTGTAATCAAAATCAAGAACAGGATCGATAATTACTGCTTTATTGGTGGCGGGATCACTTACTACATAAGTGAAAGTCTCACTATCATTGTCTAAAAATGATTCTATATGAAATGCAGTAGACATAATCATTCTCCTTAATTTTCAGTTGAAAGGGGCGGCGTCTTGGCGCCGCTGAACTCTATATTTCTAGTCACTTGAGCAACTACTTATAGCGCTCTTTTACTGAAATACCAATCTACATAGTTATGACCCTGATCTTCACGAGCATTGGCATCATCTACAGTGTGTGGAGGTGGAACAATCACTTCTTCACCGCGTTTCCAGTTTTCTGGTGTTGCGCAACTGTTTTCGTCACTCACTTGTAGTGCATCGACTAAACGAACAAACTCATTAACGGCACGACCATTACTCATTGGGTAGTAAACCATTGCGCGCATTATACCTTGTGGATCAATGATGAAAGTCGCACGCACTGCTGAGGTGTCACTTGCGCCAGGTTGAACCATTCCATAAGACTTTGCGACTTCCATAGAAAGATCGGCAATGATTGGAAAAGGAATAGTCACACCAAATTTTTCTTTAATATTACGCACCCAAGCAATGTGAGAGTGAATGCTGTCAATTGATAAACCAAGTAGCTCAGTGTTCATTTCTGCAAAGCGTTCTGCTGCGTTAGCAAAGCCAATAAATTCAGTTGTACATACAGGAGTAAAATCTGCTGGATGTGAAAAAAGTACTAACCATTTACCTTTATAATCAGCTAGCGAACGTTGGCCATGAGTTGTTTTGGCATTAAAGTCAGGAGCCGGGCTATTTAGTTGTGGAAAAGTCACTGTATTTTGAATTTCGTTAGTCATGGTATTCTCCAAAGGTTTATTTTTAATAGATATGTCAAATCGACAAATTAATAATAGGTATTTAGTATGTACATTAAAAGCTAATTAGATCGATTGTTCTAATCTAATTTTTAGATTAACCATTAGGTGACAAATTTTTACTCGGAATTCAGCGGGCACTTAAATTGTTTTTCTGAGTTAATTGTTTATAGATTTAGTAAAACTTAGCAGCGTATTAGAAATGTGTTTTAGATGAAATAAAGCAAGCCCATGTTAAACAAGTTTGATTAACAGGGTTAAGGTTTAAAGAACAAGCTAGGTTAGATTAACAACATCAATGTCTAAATGATAAGCAAGGGCACCTTCTCTACCTTTTACTAGATCAACTAAAGTGTATTGGTCTAATTCTTCAATGAAACGAGCAGTGGCATCCTGTAATATACTACGTAATTTACAGTCTGGAGAGATGACGCAGCTGTTAGATGGGGAAGCGAAGCATTCAGCAATGGCGACATCTTCAATGGTCATACGAAATACGGTACCCAGGTTAATTGCATTTTGCGGCCGGGCTAATTGAAACCCGCCACTACGGCCTTTAGTACTTTTTACATAATTAAACTCAGCTAATTTAGCCATCACTTTTTTTAAATGATTAAAAGAAATGTGATAGGCATCAGCAATCTCATTTGTTTTCACAAGTTGCCCATCTTTTAGTGCCATATAAATTAATACGCGGTAAGTTAAGTTGGTAAATGTATTTATTTTCATTAGGCAATCAGCAGTTTTTTTAGAATAGTATGTCTGGTTAACATTGTAACATCAATTAAATGGGTATTTTAAATGTGTATTAATGTTGTTTTTGGAATATCATATGCTTGAATTTGCATAAGGGGCAATACAATGATTATTTTAGGGTACATAGCGGCCGTTTTCATGGGCTTAGTGTTGGGTGTAATAGGCGGCGGTGGATCTATGCTCACCGTACCCATTCTTGTGTATTTAATGGGAGTCGAGCCTAGTGTTGCAACTGGCTACTCATTGTTAATCGTTGGCGCAACTGCCGCATTTGGTGCTGTACATTATTTTCGAGAGGGTTTAATTGATGTGAAGGCATCTATTATTTTTGCGATACCTTCAATTTTTACTGTGTATTTAACTCGTGCTTATTTAATGCCGAGTGTTCCAGATATTTTTATTACCTCGCCTTTTGAAGTGAGTAAAAACATAGTCATTATGGTGTTGTTCGCCATTCTTATGTTGGGTTCGGCAGCCATGATGCTTAGAAAGGCTTATAGCAAACCAAATATAGATATAAATGCTGTGAAAACGATAACGCCGAATAGGTTGCTCATTGTAATTCAAGGAGCGGCACTGGGATTGATTTCAGGAATATTAGGTGCTGGTGGAGGTTTTTTGATTATTCCGACTTTAGTTTTATTTATGGGCATGCCTATGAAAAAAGCGGTAGGCGCATCACTCTTCATTATTGCTCTTAACTCGCTTATTGGTTTTTCGGGAGATTTACAAGCTGGCATCGAATTAGCTGTGCCTTTAGTACCATTAATGTTGCTTGCTACTTTTGTGGGCATAGCTGTATCAACAAAAATCTCAAGTAAGTTAAATGATGGGGCATTACAAAAGTTTTTCGCTATTTTTACTCTAGTAATAGCCGTTTTTATTATGTCTAAAGAATTGGCTTAGAACTCTTACAAAGTTATTAATTTTTATTGGGTTGGTTGGGTCATAGCCAGAAATGTTACCAATGTAAACGTAATACACTGGGACCTAAATTTCAATTCAGTCTAAGTTGAATATGTTTGAGGTGGCATTTACTCTGTAAATCTTGCAAGGTTAGGTAAATAAGGTTTAGATTTTTATCGCCATAAAAACGAAATATTAAGACGATATAGTGCTTAATATGCTGGTCAATCACCCCATGATTAAACGTTGAGGTAAACCCATTGAAAATTGCTATAACCGGCGCCAGTGGAAATTTAGGTTCTGTAATCGTTAAAGCCACTATCGCTTTAGTATCAAAAGAGAATGTCATTGGTTTAGCACGTACCCCAGAAAAAGCTGAACATTTAGGTATTGAAGTTCGACCGGGTGACTACAATGACCAGAGTCAGTTAGAGCAGTCTTTACAATCGGTAGACACTCTCTTATTAGTGTCAGGTATGGATGCACCAGACAAACGAATTAAGCAACATAGAAACGTCATCGAAGCTGCCAAAAAAGCCGGTGTGAAAAAAATTGTCTATACCAGCATACAAGGAGCAGAAGAAAACACAGCGTTTTCACCTGTGGTGCAAAGTAACCGACAAACTGAAAAAGATGTCAGTAGCTGTGGTCTAGATTGGGTGATTGGGCGTAATGGTATCTATATTGAGCCGGATATTGAATATATCGAAAATTACAAAAAAGCGGGCGGTATATTTAATTGTGCAGGCGATGGACGTTGTGGTTACACTTCAAGAAACGAGTTAGCTTATGCTTATGCTAGATTGCTTACCGAAGATAAACATAATGGTCAAACCTACAATTTACACGGTGAAGCGATTACTCAGTATCAACTTGCTGATTATTTTAATAGTGCCTTTGGCACTGATTTAATATACAAACCTATGACAGTTGAAGAATACCGTGAAGAACGTCAAGCTGAATTAGGTGACTTTATTGGGACTATTATCGCTGGTATTTATCAGGGAATTCGTGACGGTAAAGCCGACAATGTGAGTCATTATAAGATGGCCGCTGGCCGCGAACATGAAAGCTGGCAGTCGTATTTTGCTCGTATTAAAGCTGATACCTGATTCAAAAATCTATCTAAAAGATAGATAAAACAAATAGATAATAAAAAAGGTGTAGCGTTATGCTATCAACCCAGCAAATTGCAAAGTTACGAAATCAATACCAACAAACACGGCAATATACAGAGTCTTTATGTGCACCACTACACATAGAAGACTATATTCCCCAGGCCGTTGATTTTACCAGCCCGCCTAAATGGCACTTAGCACATACCACTTGGTTTTTTGAAGAAATGATCCTCAGCAAAAATGTGACAGATTATGCTGTGTTTGATGCTCATTTTGGTTTTTTATTTAATAGTTATTATCAAACCGTTGGCGAAAAAGCAGTTAGGGCTCAGCGTGGTGTTATGACTCGTCCTACGGTTGAACAAGTTTACCAATATCGCCATTATGTTGATGCGCATATGCAGCGTTTACTTAAGGATGATATTTCTGATGAAATAAAAGATCTTATCACCCTAGGTATAAATCACGAACAACAACACCAAGAACTGCTTTTAACAGATCTGAAATACACCTTCTCATTAAACCCTATTCACCCTGTTTACCATCCAGACTTTGATCTTGTGGGGCAATTAAGCACAGTTGAACCTCAATCTAAATATCAACAAGCATGGATTAATATTGAGGAAAATGTGTATGAAATAGGGCATAACGAGGAGAGTTTTTGTTTCGATAACGAGCGTTGTCGGCACAAAATGTATTTGCAGAGTTTTCAAATAGCGACGTCGCTTGTGAGCAACGCTGAATATATAGAATTTATTGAAGCTGGTGGTTATCAGACCTTTAGTTATTGGCTAGATGACGGTTGGGCATGGTTGAATAACAATCAAATTAGTAGCCCTTTGTACTGGCAAAAAATTGATGGCCAGTGGTTTTATTACACATTGGCTGGTTTAAAACTCGTTGATAAAGATGCCAGTGTGTCACACGTTTCTTATTATGAAGCTAATGCCTTTGCTAGTTGGAAAAACATGCGTCTAGCCACAGAATTTGAATGGGAAGTCGCTGCTAATCATTTTGACTGGGGCCAGCGCTGGGAATGGACTGGATCGGCCTATCTTCCTTATCCTGGATTTGGTGTAAGTGAAGGGGCTGTGGGCGAATACAATGGTAAGTTTATGGTTAATCAAATGGTATTGCGGGGGGCTTCGGTGGCAACTTCAAAAAATCATTCACGATCAAGCTATCGCAACTTTTTCCAACCACAATGTCAATGGCAGTTTTCAGGTATTCGTTTAGTTAAATAAACGAGCCGTTTCCAATAAAAGGATACTCAAATAACATGATTGAACAATTTGCAGAAAATGTAGATCTGGGTCTGAGCAAGTCTGAAAAAACCTTACCTTCTAAATACTTTTATGACAAAAATGGTGATGAGCTGTTTGTCGAAATTATGAATATGCCAGAGTATTATTTAACTCGTTGTGAAATGGAGATATTTACTAGCCAAACTGATGCATTAATTGAGTCTTTTCAGGCAGACAAAAATGAATATTTTGAGTTAATCGAACTTGGTGCAGGTGACGGTAGCAAAACCCGTAAGCTATTGGCTGCACTGAGTGAAAAAGGTTATCAATTTGAATATTTACCAGTAGATATATCGCAAAATGCCTTAGACCAATTACAGCTATCATTACAACAGCATTTACCACAAGTTTCGGTTGTGCCTAAACATGGTGACTACTTTGATATGTTAGGTTCGGTGAAAGATAGCCATCATCCGAAAATAGTGCTATTTCTAGGGTCAAATATCGGTAATATGACAGACGCTATTGCTAGCGATTTTCTTTATCAATTAGGGGCTAACTTAAATACAAATGATAAGTTGTTATTAGGTACCGACTTAATCAAATCTGCTGATATTGTATTGCCTGCCTATAACGATGAAGCGGGTATCACAAGTTCGTTTAATCTTAACTTATTACATCGAATGAATACTGAGCTAGGCGCTGACTTTGATCCTGATGGCTTTGCCCATGCCCCGGAATATAATGAGAACGAGGGAATTGCTAAGAGTTATTTGTTAAGTAACAAACAGCAAACTGTCGAAATAGCCGCCATTGGCAAAACCTATGATTTTCGTGCCGGTGAGAAAATTCATACTGAAATTTCACGGAAATATAACGATAATGTTTTAGCTAATATATTGGCAAAAACAGATTTCACTGTCAGTGCCAAATTTACCGATAAAAATAATTACTTTGCTGATTATCTATTGAATCGAAATTAGTCTTAGCAAAAACTAAGTATGATTAAAGTAAGTACTTGCTGTTTATTTAGGTAATGATTTATAAGTAGCCTTGTTGTATTAGGAATATAAAAAAGGGTGTCGACTTTGCTAGTAAATAATACAAATAAACTCGAAAAATCGGCATTGTTTTTATGTGTGGGTTTGTCGATTTTAGCGTTTTTGTTTCCCGATATGTTAACCCAACAGTTACAACCAATTATTAATCAATTATTGGCTTTGTTAGGCTCGCCCTTTTTTATACTGGTTAATGTATTACTGTTCACCGTAATAGTAATTGCCATTAGCCCACTTGGGCGACGTAAAATGGGCGGTGAACAGGCACAAGTCGAATTCAAATTGTTTGGTTGGTTGTCTATGTTATTTGCCGCAGGTATGGGCTCAGGGCTTATTTTCTGGGGCATTGCCGAGCCAGCATTACACACTATTACTTCCCCTTTAAAAGCTGACTTGTATGCCAACCCACAAACAAGCGGCTTAGCTTTAACCTTGGTTAATTGGGGCGCACATGCATGGGCTTTATACGCCGTATTTGGTTTAGTTTTAGGTGGGGTAAGCAGTAAAAGTGGTGAATCTGGTGATATTAGTGCGCCTGTGCTCAGTGTCAGCAAAGGTTGGTTAAGTGAGCGTTGGCAAAACAAGTTGGCTTTTATAATTAAGTTAGTAGCAATTTTTGCCATATTTTTTGGTGTGGTTGGCACCATAGCTAACTCTACTTTGTTACTGCGTAAAGGTTTAGAAGTTAAATTAGGCGTTGAATCTGCATTGTTTTCGGGTTTTATCATTATTAGTTTAATTGTGATCTTGTATACTTTATCAGCCAAGCTGGGCCTTAAAAAGGGTATTCAAGCCCTAAGTAAACTCAATGTTTATATCGCTTTTTCTTTGATTGTTTGGTTATTAATATTTGTGCCTATACAGCCCATTATTGACACTGCCATTGGTGGTACTTGGGATTATGTACAATTGATAACCAATGGTACTTGGCACTTTGCTAACCAGCTTAAAGATCCGCAATGGGCTAATGGTTGGACTTACAATTATTATTTTTGGTGGTTGGCTTGGGGGCCATTTGTGGGCGTGTTTTTAGCAAAAATAAGCCAAGGTCGACCAGTATGGCAATATATTTTAGGCGTGGTGTTAGTGCCGACATTGGTGACTATTGTTTGGTTTAGTGTATTTTCTGGGTCGGCTATCGCTTGGGATACGGCCTACCAAAGCGGTATTTTAGAGGCAATTAAAACTGATTATACCCAAGGCTTATTTGTGTTTTTTGCGCAACTAGGCTGGCCAGGTGCTCTGCTAGTATGGGCAAGTTTATTGCTGTTATTAATATTTGTCGCCACTTCTGCCGATTCTGCGGTATTAGTTATACGCCAGTTAAGTGGGGCTAACGAAACTAAAACATGGAGCTTATATGGCTGGTCATTTGCTTTAGGTTTATGCGCCTATGTGTTATTAGTGCAAAACAATGAGCAGTTAAATCGGAGCATTGCCATTATTGGCGCCTTACCCTTCTTACTTATATTTTTGCTGCAATTATTGGGCTTTGTGAAAGAGTTTATAAGTGAACGAAACTAATCCAATTAATATAGATTTTTATTGAGGGAGCTGTAGAGTCAGCAAGGCTCTGGTTTACCTATTCCATAACCTTGCACATAATCAATGCCAATCTCGTCCAAAGCTTGCCTGATTTCGTTATTTTCCACAAACTCGGCAATTGTCTGCATACCTAACATTTGTGCAATATCATGAATTGAGGCAATAATTGCCTTATCAACAGGCTCTGTCAGTATATTTTTAACTAAACTGCCATCAATTTTTAAATAATCTACGGGCAGGCTTTTAAGGTAGCCAAATGAAGAAGTGCCGCTACCAAAATCATCTAAGGCAAAACGAATGCCTAGTGTTTTCATTTTTAGCATAAATGAAATTGCACCGTCGATATTACTAATTGCCGCGGTTTCGGTTATTTCAAAACATATACGTTCAGGATCGACATTACCTTGTGCCAATAACAAGGTAATGTATTCAATAAAAGACTCATCACTTAAGCTTAAACCAGATAAGTTAATCGAAATACAATTCACCTTAGAAAAATATTGCTCGAAACAGTTAAATACCTTGGTCACTACCCATTTATCGATCAAAGTGATCACACCAAATTTCTCTGCGGCTGGAATAAAAGAAGCCGGAGAGATAATATTGCCTAGCTCATCTTTGTAGCGGATAAGCACCTCATAATGCTGGTGTTTTTTGTCAGCGTCTGTAGCACAAATTAATTGTTTAACTAGGTAAAATTGTTCTTGTTCTATGGCTTGAGAAACATTAGCAATATAGGCCATTTGTTGCTCATCTTGATGTAACTCATCACTATCGGCTTTAGTTGAAAAAACACGATTTTTACCCAGTTCTTTTGCTTTATAACAAGCAATATCAGCCTTACTGAGTAAATCGGTGGCAGAAAAATGTTCAATAATAGACACCATACCAATAGAAACACCTACGCTAAAATAGCGTTTATGCCAGTTAAATTTGAATTGGTTAACGACCGTTATTATTTTTTCACAAATGGCTAAAGCGTCTTCATGACTTTTATCTACCATTAATAAACCAAATTCATCACCACCAACGCGGCCTAAAATATCATCCTTATCTAGGCAACTTTTTAGTTTTTGCGCAACTTGCTCTAACATGGCGTCACCAACTAAATGACCTGCTGTATCATTGACTAACTTAAAACGATCTAAATCTAAAAAGCATAAATATGAGGAAGATTCTAGATGGTTACTTTGTGCTATATAGTTAACCAGCTGCAAGTTGAAAGTTTCGCGATTGATTAATCCGGTTAAAGAATCATAGGTTGCTTGGTAGGTTAATTTTTCCGATAAATCTTGTTCTTTGGATACATCATTACAAATTCCACGATAACCTTTAAAGCCATGTGCATCAGCAATACTCTTACCATTCAACATAAACACTTTAGCTTTGTTTTCGGCCACTTTGCATTTAAATAAAATATGCTCTAATGGCTGTTGTGATGAAAAGGCCTGCTTTAATTCTAGTAAGGGGAATTCAATATTGTTATTTTGCATTAATTCTGTAAATGGCATACCGATTAATTGCTCAGGTGCTTTATTCCATAATACAGCGGTATTACCTGAAATATAACTTATCACAAAGAGTGAGTCGGTTTCCCAAAATATACTTGCCCCAGAATGAGCAAGGTCTTTATAACGCAGTTCATTTTCGGCTAGTAATTTACGTTTATCTCGGCCATTTATAATAATCACAGTTAATAAAGTAATGATTAATAAAGCGATCAAAAAAGTAGCGGCGATAACCCAAACTAAAATTTTATTTTGTTGATAAAAACTCACATCTCGGTGCAAGATCACGCTCCCGTCAGGAGGATTAGCTTCTTGCATACCATGCTTTTTTAAAGCTTGCCAATTGAAGGTCCAGGTGGAATTAGCATTAGTAATAGCCTTAATGTTATTAACTTCTTCACCTTGCAAAATTCTTTTGACTAAATGGGCGGCTTGTATACCGTGTTGTTTCCCATTTAATTCATGAGAACCGACGGATCCATATTTGAGTGTGGTGCTTGCGATGGTAAATACCGGATTCGGCAGCGCACTTGTTAGGATCTTGGTGCCGTTATTCCAGCTTGCTAGTGAATGACTACTTTCTGGGCTAATCAATTGTCCTATTTTTAAAATTGGAATATTTTTAGCAAAATCTTCCATACGATTAGTAATGTTAGTACTGACTATATCGTTTATTATATACAGCTGTTTTGGCGCTCGGGGATCATTTTTAACTGCCATAACTTTAGCTAAGTTGGCCTTGCCTGGCATACTGCTATCACTAATGACAATTAACGCATCATTTTTTGTCAGAGCTTTTATATCAAAAACAGTGGTCGCTAAATCTCTATTTTCAAAAACACCTGTGTAATTTTTTTTATTTAATAATTCATTGCTAATTTTATTAATTCCCAGATATACAACAGGAACTTCTGCTATAAATAGTGCTTGTTGTTGGCTTAAAAGTGTTAGCGCATAATCATCTGACACCATGAGTGCATCTAATGGCGTATTACTATATTTTTTTTGTAAATAGTTAAAAAAAGTTTTTTGGTAAGTTGTATGTGGGTAACGTTTTGCGTCTAAATATTCATGGTAAACCATGACATTATCTTCGCTAGTTAGGACTTGGTCGATACCAAGCTTCATAAAACCAGTCCAAAGGTGTTCTTGGTGGTAAGAATGGATGACTAACACTGCTTGGTTGGCGAATAATGATGAACTACAAAAAAAACTAAGGCATAAAATAAAATAGTTAATGGTCCGCAGAAACTCTTTTTTCATTCTATGCCTCTATAATTATAGCTATGCCTGAAGCATAAATTAATTACCTCGATCAATATATAACTATTTATCTTTTGTGTTGTATCAACTTTTTTTATTGAATTGCTAAAAGTTCTACTTCAAAAATAAGTAAAGAGCCTGCGCTGATTTTGCCGGTTGCTCTATTGCCGTAGGCTAAATTTGCAGGGATGAAAAATTTAAATTTTTCACCTACAACCATCAATTGCAGACCTTCGGTCCAACCTTGAATGACCTGATTTAAAGGAAAGCTAATTGGTTGACCACGTTCCACTGAGCTATCAAACACAGTACCGTCTAATAAAGTACCATGGTAATGCACTTTTACTGTTGAGCTAGGGGTAGGGTGAACCTGGCCTTCGCCTTTATTTAATACTAAATATTGCAAGCCCGAAGAGGTTTCTTGAACACCTTGGCTAGTTTTGTTGTTAGCTAAAAACTCTTCACCAATGGTGATATTTTCAAGGGCTAACTTTTTATTCTTGGCGCTGTTTGTGAAATAAAATATCACCAATGCAATAACAACAACTAAAACAATATATTTCATGGTCTGTCCTATTAATGTAAATCCAGAGGCAGTTAATTATCGCTCCAGTAGTTATGCTGGGATAATACACTAGCCCCTAGTATTAGATATATAAGTGGAATACTTTAAACTTTTAAATCAGCTAATAATGCCAAGCTGTGTAGGCGATCCTCAAGATCATATATCGGCATAGACACTATGACTTCGTCCACTTGGGTGGCGTCTATAAATTTTTCTAGTTTTTGTTTTACTGTGTTTTGGCTGCCCACCAAGGCATAACGCAATGTTTGTTTAACCATCATTTCTTCTATTTCTGTCCAGCGACTTTGCATGTTGTCGGTAGGTGGTTGAAATGTTTGGTTATTACCTCGGCGCAAATTGACAAATTGTTGCTGTAAAGAACTAAACAGATAGTTTGCCTGCTCATCAGTATCGGCGACTACCGCCATCATACCCGCCGAAACATAAGGGCTAGCCTGTTGAGCTGACGGCTTAAAGCCTTGTCGATAAAGATTGAGGGCGTCGAATAACTGATCAGGTGCAAAGTGTGACGCAAATGAATAAGGTAAACCCTTGCTGGCCGCTAATTGTGCACTGTACAAACTAGAACCCAGTAACCAAATCGGAATATTACTGTTATTGCCTGGCACAGCAATGATGGTTTGCTCGGGCTGTTGTGGACCGAGTAATTGTTGTAACTCCTCAATGTCTTGTGGATATTGATCAACACTGCCTTGTAAGTTTCGCCTTAATGCTCTGGCTGTTGCCATGTCTGTGCCCGGCGCTCGGCCTAAACCTAAATCAATCCGCCCAGGATATAAGGCTTCAAGCGTGCCAAATTGTTCGGCAATAATGAGAGGCGAATGATTGGGTAACATGATCCCACCGGCACCAATACGAATATGTTTAGTGGCCGCAGCTATATGGCTAATAGCTAATGCTGTAGCCGAACTTGCAACGCCCAACATGCCATGATGTTCAGCCAACCAAATACGGCTATAACCTAACTGCTCAGCCGCTACGGCCATTTCACGACTGTTGTTTAATGCTGTGGTGATAGTGCTGCCCTGACATACAGGGGCGAGATCAAGCAAAGATAATGGGATCATAAGGTCTTAATTTGTAAGCAATGAGTAATAGATTTGGGGGTGCATCACAATATTACAAGACAATAAGCTTTAAGTGTTTAGGTTAACGAGGGACTGATAAAATGAGTTTCATACAGCGAAGATAAATTTGTATTGGCGTATTTCTATCTAAGATATTTTTGTGTTAACTTGCAATTACCAATTTTTATTTAAGAGTAAATTGATGAAGTTAAATATAAATTACTTGTTTGTGGCAATATCTTTGTTCGGGATAAGTATTATGTCTTCATGCGTTACCAATAATCAGATGCTAGCTGACAAAGCCGAGGCCCCAGCTGAACAACAGTATCCTACCCCTCCAAAGGGTAAAGAATGGGTAGCTATTCGTGAACATTCAGATGAGTTTAATGCTAGCCAGCTTGATAAAACAAAGTGGCAAGCGAAACACCCATTTTGGGAAGGCCGAGATAGTTACTTTACACCTAGCAATGTATCAGTTGCTGACGGTTTTTTACGATTAAAATCGACCTTGATGAACAGTAACGGTGAAGTTAAAAAAGAAAATATAAGTTCTGCAATTATCGCTTCCAATAACCCTACATATGGTCCAGGTTATTATGAAGCACGTATTAAGTCTTCTGATTTATCTATGACCACTGCATTTTGGTTTCAAGGTAAATATTCTGAAATCGATGTAATTGAAAATATTGGCCGCCCTAGTAATGAAGAAAGCCGTGGCATTGAAAGCACTATGAAAATCAATACCCACTATTACCCTGATGGTTGGGATAAAGATATAGATTCGCCTATTGATGTAGAGCTGGGGCTGAAAACTCGTGAAGGATTTCACAACTTTGGCGTGTGGTGGCGTGAGGATAATACCAGCTGGTATTATTTTAACGGAGTAAAAGTCGCTGAAGCTAAACATGGTGGACCGTTCAATGAAAAAATGTATCTATATTTCGACACTGAAGTGTTTGCTTGGCATGGTTGGCCCACTAAAGAATCTTTGCTAGACCCTAATAAAAATACAGTATTAGTTGATTGGGTTCGAGCTTGGCAGCTTAAAAACGTTACTAAATAATTTAGTCATTCTGTGTTGCAATTAGCCAGAAAATTGAGTGTTTTTTGGCTAATAGCAACACAGAGTCAGGCTATTTTCGCTTTTCGTGAAGTATACATTTAATACCATTCTAGCTAAATTAGTCGTTACTCAGAATGCGTCCAGTGCTTTTAAGTTCTTGCTGAGCGACTAATTATTTAACTAGATTGGTATAAGCTTTGCTGCTCTTTCTGATTGATCTAATCAAACATTCTTATATTCCTTTCAGCATTTTTATTAAATCCATCGCTATTATTTATCACTGCACAATATTGGTTCATATATGGTAAGGTGAATTATAAGTAAAAAATATAATTTAATGGTTTTTGGCAAAAACAATGTCTCTCTAATGAACAACTAAAAAGCGAAGTATTGGCATAACGTGTCACTAAATTTAGGTTAAGGAATATGATGATTTTGGCTAAACCATACTGGTTATTATTAATACTTTTTGTGGTACTTGGTTGCAGCGTAAAAGACACTAAAACTTCTCAATCGAAGCAATCTCAGCAAAAGCCCAATGTTATATTTATTTTGGCTGATGATTTGGGGTATGGAGATATTGGTGCTTACGGACAACAAAAAATTAAAACGCCTAATATTGATAAATTAGCTTTAGAGGGCATCAAGTTTAACCAACATTATGCTGGCTCTCCTGTTTGTGGGCCTTCTCGTGCTTCATTATTAACGGGGATGCATACCGGACATAGTAAGGTGAGGGGTAATCCTAGATGGACAAATTCAGGCAAACCAGTTGAATTAGGTGAGTCAGATATTACGGTTGGAGATGTGTTCAAATCAGCGGGCTATAACACTGCTATTATTGGCAAGTGGGCTATGGCCGATGCCAAAGAAACAAATATTGAAGCCATGCCTAGTAGTAAAGGTTTTGACTACTTTTTTGGCTTTAAGACACATAAAGAAGCTCATCATTATTATTGGCATAGGTTATTTAAAAACAACGAACCTTATATTTTAACTGAAAATGATTTTGCCCAGAAAAAAGGTAAATACACCCATGATTTATTTACCGATCAAGCGCTAAATTTTGTCGATAAAAATAAAGATGATCCTTTCTTTTTATACCTAGCTTTTACCATCCCACACTTAGAACTCACAGTGCCTGAAGATTCAAAAAAACCATATCAAATTCTCGATTGGCCAAAACGAAAAATGAATACTAAAGGCCATTATAAAAATGATGAAGAAGGTCATACTGCTTACGCTGGTATGGTATCAAGAATGGACAGGGATATTGGTGTGTTGATGGATAAACTTAAATCTTTGGGCATAGACGACAACACACTGGTTATTTTTACTAGTGATAACGGCCATGAATATGATCGATTAAAGCAGCCTTTTTTTAATAGTAACGGGCCTTTCAGAGGCATGAAACGTGATTTATACGAAGGAGGAATTCGTATGCCTTTTATTGCACGTTGGCCTAACAAGATTCAACAGAATACTGAAACTAATCACGTCTCAGCATTTTGGGATTTTATGGCCACGGCATGTGATATCACAAAGGTCGATGAGTGCCCTAGTTCAGACGGTATTTCTTATCTTCCCACTTTGTTAAGCCAAGATAAGCAAGTCAAGCACGACTTTTTATACTGGGAATTTAATGAAAGAAAAGGCCCAATTCAGGCTGTTGTTCAGGATAATTGGAAATTAATCAAAAATAGCAAAGGGCTGGAACTCTATGATTTGTCGCAAGATAAAGCAGAGTCTAATAACCTAATACATGCGCAACCCGCATTGGCAGTCAAACTGCTGACAAAACTCGAAGGCGCAAGAACTCCTCATCCAGAGTTTACTTTACAACAACTTACTCCTTAAATATTCGCCACAGCAAACAATTATTTTTACGCCTTTGTTATTATTTTAATAGCTAAAGCATTGATGTTTTTGTTAGATAAAACGTCATTTGTGCTAATCGTCTAAATTACCTTTGACATCAATTCAATTGCACCTTATTTATAGAGCTACACGCCACAACTGTTATTAAGGTGATTAATGTTTTTGCTTGTAAGTGCTTATTTTCCGATCATCTTATTGATTTATTTAATGACAAAAAAGAACAATTGGGCCGCCAATAAAGCTTTACCTCTTTGCGCTTTGTTTTCTTATTTGTTGATGTTATTTGTCTTCAATTTTACAGCTGATGTGGTTAATGCTTCTTTAGTGAGTGGTATATTATTGGCCTTAACGCCGATTATGATTATAGCTGGTGCTATTTTTTTATTTCGTTGTATGGAAGTTACCGGCGCACTTGAGATTATTCGTAATTGGTTAAACAACATCAGTCATAATGCTGTGGCGCAACTGATGATTGTTGCTTGGGCTTTTGCTTTTCTAATAGAAGGCGCTAGTGGTTTTGGTACACCCGCAGCCATTGCCGCGCCAATCTTAGTTGGCTTAGGGTTCCCAGCTCTTAGGGTTGCTATATGTTGTCTTATTTTAAATACTATCCCCGTGACATTTGGCGCAGTTGGCACCCCTATTTGGTTTGGCTTAGCGATGACAGACCTCACTCCCTTGTTATTACAAGATGTAGCATGGAAATCTGCGCTAATTAATACAGTTGCTGCCCCCTTTGTTGTCATTGCCGCGCTGGCATTTGTGGTAGAGGATAAACGCCAACTTAGACAAAACTTGCTATTTATTATTCTGTCGACTTTTGCCTGTACTTTACCTTATCTATTACTCAGCGCTATCTCTGTGGAGTTTCCATCGTTAGTGGGTGGTTTGATTGGATTAATTTTAACTTTGCTATTGGCTAAATTTAATATTGGCCTAAGTAGTAATAATTTGGCTCCACATGCTGCAGTTGATGTGCCCCTATTTATATTGTTAAAAGCAAGCTTTCCGTTATGGGGAACTGTATTGCTTTTAGTGGTGACTAGGATCCCTGATTTAGGCATTAAAAGTCTGTTACAACTTACCGCACCTGCTTGGCAGCTAAGCCTTGGAACGCTAGGTGACTTTAGCATCAGCGCTGCTCTGGTGTTAAAACTAGAGCATATATTACAGACCAATATTACTTGGCAGCATAACTTGTTATATGTGCCATCAATTATCCCCTTTGTTTTTATGGGTAGCTTAACTCTGTTATGGTTTAAAAATAGCTCACTAGCATCTGTCTTTAATTACACTAAAAGTAGTATGCAAAAGCCGGTTATTGCCCTAATGGGGGCATTGGTCTTTGTCAACATGATGATGCTTGGCGGTGAACATTCTGCGGTAAACCTAATCGGCCAAAATTTAGCGAGTTTAAGTGGCGAATACTGGGGCTTTTTTGCGCCGTTTTTAGGGGCATTAGGTTCGTTTTTTTCTGGCTCAGCAACTATATCTAATTTAACTTTTGCGGGTATTCAACAATCTATCGCCACAGATCTTAATTTAAATGTCACTACAATATTGGCTTTACAGTCGGTAGGTGCTGCTATGGGCAACATGATATGTATCAATAATATTGTGGCAGTAACCTCAATTTTGGCGTTACATAACAGCGAAGGTTATATATTAAAACGTAGTATGTTGGTAGTGGTACTCTACGGAATAATTGCTGGTTTAATGGGATTGTTATTGTATTAGCAGTTTAAGAGCAGTAGATAGTTTAAAAATAAGAGTAAGGTTATCGACCGACCTCAAATCCCGTCATTCTTGCATGTCGTTAGCAGGAATCCATTGAAAATAGTGAATAGTAAAAGCCAAAGCTAAAGCTAAAGCTAAAAGATTTTCATAGAGGTGCACTGTTTCTGTGGGTTGTTGGTAAATATTGAGTAAAGTGAAAAATGAAGAGGCTAATTTATGTATATTTAAGCTATTGAGCCTCAATGCTGGTGTTTTTGCAGGAATTTATCATGAATAGAATAAAAGTAGTGCCGCAAAATTTTTTTGTTAACAAGGGGTTGCTAGTTTTGTTGTTACTCTGTCTAGGTTTGTCAGCTTGTGGTGGTGGCAGTACTGCAGCAGATCCTGCGATTGATGTGCCCGTTGAGCCGACTCCAGATCCTACACCAACCCCCACTGTTCCTGATGCAAAAAATATATTACTGATCATTTCTGATGACCAAGGTTTAGATGCCTCCGCACAATACGCTTATAGCAATGACATACCCTCAACACCTAAACTCGACCAATTGGCTAGTGCCGGGATCGTGTTTGATAATGCTTGGGCGACGCCGGCATGTACTACATCACGAGCTAATCTTATTACCGGAAAATTTGGCGTAAATTCTGGGGTAACTTATGTTCCAGCAGAGTTAAATACTGATCATCAGGTTTTGCAACAATACCTAGCAACGCATGTCGCTACACAAAACTATGTTTCTGCTGTGTTTGGTAAATGGCATTTGGCAGGCGCCAGCAAACAAGCCAATCATCCCAATGAAGTAGGCTTAGACTATTATGCTGGAAACTTAGGCAATGTTGACGACTATTACAATTGGCAGCTCACCACCAATGGAGTGAATGAGACAAGTGATGTGTATCATACAACGAAAATTACTGATTTAGCTGCAGACTGGATAAGACAACAAAGCCACCCTTGGTTTGTTTGGCTAGCCTATTCAGCCCCCCACGCGCCATTTCATTTACCCCCAGCTAGTTTGCACAACCGAGCATTGTCAGGTACTAGCGAGGATATAAATGGTCATCCTCGACAATACTACTTAGCGGCTATTGAAGCTATGGACGCAGAAATTGCAAGATTAATTGATGGCCTAGATGATGATGTTCGCAACAATACCGTCATCATATTTGTCGGCGATAATGGTACTCCTAGTCGTGTTATTGATACTGCGGTGTTTAATCAAAACCACGGAAAGAACACTTTGTATCAAGGTGGCGTGGCGGTGCCTTTAATTATTTCTGGGGCGGGCGTAACACGACAGAATGAACGTGAAAATGCCTTGGTTACCGTGACTGACTTATATGCAACTATAGGCCAGATTGCCGGCATTGAGCAAAGCTCAGTCCATGATAGTACTAGTTTTGCAGCTTTATTAGATGATGCCACGGCCAGCACCAATAACATGATATTTACTCAATTTGAATCGGCTGCTACCACAGGTGTAACGGTTAGAAATGACACATACAAATTAATTCAATTTGCTGGTGGTGACCGTGAACTGTATCAGCTCAGTCAAAATGTAGACGAGACAAATAACATCATAAACGATGCTAGTGTGGCCAATACCCTAACTGCGCTTAGCCAATTTGCCGATAGTATTGTCGATAGTACTGTTACTCAACCAATCAATATCACTAATGCAACACTCGCCAATGGCAGCGGAAACTGTGCTGATTATGTTGCTGAATACACAGCAAATGCGACAGACGTGGCCAATGACCGAGCTTTTATTGGTGATTTACAAATCACTGTCAGCGACAACAAATGTGTGTTCAGCAGTAATGCCATTCCCAACCACGACTTTAATGATGGTGGTACTGCTTTTCCTAATACTGTATCTGCACAAAATGCGCGCTTTGAAATAAGCAATGCGCCGCAAATTGCTGCCAGTACAACATCCCTCAGTTTAGATGTAGATAACGCGATTTTATTGAATGGTGTAAAAGTAGATCTGCTTGCTGCAGGCTGTTTTGGTGTAGGTAATGGCAAAATTGGTTGTAACGATATATCGACTCCATGGCGGTACGACCCTATGCACCCGGCTAATGGTTTTAATGTCGATAGCCATAACGCCCATGCCCAACCAGATGGCACTTACCATTATCATGGCTCACCATTTGCGCTATTTGCTGATAACGATACCCAAGCCTCACCAGTTATAGGGTTTGCTGCAGACGGTTTTCCCATTTATGGTTCGTACTTTGCAGACCAAACAAGTATACGTAAAGCCCAATCCAGTTACCGTTTAAAGTCAGGGGCACGATCTTCTGCAGCGGGTGACCCAGGTGGTAACTATGACGGTGCTTTTCGAGACGACTATGAATATGTTGAAGGCTTAGGGGATTTAGATGCATGCAACGGAATGACTATAAACGGCGTTTACGCCTATTACATTACCGATAACTACCCTTATGTACTGGCATGTTTTTCGGGAACACCTGACCTTAGTTTTAATAAAGGTGGGTAAAAGTAGTTTAAGAGTAGTAGATAGAAAAATATAAAAGCTAAGCCAAAGATTGTCACAGAGGTTCATAGAGAAATAAAAAAGCAGAGTGGGGCAAAATAAAGCAGAGGCCATTTTTTACAGACTAAAAACTCAAACGCTACACCAACGGGCGTGTTCAGAAGATAAAAATAGGTAATTTCGCTGGATGTATTGGGCATACAGAGAGTTTATGCTCGCAGTTGTTTTGCTTGCTTTATCTTTATCTTTTCAATTATGCTGATAGCGGACTCAAATACTATAAAGGGAAAATTCAATGCTTTATAAGCTTGAAAGCTGGAGGGGAATGGCTGCTATTGCAGTTGTGCTTTTTCATTCTCCATTTAATTATTATAACGATAAAATTAGTTTTATAAACAACTCATACCTATTTGTTGATCTATTTTTTATTTTGTCTGGATTTGTAATGTCTTTTGTTTATACAGCAAAAATAAGAGAAGGGGGGCTAAGCTTTTTAGAGTTTTCTTTTCTTAGATTAGCTAGGCTATATCCTCTGCATTTATTTATGCTCTTATCTTGGTTAATATATCTTTTAACAAAGGAACTTTTCTTTCAACAATTTGCTATAGGTTCCCCTCAATTTTCTCCTGAAACCAATAACAATTTAGTATCATTTTTTAAGCATTTATTTTTACTTAATGGCATTTTTCCTAGTACTCCATTGTCATGGAATGGGCCTAGTTGGAGCATAAGTGTTGAGTTTTTTACTTACATTATTTTCTATCTATTTGTTATATCTACTCCTAAAAAAAGCCTGATGATACCTTTAATATTCTCAATTTTGTTTTATATGGCATTATTTCTACTGAAAACAGGTTTTCTCGAAATAAGTATTGGAACAGAAATTGTAAGATGTTTAGCTGGCTTTTCCCTAGGAATATACATTCATAGACTTAAGCAGTTAAAAGAACAAAAACTAAAAACTAAAAACGAAAAAAAATTAAACGTATATGTATTAGAAATTTTCTCTATTTCTTTACTATGCACTTCAATTACCTTATCAGGAAATATTATATTTGAATTTATATCCATTTTATCTATGGGCATAATAATCTACGTTTTTTCAGACAAAAATAGCGGTAGTGTAGGTAAGGTTTTGGAAACTAAGTATCTCAAACTTATTGGGAAATGGTCTTTTTCTATCTACATGGTTCATTCCTTGGTGATATCAGTACACAAAGTTATTGCAGATATTCTGTTTCCTATTGGTTATAATAATTTATCAGGTTACATTACTGTTATAATAAATTTTTCAATCTTGGTAATGACAATATTAGTTTCGATATTTACCTTTAAGTTTATAGAAGATAAATTTCGAAATAAATCTAAAGAAACAAATCTAAAGAAGATACTTACGAAGGCTCCCATTTTAAAAAATAGCAAAAAAACAACTTGTTCTAAGCTTTAAGGTACTTAAACAACCATGGATGGTTTGTTATGTCTCAGCCACGTAAAACCTAAAGCAGTTTAATCGATCCCCTTTATTGTGTGCTCGGAGTTCAGCATTGGCATGGAATACCTAAATGAACCACGATCAAAAATAGTTGGACTGTTAAAATTTGTCATTCCTGCATGTTGTTAGCAGGAATCCATAATTTAAATATGAGTCGTCTAGCGACGGAATCAGCATCACACTTTTGATACTAGCTACTACTAAAAGATAACTGCTAGCTATTGCCTGTGTCAGATGAATTTTGTTCTATTTAAATGAATAATTAATTTAAAACGGCTACGTCCTCCTTTACTATTAAATGTATTTAACTTTTAGACACTAAATAAACACCGACTGAAATAAATACAGTGCCTATTATTTTATAAGGATTAAGAGGTTCGTTAAGTAACCAGTACGCGCATATCATGGTGCCTATAAAGCCAAGTCCAACGAAAGGGTATGCCTTGCTTACTTCCATTTTTGATAAGACGTATAACCAAGCCCCCATACTTGCCACATAGGAGGCTAAACCTAAAATAATAAATATATTCGTAGAAATAGCAATTAATGCCGAGGGCAGGTTTTCCGCAAGGGCTTTTTGTACATGTTCATTACTCATGCCATTTTTTAAAAATAGCTGTGCAGCTACAGAAAGGCTTATACTGATGAGGATAGCGCTTAGAATAATGATGTTCATAATATTTGAGCCAATAATGCAATGACACCAATAAAGGCTATTGTGAGCATACTACCCGTATCTTTTATCGCAAAAACAATAGGGTCGTCATCCATTTCTCCTCTATTTGTTTTCACCCACATTCTCAGTAACCAGTAGCAAAGGGCAGGTAATATTAACCATAGGATATTAGGTTCTTGATATTGATTCGCTAAAATATTGGAATTAACATAAAAACAAAACATTAATACGGCAAGCATTGCAGATGCCGTGCCAAAAGACATAAGTATGGGTAAATCTGCCGTATTATAATCTCTGCCATTGGCATGAGTTTGATTATTCATTTCAAACGATTTCAGCTCAGAGCAGCGTTTAATGAGCGCTAAGCTTAAGAATACAAACATCGAAAATGACAACAACCAAAACGAAGTCGTTACTTGTAATATCACAGAGCCTGCAATGATACGTATGGTATACAAAGAGGCCAGAGTTATCACATCTATCCCAACATACTTCTTAATGCAAAAAGAGTAGAGTAATGTGGTTATCAAATAAAGGCACAAAACGAACAAAAAAGAACTGACAATGAAAAAAGTTAATCCGAATGAAATAAACAATAGAAAAAGTGAGCAATGAATAGCTTTATTAATAGAGATCGAGCTAGCGGCTAAGGGGCGTTTACATTTTCTCGGATGTGATCGGTCTGATTCTAGGTCGAGCAAATCGTTAATTATGTATGTTGCCGATGCCAAGCAACTAAAACTAATAAAGCCTAACAATACGTCAATTAGTTTTGGCACATCAAAAAATAAGCCAGACACTAACAAAGGAACAAATATTAATAAGTTTTTAAGCCATTGATGAATACGTAACTGTTTAAACCATATCTTCATTGATTTTTGAGTGACGTCAAAAGTTAAATCTGTAGGCGATTTTATCGATAGCTTTTTTGCTTTAGTCGATGGATTAACTAAGATACTTTCTTGTGCATGTTTAAATAAAATAAAATCTTCTGTTGAATTGCCAGCGTAAGAAAACTCACTCGCAATAGATTGAATTTTATCAAGCTTGTTTTTACCCTTTAAATTATTTTTATCATCGCTACTAATATAATCGTCTAACACTTCGCTATTATTACAGATTTGTTCTGCATATTTTTGATTGCTCGCGGTCGCTAATACTATATGGCGATCTAATTTCTTTTGCTCTAGTAAGTATGCGTAGAACTCTGAGTTTTTTGATAGTAAGTTCACATTAATATCTGAGTATATTGCTAGCCTATCTTTTAAATATGCCCTACCTTTTAGTAACCATAAAAAGCATAAAAAAATTATTATTGGCCTCTTCTTAAAGGCTGAGATAAAGCTTTCAAAAAGAATATCTGATTTAATAAATGTCCCATCTAAATCAACATACAGTGTGTCTGCTCGCCTATTCATTACATTCCCTATTTAAGATTAAAGTGTGTAGCAATATGTTACTTTATTATACGAGCCTTTTAATACTTTAAGGTTATTACATTTTTTAAGTTGTTCTGCGGTACGTTCTTGAAAAATAATATTTTCATCTTGAAGTCTTGCTCGAATAGAATAAAAAGGAGAGAAATTTATATAGAGTAAAGAATCATTAGTTTTCAATTCTCTGAGTTCTTTATTGATGTCGATAGTTGTCAAAGTTGTTTTTAGTGCCATTCCCGAAAAAATCACTAGCGAGTTGAGTAGCATTGTCATAATCAGCGAAAAGTAGATACCTTGACTAAACTTATTATTTAATTTACTTAATATAAATATCATAATTATTGGGAAAAGCCACATTTGTGGGGTGTATCGCGCCCACCATGATTCTGGATGAATAAAAACGGAAAACATTAAAAAGAAAATTATTAATGTAAATATGAATTTTGAATAAACAAGTTTCTTTTGCATCGCTATATAGATTAATGAAATAACTGAAATAATAAATATTCCACTAAATAGCACCCCAAATCCAGATAACCTAGCATCATGTTTTATAGAGTTTGATACTTCGTCAAGACTATCAATTATAAACGGGAATTTTAAATTCATGCCCCCATTTAACGAGTTTGAAACTGAATGAAATAACGAGATAAAGTAACGCTCAAAAGAATTGAAGGAGGCCAAAATACTAGGTGTGTTGTGGGTCATTATATCTACTGGTTGGGCACCGTACAAAGGGTAAAATGGATGGCCAAAATCTAATAAGTTTTTTATATAAGTGTCGTATCCAAACAAACATATAGCTAAAACCAAGACTATAAATGAACGAATGCCGAAAATGAAAGACTGCTTAATCCCTTTTCTAGCTAGAATGTACGTAAGCCATCCTAAAATTATAACGCAATAATATGGGATACCTGTAAATTTAGTGTTGATTAACAGTACCGTAGAAAAGAATAAAACAGTCCACCAGTAATTGTTGTTATTTACATTTATTTGAAAACAAGAAAATACAATAATTAACATTAATACATAGATGATCCCATCAACATAATAAGTAAATATTTGATTGATAAAAATAGGGTTTAAGCAGATTAAAAGTGAAGTTATTAGTGAAATTATTAATGTAGTATTCTTGATGGATAATAAGGTACTTAGAGAAAGAAGAAATAAAGCCATACAAAGAATTAACTGGTATGACTTACCTGCCTCAACTGAATTAAATACATGATAATGGGCTGCGCTATAGATCCATGTCCATTTAGGATAATGGTTAACCCATAAAGATGTAGGAACCTCTTGTGCAACATCATTATATACCGGATTCCATCCCTCTTTTATTTGTATTATTGCTTCCCTATGATAAGTTAATCCATCATAAGCTGTGCCATACACAGACTGAGATAAAAAAACACTGAGAAATATAATGCCAAAAAATATCCCTAAAATAATTACGATATAATTTGGGGGAAAATATATTACTTTAGAAGTTTTGAATACAAAAAATGCGATTAATAGTAATGATGCAAATATTGAATATTCTATTAATGGAAGCTTAAACCAAAATCCAATTATCGAAAAAGAATAAGTAAAAAATACATAGGCTAAAAGTGAGATGCCTAAAATTTGGAGTAAATTACTTAATAAATGTTTATCAATCGTCTTATTAAACATCTTTATCCTTAAATAGTTTTTTAT
This sequence comes from Paraglaciecola sp. L3A3, assembly GCF_009796765.1. NCBI lineage: Bacteria > Pseudomonadati > Pseudomonadota > Gammaproteobacteria > Alteromonadales > Alteromonadaceae > Paraglaciecola > Paraglaciecola sp. L3A3. The sequence continues at coordinate 651,242 of NZ_CP047023.1, forward strand.
TCATTTATTAAAACATACTAAGGCCAATTGACCAATCGTATTAACTGACCTGAATGTCTTTGAAAATAACGGCAGAGTCAGTTTTTTTACTTTTTAATATACTTATTGGGATTGAAATAGTTGTTTTTTCTTTGTGGCTGTTAGCCTTTTCAGTATAAATTTTGTTCTAACTAAACGCTTTTTAATCGCGGCGCTGGTTTACTCCAGGCATCCTGCCTTACTACTATCAGGACAGTCATCATTGCAATTGGTTATTTAGGTGCTTTGTTTCCAAGTCTTTAACCCGTTATTACAGTATTTATCGGCGCAGTCGATGCTTTTGATTTTCTGCGACTCAAAGCTCGCTATTTTTTATAACAAACTCTAAAGGACAATTGGCATGGATAGCCAATTGAGTGGTGTTTTGTCGGGAACAAATCAGCACGGCCTTTTGAGTTTATAAAAAATAGAATAAGAGCTTTGTTGGAGACCGGCTTCTTTTGCTTACTTTTCTTAGCTGTTGACCAAATTTTTAACGGATAAAAATAGAACAGCTTTAGCTGGCCCGAAGGGTGAAATACATGGATGTATTTCATAAAAAAGTCAGTCGCCCAGCAGGGATGCTGGGTGATACCCCGCAATGGATTGCGGTGAACGTAGTGAATAATCTTAGTGTGCGAAGCACATGCCCTGTCGCGCAGCGATTACCTCACGGCGTAGCCATAAAAAAAGACGCTTTTGCGTCCTTTTTTTAAATCAAAACCCAAAAACCATTACTCCACAGTCACAGATTTGGCCAAATTCCTTGGCTGATCCACATCCGTCCCCTTAATAATTGCTACGTAATATGACAATAGCTGTAAAGGTAAAGTATAGATAATAGGGGCTATGGCCGCTTCGCAGTGGGGTACGTTGATTACGCGCATGGTGTCGTCGCTTTGGAAGTGGGCTTCTTTATCGGCAAACACATACATGATGCCGCCACGGGCACGGACTTCTTCGACGTTAGATTTTAGCTTTTCTAATAACTCATTATTAGGGGCTACCACTATCACTGGCATTTCGTCATCAATTAAGGCTAATGGGCCGTGTTTTAGTTCGCCTGATGCATAAGCTTCTGCGTGAATATACGAAATTTCTTTTAACTTTAACGCACCTTCCATGGCGATAGGGTATTGGTCGCCACGACCTAAGAATAAGCTGTGATGTTTGTCGGCAAATTCTTCGGCTAGATCTTTAATGCTTTCGGTTAACAGTAGGGTTTCTTCTAACTTGGCTGGTAATGTATGTAAGGCTTTAACTATGTCGTCATGGTCTGTTTTAGCCATATTGTTATGTTGGCCTAAGGCTAAAGTCAGCATTAAAAAGCCGGTTAACTGAGTAGTGAACGCTTTAGTCGACGCCACACCAATTTCAGCGCCAGCTAAGGTCATAAAGGCTAAGTCAGATTCACGTACTAATGACGAACCAGGTACGTTACAAATAGTTAAGCTTGCTGCATAACCTTGTTCTTTGGCCAGTCTTAGAGCAGCTAAAGTGTCGGCGGTTTCACCTGATTGTGAAATAGTCACAATTAAACTATTAGGGTGTACGAATGATTTTCTGTAACGGAATTCAGAGGCTATTTCGACGTTACACGACACATTAGCGTATTGCTCTAACCAATAACGAGCGGTCATGCCTGAGTGGTAGCTGGTGCCGCAGGCGATAATTTGTACGTGTTTGATACCGGCGAGTAGTTCGTCGGCGCCGTGGCCAAATATGTTGGCACTAATGCCCGTTTCGCTTAAACGGCCGCTTAGGGTGTTACGCACAACGGCTGGTTGTTCGTGGATTTCTTTTAACATGTAGTGGCGGTAACCACCTTTATCGCCCGCATCGTGTTCAACGTCAGTTTCGTTAACTTCACGCTCTACAGTTTGACCATTGGCATCATAAACTTTAATGCTAGTACGGGTAATCTCGGCTACGTCGCCTTCTTCTAAAAACATAAAACGGCGGGTAACTGGTAATAATGCCATTTGGTCAGAGGCGATAAAGTTTTCGCCTATGCCTAAACCAATTACTAATGGGCTACCAGAACGGGCAACGATAATGCGTTCAGGATCTTGTTTATCCATGATTACTGTGCCATATGCTCCGTGGAATTTTTTCACAGACTGTTGTACGGCTTGTAATAAATCATCACATTGATCTAATTCAAAATGCACTTGGTGAGCGATGGTTTCTGTGTCTGTGTCAGAGGTAAAGCCATAACCTTTTTCGGTTAGGTCGCTACGTAAAGCTTGATAGTTTTCGATAATACCATTGTGTACTACGGCAATACGCTCAGTAGAAAAATGTGGGTGAGCATTGGCTTCGGTTACGCCGCCATGAGTGGCCCAGCGTGTATGAGCAATACCTGTTGTACCTTTAACTGGAGATTCATGCAGAGCGTCGGCTAGTTCTTTTACTTTACCTATGCGACGTGTTCTGTTTAAGTTACCTTGGTCATCTAATAAGGCGACGCCTGCAGAATCATATCCTCGATATTCGAGTCGTCTTAATCCTTCAAGTAAAATTTCTACTACGTTTCGTTCGGCTATGGCGCCAACAATTCCGCACATATTCTGCTCCAAATTTACTGGGTTGAGGCGCATAGTACTTTTACGCCATGATTTTCGATTACTTGTTTAGAGGCTAAATCTATTTGATCATCGGTGACTAATACCGAGATAGATTGCCAAGGTAATTCCACATTGGGAATTTTTCGTTGTAATTTTTCTGATTCGGCCATCACTATAACTTGATTTGATACTTCTGCCATTACTCGGCTTAAATGTGTTAGCTCGTTAAAAGTGGTTGAGCCTTTTTCAATGTCTAAACCCGCTGCACCTAAAAAGGCTTGGTCAAAATTGTAAGCCCGTAACATTTGCTCGGCCATTTGACCTTGGAATGAATGAGATTGAGCATCCCACGAGCCGCCAGTCATTAATACCTTGGGCTCGTTTTCTTGTTCTAATAAGGTATTGGCAACATGCAGTGAATTAGTCATCACGACTAAGCCAATTTTACTTTTTACCTGAGGTATTAATGCTGATGTAGTACTGCCGCTGTCTATGATAATTCGGTTGTGGTCTTTTATTAGGGTGGCAGCTAAAGTCGCAATCGCTATCTTTCGAACCGAAACTTTCTCACAAGAAAGTTCTGATGATTCAGTGGTTAATAACACTGCGCCTCCATATTTTCTCAGCAATAAACCATTATTTTCAAGTTCGGACAGATCTTTACGAATAGTCACTTCAGAGGTAGACAGTTCTTTAGATAAGGCGTCAACAGACACTTCGCCTACTTGGTTAAGGCGGTCAATAATGGCTCTTCTACGCTGCTGAGTGTTACGTTTTTGCACCAAAAGCTCTCTTAGCTTACGAATCGAAATGTATTTTACGTATTAACTTACGAACTTCAAGTATAAGTTACGATTTGTAAGTATGAGAATGAGTACTTAAAGGTAGAATCAGTAGGTAGGAGTTAGGAAATAGGAAGTAAAAAATCAAAAGCAAAAGCGTTTTACCACAGGGCGCAGAAGTAAAGAGTAGTAAGTTCTCAAAGTTAAATAATCGCTGGTGTTTCGCTGTGACAGTTATTTTTGGCTTATTAGGTAATAAAAGGCTGGATCCCTGCTAACTAAATGCAGGAATGACAAATTTTAAAACATGCCGGAATGGCAATTTCAATGCCAGTCCAACTACCTCCTATTCCCTAGCGACTGCTTTTATTATTAGTGCTCATAACCTTTATGACTGTTTTTTAGACGATAAAAGGTTGCTTGAACATAGTCTTTGGGATCGCCAGAGTTATTTTGATTGTACACACCTGCTTTAAAGTACATGTACTGATCACGTTTGTGGTAACCGCTGTCTTTCATATCGACTACGTGAGTAATATCTGCTTTACCTTCGCGGCTAAGAGTGACGGTTAATGTGTTGTCTAGCACATCAATTATGTAGCTAAATTTTTCACCTAGCGCTATGCCGTCTACTGGATCTTTAGCATTACTCGATCGTGAACCGTTAAACTCATAATATTGCTCATCGCCTTTTCTTGGTTCGTGAGCCAGATAAACGACACCTTTAGTGTTGTTGGGTAATTTTCGATAATACAATCTTGCTGGTTCATCGTCTTTTGCATGAATCTGACCAATAATCACCCGACCTACTTGCGAAGGTTTACCGGTAATAGTGACATTATTTACTGCGACTGTGGCTTCTAATCTGCCGTCAATACCACCCGCTTTACGATGTTCTTGACCTCGTACTGAGCTAAATATCCAATTGTTTTTAGTCACTCCTTGTACTTTTACGCGATTATCTCCCCGTCTTAACATCTCACGGAGTTCTGTACGGGTGTATTTAGTGTTCTTTGAGGTTTTCACCCCATCAACAAAAGCGGTAAATACCATGCCGCCATCTTCTCTGGTGTAAAAGTAGGGGGCAATTTGAAAACCTTTCTCTAAATATGCTTCAGGGATGGTATCTACCTTTCCATCTTTATTGGTGTCTATTGGTAAACTGATATTCCAATCTAACAGATCAAAGTTATGTCCTGGTGGAGCTTTGGGATCAAGTGCTCTTGTTTCGTTTGCACTGATAACACCGCTTACCATGAAATAAAGAAGTGTCGTGCAGATAGCCTGCTTTGAATAAGACATATTTAAACCTTTTAAAAAATTGTTACTGAATAGTTAATTTTATCTTATCAGTATTGCATAAAAACCAACTGGTAAGCTCGAGTTGATAATGGGTGTTTTTAATTGGTTATGTTTATTTTGATTAATTGGTAAAGTAAATGGTTTGGTGGTAACCATATAAGGTAGATGAAGTCTTTTCTATAATAAGTAATTAAAACTAGTTAAATTATTAAATTGATTTTGTCTTAATGAGTACGTTTAGGTGTAGTGGACGTTGTTAATATTTAGTCTTTTCTGCCAATGAAAGGTAAGGCTTAAAGTACCTCTATCCCACTGATTACGAGGTTTTAATTTTATTTTAGACCTTGTTTGGGTTCCTTTTGATATTCGTAATCAGCTTATTTAAACGTTTAATTCGCTTTTAAATTACATATTGGTATTACCAAAAAGCTTAACAAACTGCTTTCATGACATACCAATTTGGTTTACATTATAAATACATTTACCGTTGGCTTCCTATATCGGCGCCATTTTATAAGTAAAAGTTTTCAGGAGTAGAATGCATGTTTAAGAACTCATTAATACCCATAGCCGTTGTGGCAGCCTTAACCGGGTGTGGATCCGACGACACTTCTAAGTTGGAAGGTAATAGTAACGGTGCCATCGAAATTGTGGGTAACGATTTTATAGCTGGGGCCACACTAACTACAAAATTAAGTGATCCAGACGGTATTGTAGATGAAACGGTTAGTTATTTATGGTCAACAGGTGCAACCGGCAATTCTTACACTATTACCGAAGCTGACGAAGATTCAGTCATAACGGCTTCTGCTTTATATACTGACCAAGCTGGTTTCATGCAAGGGGTTAATGCCTCTACAACGGTTATACTCCCCACACTAAACGTAACTGCCAATATAATGAAAGGGCCAGTTAGCGGAGCAAATTGTGAACTTTTTGCGGTGGATGATAACGGGGCTGCAGTTACTCCTGCTCATGCTAGTGCAACGTCAGGCGCAGCAGGCGCAGTGGTATTTAGTGATGTGCATTTTAAGGGCACGGGTTTAGTGGCTTGTAACGGCGGAACCTATAGCGATGAGTCAACTGGTGAAACATTAGATGCTCCTGAATTACGAGCTGTTTTGAATTTAGTAAAAGGTGATTCTGAAACACCCGCTCCATCTTATGTAGTCTCGCCATTAACTGAAATGGCTGTGCAAGCCGCTGGTACAAATTTAAATAATTTTGCAACCGAAGCAGCAGCAATCAACCTAAGATTTGGTATACGCTTTGATATAACCGAAGTGGCGCCTACTGTAGTAGGTGTTGATGCGCTTGGGGCGGATGGTGCTGAAAATGCAGATCGATATGGTTCTGTGCTTGCTCTTATTTCGCAGCTAGATAATGACGATACCACTAAAGATATAGCGACAGTTATCGCGGGTATCCGCGAAGACTTGGCGGATGGTACATTTTCAGATATTACATTAGATGCTTTGGAGTTGGCGCAAACGAACCTGCAAACAACTTCTAATGTAGCTAATGATGTTAAAGAGTCTTTACTTGACACAATTGGTGCGGCCGCTGGCTATAACAATGAGCCAGTCACTGCCATTATAGAAGGCATGTTGACCGGTACAGTGAACAATACCGCCACCGATCCATTAACAGGTATGGTGACGGTTACCGATCCAAACTTTGAAGAAGACGCGATCATTATTCAAACTGATGTGGCCCTTGATTATGGTTCTTTCAGCATTACAGCTGACGGTAGTTGGTCATATACGGTAGACGTAACAAACGATACTGTAGCTAACCTTGAGTTAGGTAATTCGGTCAACGATTTAGTCACTATTACATCGATCGACGGCACTATAGCTGAAATTGCAATTCGTGTTGCAGCGCTTACCCAAGTGGTTAAAATTTCTGATTTAGGTGGCGATACTGGTGAAATTAAATTTGACGTAGCAGACTTACGTCAAGGTAAGTTAACTGCATCTTTCTCGAAAGAAGTTGCACTTGGTAGTGATGGCAACATCAAAGATGCTTATATTACCCTTTACGGTTCATCAGGTAGCTCATCTGAGTCATTGATTGATTTACGTATTCAAGGAAATCAAACTGATGGTAATGACAATCCCATTGCGCCAAGATTCTTTGTTCGAAATACTGATAGTAGCACTTACTCAGGTGACATGATCACTGCACCTTTCGTCGAAGGGCAATTCTATGATGTTGAAATTACTTGGGACTTAGATGCTACTGAACAAATAACCGTTAGTATTGATGGTGAAGTGATTGGTGGTGGAGCTTTCTCTACTGCTGCAGTAGTTGATTCTGATTTCGTAAACTTAGACCAGTGGTTTGTTGACGGTATTCAATCGATTCAATTCAGATTTGGTGATAACGATAGAACGATTCCTTTTGGTTCTTTCTTTGTAGATAACATTGCAGTGTATTCAGATACTGCTGGCACGGTAATGGTATTTGAAGATGATTTTGAAAGTTATACTGAAGGTGAAACCTTGGACGGAAGTACCAGCCTTTACAAAGAATCCGTGTATTCTGAGGTAGTTGTGTATGATGTGGGGGATGGCACGGAGCCGACTCCAGCTTCTATCCTTGATCTAACCGGAAGAATTAGCGGTGATGAAGCTACGTCAACTGGTGCCGTAAGTGTATTTGATCCTGATGATGGTGAAGCCTTTATTGTTGAGTCAGCTCTAATGGGTATGTACGGTGCTTTAGATATTTTTGAAGATGGGTCTTGGACATACACGTTAGATGCTAACAACCAAACTATTGCGGCATTAGTCGTGGGTGAGAGTGAAATTGATACATTTACCATAGAGTCCTTTGATGGCACGACTGCAGAATTGGTGATTACAATTTCAGGTACTGTCGTTGTAAATACAGGTGCAAATAATGTTGCCGTTATTCGAGATACTTTAGGAGAAACAGTTCAAGGCGAGTCAAATGATGGTGATACCGGTGAACTTAGATATACCTTACCTGAAGCTCAACTAACCGGTAAGCTTACTGCATCTTTTAATAAAGCAGCAAATACTACTAATATTAACCCGCAAGATACCGACACTGATAACAAAGATGCCTACATTACTTTGTTCAACAGCCAGAATAGTACATCCAGTGGCCGTGCTATTGCTGACTTACGTATTAGAACAAGTAATTTTCAGTTACGTGATCAAGATGACCTTGTAATTTCTAACGCATTTACTCCTGACACATGGCAAGATGTTGAAATAACGTGGGAAGCTGTCGATGCTGATACGCCGCCAACAATAACGGTTAGTATTGACGGTGTAGCAGTTACAACTGAAACGATTACATCTGGAGACGCGGCAATTGGTGGTGTTACTGCAATAGCATTTAGACTGTCTGATAATGATGCCGCTTTAGCTCCAGAGAGCACATTTAAAGTAGATGATATAGCTATCTATTCAGACACTGCAGGTACTGCTTTAGTGTTTGAAGATGATTTTGAAAGCTACGCAGATGGTCACGATTTGGATCAAGACCCTTATGCTTCAGCTACTTCTGAAGCGGTAGTTGAAACCATTGCAGGTAATCAAGCGTCAGGACCTGGTGTGAGTGGTAATAAAATGGCAAAAATAACTGATACTTTAGGAGAAACAGTTCAAGGCGAATCAAATGATGGTGATACCGGTGAACTTAGATATACCTTACCTGAAGCTCAACTAACCGGTAAGCTTACAGCAGCTTTTAACAAAGCAGCAAATACTACTAACATTAACCCGCAAGATACCGACACTGATAACAAAGATGCCTACATTACTTTGTTCAACAGTCAGAATAGTACATCCAGTGGTCGTGCTATTGCTGACTTACGTATTAGAACAAGTAATTTTCAGTTACGTGATCAAGATGACCTTGTAATTTCTAACGCATTTACTCCTGACACATGGCAAGATGTTGAAATAACGTGGGAAGCTGTCGATGCTGATACGCCGCCAAAAATAACGGTTAGTATTGACGGTGTAGCAGTTACAACTGAAACGATTACATCTGGAGACGCGGCAATTGGTGGTGTTACTGCAATAGCATTTAGACTGTCTGATAATGATGCCGCTTTAGCTCCAGAGAGCACATTTAAAGTAGATGATATAGCTATCTATTCAGACACTGCAGGTACTACTTTAGTGTTTGAAGATGATTTTGAAAGCTACGCAGATGGTCACGATTTGGATCAAGACCCTTATGCTTCAGCTACTTCTGAAGCAGTTGTGGCAGTTGAAGACTAGTATTGACAGATAGATAGGTCACGCATTAGTTGAGTGACACATTAGTGAAAATGTGTGCGAAAGCCCTTAAGGTGTAATGTTTTAAGGGCTTTTTTTATTCCTTTAAAAAATAAATTAAATTTATTTTGTGTCATTGAAGTCGATCTGCACACTTACTCTTATACAGTCAAAAAGACCAATAAGAGTTCAACAATGAAAAGACGCCAATTCTTTAAGTTAGGTACCGCAGGTTTAGTTACAGCAGGCTTTTCTCCAACGGCTTTGTCTGCGAATAATTGCCAGTCAACAACTGGCTTAGGCGAGCGAGAGTTAGATGATTGGTATCATTTAGGTACAGGCAAAAAAGGCGTACCTAAGCGTTACGAAGAACATGAATATGACTTAGTAGTATTAGGTGGTGGAGCGGCAGGCATCTGTGCTGCTGTTTCGGCTGCTAGACTCGGTTCGAAAGTGGCACTTGTGCAAGACAGACCTGTATTAGGAGGGAATGCCTCAAGTGAAATGCGCGTACATTTGAATGGGGTAAATCGTTTAAAAACCGGCTTAGCAGAACGTGAAACTGGCATTATTGAAGAAATGTTATTACACAATCGATTTGAAAACCCTCAAGAGTCTTTTCCTGTTTGGGATCATGTGTTGTATGACTTTGTGATGCGTGAACCTAATATAGAATTAATGCTGAATACCCAAGGCATAGATGTCCAAATGCGGGGAGATCAAATTGCATCGGTAAAGTGTTGGCAATTAACCACAGAAAAAGAGCTAGTTTTAAAAGCTAAGTTATTTATTGATTGCTCGGGTGATGGATTAGTTGCCGCTAAAGCAGGAGCTGAGTATCGCACAGGGCGAGAAGGTAAAAGTGAGTTTAATGAAACCTTTGCACCAGATCAGCCTGACGGCTGGCAAATGGGGGCATCTTTACTTATGTCGGCTAAAGATATGGGTAAACCTATTCCTTATACTGCGCCATCATGGGCGATTAAATTTGATGCTGAAAATGCCCATAAAAGACGTAAGTTCAATGCTTACCATGAAGGTATATGGTGGATTGAAGTAGGCAGTGATGATGACATTATTGCCGACCAAGAAATAAATCGGCATAAATTAATGGGCTATTTACATGGTGTTTGGGATTACATTAAAAACTCCGGTAAATTTCCAGAATCAGCAAACTTAGCTTTAGATTGGGTTGGTTCGTTACCATCTAGGCGCGAGTCACGAAGATTTATTGGTGACTACATTCACTCAGAAAAAGATTTAACAGGGCTAAAACATTTTGCAGACGCAGTAGCATTTGGTGGTTGGGGCATTGATGAACATAACCCGGGTGGTATGGAAAACATTCATTTGGCGCCGACTATATTTCATGCTCATTTTGATGAAGTGTATCAAGTGCCTTTTCGCTCTTTATATTCTAAGAATATCCCTAATCTATTATTTGCTGGGCGAAATGTCAGTCAAACCCATATTGCTTTAGCGTCTTCAAGGATCATGGCGACATGTGCCTTAATGGGACAAGCAGTGGGGACTGCCGGGCATTTATGTGTGCAAAAAAATGTTCTGCCAAGAAAAATATATCAGTCTCATATTAATGAGTTGCAAGAACAGCTAATGCGAGACGATGTATTTATTCCTAAGCGTGCTGCAAAAGATCCCGCTGATTTAGCCAAAAAAGCAGCCGCTTTAGTGGCTTCATCGACTCAGTCAGGAGATGTGAATTTACTGACTAATGGTTGGTCAAGAGATATAGACGGAAAAGTCCACCATTGGCAATCCAAAGGGTTACCTGCTGATGTGCAACTTGAATGGTTAGAGCCAGTGAGTCTTTCACAATTAGAAATTAAGTGCGACACCAATGTGAAGCGCAATATTATGATGAGAAAAGACTCAAAAGATGACGAGCATTACGCTAACAGCGTGCCAGCAGAAATGCTTAAATCATTAAGTTTGGAAGCGCGAATAAATGGCCGCTGGGTGAAAGTAGGGCAAATTACCGATAATCGTACTCGCTTGATCAAGTTTAAATTTGCCAGTGTCACTACCAGTGCAATTAAAATTAAGGTGGTAGAAACTTACGGCAAACCTACAGCAAAATTATTTGAAATTAGGGCTTATGCCTAATGAAGAGCTTGCTTGTTATTGTTATTGTTTGTGCCTTTATGATGAATTGCCTGCTTTTTTTAGTGGCATGCCAGAATGCAGATTCTGATACGGTAAAACATTCGGTTAGCTTTAATCACAAAGGTAATAAAAGTAAAAAACCAATACAAGCTAGTTTATATGAAGGCAAAAATAGCCAAGGAGAAACAGAATTCTATATGGATGTAAATTCTGTCTTTTGTGGTGAAAATGTCTGTAAGTTAGACAAGGTTCGCATTTTTTGGGATGAGTTGGGCGTTTATCAAAAATTTGAATTAGCAGATAATATCCGTTTAGAAAAAGGCAACGCAGAAGACTTTGAACAGCAAGATTATATAAAGCTTGATGGTATTTTACGTAATCCCTCTTCTGGATTAGCCGAACTTTATCCCGCAGAATTGGTGAATCAGAATCGAGGGGGCAATGTAGTCGATGCCTTGTCGGGCGCTACTGTGAGCATTCATAATGAGGATACAGTCAAAGGGGCTATTTGGACTTGTTACACTTTATGGCATTATGCTAATGGTGAGCTAAGCCAAGTTATCCGTGATATATCGGGCAAGCAACATTCCTTAACAGAGCTAACCGCTGCTTTGTTAACCCATACTGACTTAACTTACCAGATATTCGCTTTAGAGCAATTAACCAGAATAGGCTTTGTTGACGATCAAACCCGTGCTGTGATTACCGGTGGTGAGTTGCTGCATCAAGTGGCTTTGTATCCTAACATTATGAATTATATTGAAGCCTTACCTAAACATCAGTATCAGGAGAGTCTGTGCTTAGTTTTTTGCATCAAGAGAATACCGCATTGGCACTTGCTACCTTAGAATCAATAGACAAATCTAAACTAGAACCATCTGCTGAGTTGAGCCTAGCGTTAGCTAATTCTCTTGCTCATGCTGATGATTTTCAACTATCAAGTTCTATTTTGACCATGCTCGCCAATTATTCGCTGTTACCTGAGGAAGTCTTAATAACACTCACTTCAATTCTAAAAGACCAAAGTTTTCTCAAAGCACGAGGAGTATATTGGTTGTTAAGTGATTATCCATTACCAAACAATGAACAGGATGAACTGAAGAGATTTTATCAAACCAATTGGGAGCGACTTTAAATGTGTTCTACAAGGATTCAATGAGTGAATAGCTCACAGCTTGAATTGATATTGTTAGCCCAGCAGGGAGACAAACAGGCTTATTGTAAGTTAGTGCGTATTAATCAATCTAGGGTGCGTGCTTTTATTGCCTCTCGTAGTCGTTATCAACCAGATGTTGATGATATTGCTCAAGAGGCTTTTATCTTAGCTTTTACTAAAATAAATCAACTGCAAAACACCGATCTCTTTAATTCTTGGTTATGTGGTATTGCCCTAAATTTATTACGTAATCACGAACGAAAATTTGATCCTTGCAAGCAAGGTTGTGACAACCAGTTAGATGAATTAATCACTGCAGGTATTGAAGAACTTACTCTGTTTGATTCGTCAGTCGATTCGATTTCGGCCCTTAAAGTTTGCCAAGCAGAACTAGATAAAAAATGGCAACAAGTATTGGATTTGTATTACTTTAAAAATCAATCCATTCAACAACTAAGCAAACTGACTGGAGATAAACACTCCACTATCACTATGCGTTTATACCGTATTCGCGACGCTCTTAAAAAGTGTGTTACCCAACGGTTAGGAGCCAATAATGAATAAACAACATCAGGCTTTGATCGCAGCCTATTTGGCTGGTGAAAAGTTAGAAAATGAATTGATTGAAGCATGTAAAACTTCGCCTCAACTTAGGCAACAATTGGCTGAAGATGTCGCTTTTGAACGTATTCTAAAACATGTCTTGTTGGCTAAGTCTGATGAGCAGTTTATAGATGATTTCGAAAGCAATTTTATGACCAATAAACCCGTAACAGCTAAGGTGGTGTATTCGAGTTTCAATCGAAAATTCTTCTCATTGTGTGCGTCTTTTGCTGCAATGTGTTTGATTTTTATTTTCTATTTAAATTCCACCGAAAACCTCGGAATAATAGTTAATACCGCTGGGGCGAGTTATCAACAAAACGAACTGAACGACGGAGAGTTTATTAATAAAGGTCGCTTTAGTTTATCTAAAGGTTATGCCGAATTAGAACTAAAAAACGGGGTGATTTTAGTGTTAGAAGCACCACTAGAGCTAAATATAAACACTGTCGATCAAGTTGAATTATTGGAAGGTCGTTTAGTGGCTAAAGTGCCCCAACAAGCCATTGGTTTTGAGGTATTAACGCCTAGTTCAGAAATTGTCGATTTAGGCACTGAATTTGGCGTAGCTGTTGATAAGTCAGGTGATTCACAAGTTCATGTTTTAGAAGGTGAAATAAAAGTTCGTGCTAACAAAAGTTTGTCTTATGAGCATCTGATTGAAAATCAGGGGCGAATATTTAGTGGTGATCAACAAGTGCGTATCATAAAAAGCCAGCCACATCTTTTTATGCGGGTATTACCTGGACATTCGATTGACAATCCCGCCTATTTACATTGGTCGTTTGATAATAAACAAGGCAACAAATTTGTTTGCCAAGGCCCAGGTATTCAAGGGCGTTGTTATTATGCTGAATATAAAACCTTAGATAAACGGGATATAAATCAACGTTTGATTGAAGGTAAATATGGTCAAGGTATGTCTTTTGACGGTATCAATAATTGGTTAGAAACTGAGTTTAAGGGTATTGAAGGCAATAAACCAAGAACGGTTGCTATGTGGGTGAAAGTACCGAAAACCTTTTCGGTAAATAATGGCTATGGCATCGTAAGTTGGGGTTTACCAGAAGTGTTGTCTGCGTGGCAAATTTCACCTAATCCATCAGAAGAATTAGGCCCGTTGGGGCGGATTAGGATTGGTACCAACCATGGTGAAATTATTGGTACTACAGATTTACGAGATGATGAGTGGCACCACATAGCTGTGGTTTTGTTTGGTGGAGAACATGCCAACCTCGCTACTCATGTACTGATTTACGTGGATGGTGTATTAGAAAAAACCTCAAGAAAATCTATTGCTAAAGTGTTTACTGAATTAAAGCATCAAGAATCACAACCCCTGAGAATGGGTCGTAACATCGCTTATAAAAACTTAAATAATTCTGAGCAAAAACACCGATTTTTTAAAGGAGCTGTTGACGAAGTGTATATTTTTGACTCGGCCTTACAGCGTCAACAAGTTTTGAAGCTGATGACTAGCAATAAATTTAATTAAATAATAAAAATAGTGAGAAATAGTATGTTAAGAATCTGTATTCACACCTTGGTGATAGGTTGGATAGCGTGTTTGTTTAGCCTTGTTTCAGCACAAGAATTATCCACCAAAAATCAGCCACCTAATGTGATTTTTATTGCCATTGATGACTTACGACCTATGTTAGGCGTTTACGGCGTTTACGGCGTTTACGGCGATAACTTAGCGAAAACCCCCAATATCGATAAGTTGGCAGCACAAGGCGTAACCTTCAATAGAGCCTATGCCCAATTTCCAATTTGTGGGCCATCTAGAGCTAGTGTCATGACAGGATTACGGCCTAATACTGTTGGCGTGACTCATAATTATATTAAGTTTAGAGACAAGTTTAGTAACTTAGTTACATTGCCACAATATTTTGCCCAACAAGGTTACAACGCCGCTTATGTAGGAAAAATATTTCATCACGGTGATAAAGACGATGATAAGTCATGGAATTGGCAGGTGAATAATAAACAGTTAGCTGATGGCACTCAACGTCCAGACACATATGCGATAGCAAAAAACAGACAGCTACAACTAAGTAACCGTAAAAAAATGGTCGCCAAGTATGGAGAGCAAGCTAAATACGGTTTAGGTCGAGGGCCTGCCTCTGAAGGAGCAAATGTGGCAGATAATCAATATATCGATGGGTTCAATGCTGAATTAGCTATTGAAACCATCACCAATATGCGTACCAGCTCGGATAAGCCGATCTTTTTTGGTTTTGGTTTGAATAAACCCCATTTGCCTTGGATTGCCCCTAAAAAATATTGGGATATGTACCAGTCAAGTGACATTCAACAAGCACAAAATAAAATACCGCCAGTGGCAGGTGCCAGCATGGGCATTCACGCATCTTTCGAATTGCGGACTTTTTCTGATGTACCAAATACAGGACCTATTTCTGCTGATTTAGCCGATAACCTTAAGCATGCTTATTTGGCTTGCATTAGCTATGTGGATGCACAGATAGGTAAGTTAATTGAGTCACTAGAGAAACAACAAATGTTAGACAACACCATTTTTGTTTTGTGGAGTGATCACGGTTACCACCTAGGGGAAATGGGTATTTGGGGGAAAGCTAGCAATTATGAAATAGCCACCCGTGTCCCGCTAATTTTTTCAACCCCAGACACGCGTAAAAAAGCTCAAGAAGGTCAGTCAAATGCCTTAGTGGAATTGGTGGATATATATCCCACTTTAGTTGAGCTGGCTGGGTTACCCACCCCTCAAACATTAGAAGGTAAAAGTATGGTTAAATTGCTTTCGCAGCCTAATTTTCCTTGGAAAACTGCGGCCTTTAGCCAATTTCCTTCACCAGCCTTAAGAGAGTGGGGGGCTTATCCACTAAGATCTGGGATGCGTGAAACATATTTTGGTGAACTGATTGTGCAAGTTGAAGATAAAATTAAAACTCAATTTTCAGAGCTATGGGATCGAGAGTTATTTGAGCACCACTTAATGGGTTACTCGATGCGCACTGACCAGTATCGATTTATTGCTTGGTTGGATTCTCGAGATATCGCTAAGAAGCCCCTATATATGGAATTATATGATCATCAAAACGATTCGCTAGAAACTAACAATATTGCAGATCACAAACCTGAATTAATTGAAAAATTGTTAGCTGAACTTAAGGTGAGTTTAAAGTTACAAAATAATGCCGCAGCTATTTAGTTGCGACATTGTTTTTGACAATTATTTTTTCGTGGGACGTTCCCAACCACCAATATTACGTTGTTTGGCCCGTGCTATGGCTAATTCACCGTCTTCAATGGATTTTGTGATGATTGAGCCTGCTCCCACAGTGGCATTTTTACCTATTGTGGTCGGTGCAACTAATGAGCTATTTGAGCCAATAAATGCGCCGTCACCTATAGTGGTTTTGAATTTATTCACACCATCATAGTTACAGGTGATAGTTCCCGCACCTATGTTGACTCCTTCGCCCACAGTTGTATCGCCTAGGTAAGTAAAATGGTTGGCTTTAGAGCCTTTGCCTAAAATGGTTTTTTTCATTTCTACAAAGTTACCCACTTTCGCATTTTGATGCATCACCGCCCCTGGACGTAAACGAGCAAATGGGCCTACATTACAATTTTCACCTACTTGTGCTTGTTCTATAATTGAGTTCGCTTCTATATTGGCTCCTTGGGCAATATCACAATCAATCAATATACAATTCGGGCCAATATTCACGTTTGAGCCTATGTTGACTTTACCTTTGATCACTACATTGATATCAATATTGATATCTTGGCCAACAGTTAATTCACCGCGTAAGTCAAATCTGTGGGGATCACTAAAACTCACACCTTGAGCCATAATGGCCTGAGCTTGTTCGAATTGAAATGCACGCTCAATATTGGCCAGTTGCATACGATTATTGATACCTTCAACTTCGATAGCTGAACTAGGATGTGAAGCTTTAATCACTTTACCTTCGGCAGCAGCCATTGCGATAACATCGGTTAAATAAAACTCCCCTTGAGCATTATTGCTGTTTAAATTAGCCAACCAACGTTTTAGATCAGAACCGGCCATGATCATCATGCCAGTATTGATTTCAGTGATTTGTCTTTGCTCAGCTGTGGCGTCTTTGTGTTCTATTATAGCTGTGACTTGATCGCCTTCACGGATAATTCGACCCATGCCTGTGGGATCATCTAGATGTACCGTTAATAATGCTAAATCTGCATTTTGTTTAATAGCAATCAATTGCTCTAGCGTAGTGGGTTTAATCAGTGGTGCATCACCTACCAAAATAAGCACATCTTCGTCATCAGAGATATGTGGTACGGCTTGTTGTACCGCGTGGCCTGTGCCGAGTTGTTCAGCCTGTAAACACCAATTTAATGTATTGTGTTGCAGGGCACTTTGTAATTGCTCTGCGCCATGGCCATAAATAAGGTTTATCGAGCGTGCGCCTATTGTATTTACTGTGTCTATGATGCGTTGCACCATAGGTTTGCCACCAATTGGATGTAATACCTTAGGAAGAGATGATTTCATTCTCGTTCCTTTTCCTGCCGCTAAAACCACTACTGAAAATGCCATAAATATCCTTGAGAAAAATGCTGGCGGTATTTTATACCAATCTCAATAGATAAGTCATGGTTGAATAATAATAGAGGGGAATTAAATTATGATTATCAGTTATTTATTCAGATGAAAAGAAACCCAGCGTCATACACTTGCATAATGTATAACTCTGGGTTGGGAGAGCTTTTATTTACCGTAGCGTTTTTGGTACATAGTTGAAGTGACGTCTTTTACTGCCTGAGTAAGTTCAGGATAGGGGATGTCAGCTACCGTAACAAAACCTATGTTGGCATTTTCACCATCGAAAGAGCGACCACTAATAGGTTCATCTACGTATTGAAACCAATGAGCACCCACCATATAAGATTTGTTTAAAACACTTTCCATGTATTTTTTATACATAGTGGCTCGCTCAGTTTGATTGGCAGCGTGCACGATCCCCGGATTAAACATGCCAGAGTCGGTGGCTGTGCCTATATGGAATTCGCCAATAGCGACAGGCAAGTCTACTTTTTCTAAGAACTTCCAGAAATCCTCTTGTACGCCTTCTTCATAAATATTAAAACTTAGTACGTCTGAATATTTTAGCGAAGCTTTAATAATTTCGTCAGGCATGCCCCAGTTAGCCATACGAGCCCCCATATATAAATGATGAGGTAAAACTTGTTCTAAGGTGTTGTGCACAACTGTGAAATATTGTTCACCTAACATTTCTAACATTTTTGATAAGTCTTGGACTAGAACATCCGAGTGTTGAGTAAAAGTGATGCCATCTTCTAATTCTGACCAATTTGTAAGGTCTAATTGCCAGCTTTGATTAATCTGTTCTATAGAAGAATACTTGTTTCTTAAATGTTTGGTGAAGGCCGCTTTGGCTGGGCTGTCAGTAATAGACTGAGATAAAGCGTCAAGAATAACGCCATATCGTGCTTCTACTGAGCCTTCTCGTTCACCCCAACTTTTTTCATTATCAATAAATATGCCTACGCACCAAGGTGAACTTTTTACATTTTCGGCTATTTCGCTAATAGTCGCTTGGGCTCGTTCACTGAATACAGGGTCGTAGGGATCAGGCATTAATCCCCAGTGGTTAGTTTTACCAGATAAGGTTTTGAAATTACCTATGATCCAACCATTGGCAAAATAAGGGATTTTATCTTCATGTTCATAAAAAGCAGGATCAACCCAGTTACCAAAAGAGGTGAAGCCCCAGTCTCGCATACGGTCTAAAGTGACTTGATGCCATTGTTTTACATAAGACTCAGGCTCTGTTTCACCATATCGACGCTCTAGGTTAGCGCGGTAAAAACTATAAGTTTCACCATGGGCAACAGGTCCTTTATGTGTTGAACGTCTGTAACTATAGTGATCGGCTAAAGGATCATCGTAGCTAGGCAACCATTCAAACATATTATTACGAACGCTAGAGGTGACAAAAGCTGTTTGTTTGATGCTATCGGCAATTTTGATGATACCCATAGAATCTTCAGGGGTAGTTTCATCATCTCTGAACACTCGAATCGCAGGATCTTTATAATCGATACCAGTAATAGTTGTTAAATTAGCCATACGCACGTTAGCAGGGCCATGAGAAAAGTATAGGTAGCCATCAGGATCAACCATCCACCATTTGCCATCTACTTTTTCGGTGCGAAAATATCCAGTGGCCTCTAGTTTAGGACCTGCAGTATAGCCACCAAACTTAGAGCGATTAGGCATACCAGTTGATTTGGCCAGCTCGGCTAATTCTTTTGTTGCTGCTTCTTTGAGCTGTTGTTCTGTTTTAATTTTTAGATCTGTATCGAGTTTGGCATTTTGACCAAATTTATCAATTAACCCTACTGACCAGTCGTTTTCAGTTGCTGGATTTTGGCGAAGTCGAATATTGTCGATATCTACTTTTTTATTTTCTAACACACCTATAACTGAAAACGTTAAAGACTGTATAGTCTCTAAATTAACTTGTGCTGCTCGCCAAGAGCGCCATACCATCAAATCATCTTTGGTTTTCCAAGGTGGCGCGTCACCCCATAAACCAGTTTCAGTTTCTGCTTCAACACCTTTTAATGGAAAATAAACAGTACCTGAATAATGGGTTGGTAAACTAATAGAGCGTTTTTGTAGTTCGCCTTCAGGGTTTACTAAAGATAAATATAAATGTACTGCGACATCGCCAGTGTTGTTGACGTCGAAAGCTAGGTTGTAATCTTGGTAGCTTTTTAAATCCCAAGGGGTTTCGGGTTGAATAGTTAATGAAGAAATATTTTCATTTGAGGAAAATTCGACAGCTAGGCTTTTGCCATTTTTGTTATTTGCTAACGAAAAATTTGCAGTATTTGATTGCAGCCAATCTTGCTGGTGTTTGCTATCAAAATCGACTAATGAATAAATGACCTTTTCGTTGCTAAATGGATCAACATTTTGTGCCGTGACTGGGTGCGTATTGTCTGTTTTATTGCAACTCATTAATACAGAAATGGCACATAAAGTTAGGCACTTCACGCTTGATAAATTTCCAAAAGAGATCTTCATATGAAGTAATTCCTTGGTTAATTATAGATGATATGGTGCATGTTAAACTTGTTGTAAATATTTGTAAACTGTTAACAATGTTCTTTTTTACACCAGTTTTATTGTTTATAGTCATTAAAATTCAACTAAAGTTGAATTGCTAAAATAACGAAATATGTTCACAGTGATTACCCTAAAAATGATTTCTCAGTTAGTATATGGGATATTGGTCTGGATTTTCTTTAGACCAGTTGTCAAATTGATTGTGGACAAGTAAAAAGCAAGGCTGCCTGTGAATATATTCCGTACATTACATCGAAGCATATTGATGCTGTTTGCCGTAGTAGTTGTATCTATCGTTACTCTGGTGCATATCAGCGTATCTAATATAGTTGCCGAGCAAAGCAGAGCTCAACAACAATCTCACTCTCCAGCAGTAAAGTTGATAGTCGAACAACTAATGCAACCTTTGCATATTTCTCAAACATTGGCTAAAGCTCGTGAACTTAAAGAGTTAATGAATCATCCTCAAGGCAAAGAAGATGAAATTTTTGCTATGTTAGCTCGGTTAAATAAAGAGTTTGATTTGAACTTTTTTATTGCCAGTGAAATCAGTCGAATTCAATACAACTCAACCGGTAGAAGAATTGAATTAAACGAAGAAAAAGTAAATTGGTATTTTCGCTATAAAGAACAACCAGAAAAAGCCATGGCAGATATAGGTCAATGGCAGAATCCTCAATTTTATATCGATTTAAAAATATATAATGAAAATGATGAGTTTCTAGGCGTCTTTGGTGTGGGCAAAAGCCTGAATGGTTTCACTGAAATATTCAGCGAGTACAAAAAGGCATATGGCTATGACTTTATTTTTGTTGATCAAAATAAAGATATTACTTTAACTTCAGATCCTGAATTATTAGTACAAGGTATTACCTTTAAAAACTTGACCGATCTTCCTTGGTTTCAAGCTTTAAATGAAACTCAACAAGCGTCTTCTCTTAACAATTTGTTGTTGGATGTAGATGGTAAAGAATCTTTAATTGCCGAATTAAATATTCAACCTTTTGATTGGACGCTTTATCTTATTACGCCTTTAGAATCACGACAAACTGAAATCAGCCGTGGCTTTATTATCAGTGTAGTGACCTTATTGGCGATTATTTTTGGTTTGTTTTTGCTGATATATAATCTGCTTTATTATTTCAAAAAAGATATGCAAAAAATTAAACAGATAGATATTTTAACTGAGTTGTCGAACCGAAGTAACATGACATTGAAGTTTGAAGAACTGATGTACGAACAGCAGTCTGTTAGTTTAGTGTTGATTGATTTAGATAACTTTAAACCGATAAACGACACGCATGGCAGAAAGGCGGGAGACATAGTGTTACGTCAAATCGCTCAAATGTTGCAAAGCGAAGTAAGAGAATCTGATTTCCTTGGACGCTGGGGGGGGGAAGAGTTCATTTTATTGATGCCAAATACTGGACCTCATGAGGCAGTAGAAATATGCCAAGGCTTATGTCATAAATTGGCTGCTATGACTATTACTACCGGTTCTACTTCTATTCAAATGACAGCAAGTTTTGGTGTGTCTTTCACTGCTATTCAACGGCCTATGTCGGAAGTGATCTCTGCTGCTGATGACGCTTTATTTGTCGCTAAGCGCGAAGGACGAAACCTAGTGAAAATGCAATTAATCAAGTCTGACTAGAGCCAGTTTTATGGGTATTTCGTTTAGTAAAACGCAATACCCCAGTGGTTAAGGCTACGCCAAATAAAACCAATGAAGTCCCCACTGACATACTAAGTGTTACGGTTTCGTTGAGAAAAACCACTCCCCAAATGACCCCAAATACTGGGACTAAGTAAGCCACAGTAATAGCTCTTTCAGCCCCTACATTGGCTATTAGCCTGAAATACATTATGTATGCTAGTGCAGTGCAAAAAAGACCTAAAGCTAATACCTGTAGCCAACTCTCAGTGCTTGGATTGACTGCTGGTAAATAGAATAAACTAATAGGAAATAACACCAATAATGCGCAGTATTGACTGCCTGCAGCTATGGTAAGTGAGCTGACGCCTCTGAGGTATCGTTTTGAATAACAGGCGGCCAGGCCATAAAAAAACGTAGCGCCTAGGGCGGCAAGAGTTGGGAAAAATACATTTCCTACTTGTTCGGAGGTTTTGCTTAAACTTAATAATAATACTCCGCAAAATCCTAACACTAATCCGAATATGGCAATCTTAGCCAAGTTATCTTTAAGCCAGAAAAAACCGACTAATGCCCCAAACATTGGGGCTGTGGCATTTAAAATTGAGGCATAACCTGCGCCCAGATGATAAGTGCTGTAACTGAATAAACAAAAAGGTATGGCAGTGTTGGTTAAACCAACGAAGAAAATAGCCCGCCATTGAGATTTGAATTGAAGGTGTAATCTTTTGTATAAAAAAAACGGCAACAAAGCTAATGCTGCAATACCTGTTCTTACGGTAACTAACATCACAGGGCCGAACTCACCTGTTGTGGTGCGCATAAATAAGAAAGACAGCCCCCAAATTGCAGATAACAAAAGTAATTCTAAAAAGTATTTAAACTGCATTGTGTTGTTGCCTAAAGGATTGTTCTAGTGTTAAAAGATCTGCTTTGATCTGTGTGCCCCAGGCATAACCAGTTAGGCTGCCGTTACTGCCTATCACTCGGTGACAAGGAACTATTATGGCAATGGGATTTTTACCATTAGCTGCGCCAACTGCACG
This sequence comes from Paraglaciecola sp. L3A3, assembly GCF_009796765.1. NCBI lineage: Bacteria > Pseudomonadati > Pseudomonadota > Gammaproteobacteria > Alteromonadales > Alteromonadaceae > Paraglaciecola > Paraglaciecola sp. L3A3. The sequence continues at coordinate 673,885 of NZ_CP047023.1, forward strand.
TACCGCCTTGGGATTGTTAATCTTGTTGGCTATGTCAGCATAACTGCAGGTTTCACCAATTGGAATAGTTAACAACTGCTGCCAGACTTTCTGTTGGAATAGAGTGCCATTTGTATCAAGTGATAAATCAAATTTGGCTCTTTGTCCGGCAAAATATTCTGCAAGTTGGGTTAACGCATTTTGACTATGTTGATTGCCTAATTCTGTCATTTCCTTGCTATGCCTAAAACAAATCTTAGTGATTCCTTGCAGACTGGCTTGTACTTCGACTAGACCTACCTTGGTCTCTAGGTATTCTGTAAATATCATTGTATTCATGCCATGTTCCAAAGTTGCAGAGTGAGGTAACTACGCCAAGGTTTAGCTAAGTCAGGATTGATTTTATGTTGGGCTAGTTGTTTTTTAATCACTAGGTCGCTGTCCAACCAGATATCGGGCAAAGATTCACCACGCATTTTGGCATAAGCAATGGTCCATGGGCCTATTCCTTTTATGTCTATCCAGTTATCAATAATTTGATTTGAATTTTGTGTCATATATTGAGCGAACGTAATTAATGTCTGTTTTCGACTTTGCGGAATGTTAAGGAAATCTAACGAGCTATTTGCTACTGAGTCTGCGCAAGGAAAATATAAACAAGACTGCTGTTTTGTCCCTAATTTTTCACATAAAACTGTGAGTAAATTAATGGCAGCTTTTACCGATATTTGTTGGCCTAATATTGCTCTGCACCCAGCTTCGAAGGTATCCCAAACGCCTGCTAACCGCAAACCATCTTGGATATATTCTGGTTTAATGCCGGCAGCTGATAATTGTTGTTGAATAACTTGGCTGTCAGCATGAAGATCAAAAATTCTTGTGATATTTGAAACAATCGGCTTTAACTGCGATAAGTCTTCAAGATTAATTTCTAAAGCTAAATAGTTGTCTTCGTTTTGATAAGATACAGTGAAATTTCCAGCACTTCCGTGTGAAATAAAGTTACGTGAATAACTGTTTTTGCTAACCGATTCAATATTATTGATGGCTCGAGTTAATAAGAATTCTCTAACCTGAGACCAATTATAAGGAGGGCGAAAAGCTAAGTTTAGTTTGATGGTTTTACTCATTTTAATACTTTTATTTTGACGAAGTTGGCTTGGAGTAAAACGGGTGAATTTTTTTAAATTTTGTTGTAACAGACGGGCACAAGAAAAGCCACAAGATTGGGCTATTTCTTCTATACTTAAGTCACTTTGATGTAATAGTTGTTTGGCAAATAAGATCTTATTAAATAATTGGTATTGTTTGGGGCTCATTCCAATTTTTTGTTGAAACAATTGTCTTAAATATCGAGTAGAAATGCCTAACCTTATCGCGGTCTTGTCTATATTTATATCGGACTGTTCTCGCAACAATTTGGCTGCTCTGTTGACTGTTGTATCTATGCCTTGCCAAGCATATGAATGAGGTGCGCTGTCGGGTCTGCAACGAAGACAGGGACGGTAACCGGCTAAAATGGCCTGTTCTGCCAGCTGGAAATATTCGACATTTTTTTCTAATGGAGGATTAGCTGGGCAAATTGGACGACAAAAAATATGGGTAGTTTTTACCGCAATAAAGAACTTACCATCAAACCTATGGTCTCTAGTGAGTCGAGCTTGCTGATAGTAATTACTCATTCATTTAACTTTTTTGTATTTTGAAACTTGTATATTACCTAGTTTTTAATGGTGGCATACGATAAAAGCGGTACTGTATGATGAATTTAACCTTAGTTACTATAAAGTCATTGATCCGCTGGGCTATCAACGTAGATAATGGGTTCATTATATTTTTCTTTAATCAATTTATAGGTGTTCGATTATTTTTTTGTTGTGTCAATTTTATTGTTTTTTATTTTCCGCTGCGAGTAACACATGATTAGATCTTTGTTGTTGTGCCTGACTAGTGCTTTTTGTTTTAGTGCTACAGCTGCGGATGCTTGGTTTAATGAATTTGCTCAACATATTCAAAGAAAGGCGGTACATAAAAATATTCCGGGTTACACCTTTGCATTTATTGAAAAAGGTAAACCTGCAGCTGTTGTAGTATACGGTAAAGAAAGTAAAACAGGTGCGCCCATCGATGTCGATACTGTATTCAGATTAGCCTCAGTTTCTAAAACCTTTACTTCTATGTTGATGGCTAAATACGTAGAGCATAAAGAACTTGATTGGTCAGTGCCTGTAGCTGATCTTGTGCCACAATTTCAATTGGTAAATAAAGGTGTTACGCCATTATCTTTGCAACATATTATTGGCCAATCTAGCGGCTATACTCCTAATGCTTATGATAACTTAATAGAGGCAAATTATCCTGTTAAGCGAGTACTTACTATGCTCGCTGGCCTTAAACCACTATGCAACCCTGGAGATTGTTACACTTATCAAAATACCTTATTTGCTGTGGTAGATGAATATTTTTTACAACATCATTCTAGCTATGGAGAGGCGTTGCAAAACGCCCTGATTACCCCTTTAAAAATGCCCCATGCCAGTGTGGGTAAAACGGCATTACAAAATTCTGAAAAGTGGGCTAAACCTCACGTGGCAATTTCTAAAAACGGTTGGCGTTCATCTTCAGTGCGAGATGATTATTATCGTTATTCGCCTGCTGCTGGTGTTAACGCTAGTATGCGAGACATGGTGATTTGGATGCGAGCATTATTAGGAGAAAGTCCGAATGTGATTGGCCCTGCACTGGTAAAACAAGTCACTACACCATTAACCAAAAGTAAAAAAGAGTTATATCGACGTCAGTGGCGCAAACATCTTTCTGATGCACATTATGGCTTGGGTTGGAGAGTTTACGAATTCGACGGTGAAATATTAAATTATCATGGTGGTTGGGTGAAAGGCTACCGAGCCGATGTGGCTTTTGCGCCAGATTTTGGCGTAGGTTATGTGATGTTGATGAATGCCGAATCTAATTTGATAAACGAATTTACCCCTGACTTTTGGCAAAGATACTTCAAATACGCTAAGCCATTACAAGCTAATACACATTAATAAATCCATTATCTTAGCGCTATAATACCGAGGGCCGTTTATTAATATGGGTTGGCATTTACCAACCCATATTATCTAGCATATTTATTATAAATTGATCTTAATTTTAGACTTTTAAGTAGGTGTAACCTTTTAAGCAGTTTTCGTAGAAGTCTGTCCATTTAACCCCTTCTCTAGGTTTCATTTCACCTTTAGCGATATGCGCATCTATCGCTTTTTTCACTGTTTGTGCCATAGATTTTGGATGGTACTGCATGATTGATAACACGTCTTCTACAGATGAACCGTTAACTACTTCTTCAATGTAAAAGTCAGCTGGATCGTCATCATGACCAAATATATGTACTTCATTCAGACGACCAAATAAGTTGTGCATGTCGCCCATAACGTCTTGATATGCGCCTGTTAAGAATAAGCCTATGAAATAATCTTCGTTAGCTTTTAGCGGGTGCATAGACAATACGTCTGAAATTCCGTTCTCACCAATAAATTGATCCAACTTGCCGTCACTATCACAGGTAATATCCACTAAAGAACAGTTGACTGTAGGTCGCTCGTTCATTCTGGTAAGTGGCACAACGGGTAATAATTGATCAATAGCCCAAGTATCTGCCGCTGATTGGAAAACAGAGAAGTTACACAAATATTGTGACGAAAGGTTGTATGCTAATTCTTGCATTTCTTCAGGAACAAACTCAGCAGTTTGTATTTTGAGCTGAACCTTTTCCATTATTTGCCAATATAGAGTTTCTATTTTGGCTAACTCTTCTAAAGAAATAACTCGTAATTTAAACGCGCCTAATGCTTGCTCTTTAAATTGGGAAGCATCGTTAAATATTTCCTGTAGATTATTATGAGAATCAATAATCTCTGTTAATTCTCTTATGTTGCTAACTAATACATGTTCGTCAGCTACAGCCTCTGTTTGAATCCCCTTACCATGGGCTTTAATTTCGCCTACAACTTGGGTAATCACGCAACTATGATGTGCGGTAATGGCACGGCCACTTTCACTTACTAAGGTAGGGTGTGGTACTTTTTCTAAGTCACAAACTTGTTTCATGCCAAATACAATATCAGCCACATATTCGCTCATATTGTAGTTACGTGACGAATCATTGGTTGACTGACTACCGTCATAATCGATACCTAAGCCACCACCTACATCGACGTATTCTAATTTAAAGCCCATCTTATGCAGCTCAGAATAAATCATGGCACCTTCGTTTATAGACTCTTTTACCGAACGAATATCGGTTAATTGACTGCCGATATGAAAATGTAAAAGTTTTAAACTATCGGCCATGCCGCGTTCTTCAAGGTAACGAGCCGCGTTGATGATCTCACTAATTGTTAGGCCAAATTTAGCTCGTTCTCCGCCAGAACTTGCCCATTTCCCACGGCCTTTTACTGTCATTTTAGAACGTACCCCTACTAGAGGTTTAATACCTAATTCTTCAGCAATTTTGACGAGTAAAACAAGTTCAGAGAATTTCTCTATTACTACTAATGTTTTACGACCAAGTTTTAAACTTAGTAACGCAAGGCGCATGAACTCCTGATCTTTATAACCATTCAATACCGTTAGAGATTCAGTATTGGTATTCAAAGCCATGACAGTTAATAACTCAGCTTTAGAGCCTGCTTCTAAGCCGTAATTAAAAGGCGCACCGGCATCGACGATCTCTTCGACTACTTCGCGCATTTGGTTGACCTTAATTGGGTAAACACCCATATACTGGCCTTGGTATTCAGCTTCTTCAATCGTGGCGCGAAAAGTTTGGTTTAACTTAGCCACTTGAGATCTGAGTATGTCATGAAACCTTACTACCACTGGAAACTGGATGCCTTCTTCTTTTATTTCATCGACTACGGCTTTAAAATCAATACGCATATCGGTATTGGTAGGATCGGGAGTAACGAATAAGTTACCATTTTCGCCAATTTCAAAATAACCTTCTCCCCAGCGCTTAACACGGTATAGGTTTTCAGAATCGTTTACGGACCAATTGTTTGTTGTTGCCATGCTAAATTCACTGTATTTGGGAGTTAAAAAACCGGTGGATTATATTTGACATCTATACGACTAGCTAGCAACTATTCATCCATTTTTTGATTATTTTTTCTGCTTTGTGGGTAATTAAAGTAACAATAATGATGCTGAGCCTAAAAACACAAAAAATCCAACCACGTCAGTTACTGTAGTGAGGATTACGGAACCCGCTAAAGCTGGGTCAATACCCATCTTATCTAAGATTACTGGGATCGCTATACCGGCTACGGCTGCTATCACCATATTAATAATAACGGCAAAGGCAATAATCGCTGAAAGTGCGTTATTGTCGAACCATATCGAGGTAATAAAAGAAATAACCCCTGCCCATAATAAGCCATTAAAAAATGCTACTAATACCTCTTTATTACCTAAAGCATGTAAGTTGGACTTGGCTAATTGGCCTGTGGCTAAACCACGTATTGTTAAAGTCAGAGTTTGGCTGCCCGTTATGCCGCCCATACTCGCCACTATAGGCATAAGAACCGCTAGGGTAACAACCTCTGCGAGTACCTGATCAAATAAGCCAATTACAATGGATGCCGCAAAAGCTGTGATTAAATTAATGCCTAACCAAACAGCTCGTCGTCTCGAGCTGGTGAACACAGGCGCAAATAAATCTTCGTCACTCACTCGGCCCATATGCGACATTTGTGATTCGTAATATTCCTGATACACGTCTATGGCATCTTTAATAGAAAATCGACCTAGTAATCTGCCTTGGCCATTAATCACAGGTAACATTGAACGACCACTGCTTTTAACGGCTTCTGATGCTTCAAATAAATCCAAATCGGCTGCTAATACTCGGTCTGAAAACTCCGCAATTTGAATGACCTCTTGTGTTTCATCATAGTCAAATAATTGGTTGATATCGATTTGCCCAAGGTAGTGCCCAGAATCGTCAACCACTAAAATACTGTCTGTATAAGGGGGCAGTTTTTCAAACTTTAGCTCATTTAATAAATCTTTAATGAGTATGCCCTTACTTACCGTATAAACATCGTGGTTTACATATCGTCCTAATTGCTCATCATTATAATTTAACGCCTCTTCAACTAATTCAGTGTCTTCAGGATTTAATTTTTGAATTAGCCCTTTTGCGACTTTGTTGGGTAAAGCATCGAGAATTTCGACTAAATGTTCGGCGCTACTGCTAAGTGCCACATCTTCGATGTTTTCTGCACTTAACAAAGACATTAATTGTTCACGAGAGTCATCTCGCATCGCAGCTAGAATAGGTGACTTTTTATCTTCGTTAAGTGTTTGCCAAAGTTCTAAACGTAGATGTTTAGGTAAGCCTTCGAATATAAATGCCCAGTCTTCTGCTGAGAATTCTTTAGCGATAATAGGAACCGCTATTTGGCCTTCTTGTAGTCTATCTAAAACCCATAAAAAGGCAGACTCTCTTTGTTCGTTAGTTACCATTTAGTCATCCTTAGGGGTAAATAATTTATATACAATTGTAAGTTAATTCTGTACTACTTGTATCTGATTTCGTTGTATATTTTTCTGCAATACTTGGGTTATGGTCAAATAACCCACAACTAGATATTTATTAACCTTGAAAGAGCTAATTTTATGCAAGATAGAGAGACGACAAATACACCTAGCATTGATGATCCCGAACATATTTTTGAGTTGAGGTATTTAACTCTCGATGATTATGCTGATGTTAAAGAGTTGATGGATGATATTTATGCAAAGGTGGGAGGTGCTTGGCCTTTAAAGAATTATAAAGCACAGCTAAGTACTTTCCCTGAAGGGCAACTTTGTATCGAAGATAAAGGCAAAGTAATAGGTGCTGCATTTTCTGTGATTGTGGATTATGACAAATTTGGTGATAAACATACCTACGATGAAATTACCGGTGATGCATACTTAACCACTCATGATCCAAATGGCGATGTTTTGTATGGTGTTGATGTCTTTGTTTCACCTGATTATAGAGGTCTGCGAGTTGGTCGAAGATTATATGAAGCCCGTAGAGAGTTGTGTAAAAACTTAAACCTGAAGTCAATAATGGCAGGAGGTAGGATCCCAAATTATTCTAAACATGCAGCGGAAATGTCTCCATATGAATATATAGAAGCGGTTAAATCAAAAGATTTATACGATCCTATTCTGACTTTTCAAATCTCTAATGGTTTTGAAGTTAAACAAATTATGCAAGCATATTTACCTGAGGATGAAGCATCTCAGGGTTATGCCACTTTGTTGCAATGGCACAATATGTATTACAACGCAGATTCCCCTAAGTTATTTGGTGGGCATAGAAATACAGCAAGGATAGGTTGTGTTCAGTGGCAAATGCGTTATTTTAATGACGTTAAAGCACTGCTACAGCAAGCAGAGTATTTTATTGATGCACTGTCTGATTATAAGTGTGATATTGCAGTATTCCCTGAATTTTTTAATGCACCCTTGATGGGCATTAAACCAGCAGAAACCTCAATCGATGCAATTTGGAATTTGGCTACTTACAGTGAAGAAATTTTAACTGAAATTTCACGTTTGGCAGTGTCGTATAACATTAATGTCATAGTTGGCTCTATGCCGGTAGTGGAAGATGACGAGTTATATAACATTAGTTATTTGTGTCATAGAGATGGGCAAATTGACAGTCAATATAAGCTACATCCAACTCCTCATGAAAAGAAAGACTGGATCATGCAAGGCGGCAATAAGTTGCAAGCATTTGATACTGACTTCGGAAAAATAGGCATTCTGATTTGTTACGATGTGGAATTTCCTGAGTTAGGCAGAATTTTAGCTGAGCAAGAAATTCAGGTATTGTTCGTTCCTTTTTGGACTGATACAAAAAATGGCTATCTTAGAGTTCGAATATGCGCACAGGCTAGGGCCATCGAAAACGAATGTTATGTGGCTATTGCCGGAAGTGTAGGTAATCTTCCACAGGTCGATAATGTTGATATTCAGTATGGACAATCAGCGGTTTTTTCACCTTCTGACTTTGCTTTCCCACATGACGCAATCGTTTCGGAAACGACACCTAATACAGAAATGACGTTAATTGTTGACTTAGATCTAGATAGATTAACTCAGCTTAGAAATGAAGGTTCGGTGAGAAATTATCTCGACAGGCGCCGTGATTTGTACAAGGTAGACTGGACGGGTAAATAATACTAGTTAACCAGAGCTCGGGATAAACCGAACCTCTAGATGCGTGGGGTTTTCTAGTAATAGCCCGCTATAACGTGCGAAAAACCGCCTTGCTATACACGAAAAATTTCGTCATCGAATAAACCTTAATCCAAATATAACTGCGGGCTTATTTTTAACTGAATGATATATTTTTTTGTCATTCAGTTAATTTATTAGCTTCAATTCAATTTGTATGTATGTATTCACTATCGTTAATTGTCTTATTTTATAGTGCATTTCGTTAGCATAACCATTTTAGATTGATAATCATCTCAACTCATTTCGTACTCAAAAACTTCTTCGATTGTTTGACCAAACACAGTGGCTATTTTAAATGCAACTTCTAAAGTTGGTGAGTGCTTACATTTTTCAATGGCAATAATTGTCTGTCGAGATATACCAATCAGCTCAGCTAATTCATGTTGTGTCATCTCATCAGCAAAAAATCTTAACTCTCTAATTTTGTTCTTTATAGGTAATTTGTTCATTTGTTTTATTCAATTTAGCTTTGTATAGGTTCGTTTTATATATTCAAATTTACTTAGTTTAAGTTAGATGAATATGAAATTTCTGAATACATTCGGCTTAATACTGAGGTGTTTATGATTAGTACCTTTAGTTGTATCAATTAATATTTAGAATATTACTTTGGCTGTTCTCAGAGCCACTACTATGTTTGTTGTTCTGCAAGCTATCGTAAATTAGCCATTCAGTATTATGTTGCCTACCCTTATTGAGTCACCTTAATTGTAAGCAGTGACAATTATCATTTAGCCATAAGTTAATATTTTGAATATTGAAGCTGAGTTAGTTATAGCAAACTTGAGGCATAAAAAATACAACTCAATGTAAAGTTTATTTTACTTTAAGTCTGTATAAATAGATTTTATTGGCAGGGATTATGAATTTAAATTAGCCCAATCAGTTCATTAGGAATAAGCTAATTAACTCTTTTTTGTTGGCTTATTTCTCGATCCTAATGTTGGTTGATCAGGACGAATATGTTTTTGTTAATAGGTTAAAACAGTCATTACTGTTAAGAACAGCTAAATAATTATTAGTTAAACTAAGACAACAGAGCAACATAAACACATATTTAAAAGAGATATCTTTGTATTGTCGCAAGTAATTTTAGGCGCTGAATTCAGCTGCAAAATTTTATTAACTTTTAGAAATAATACACTTCTCAGATGAGATAAATGATTACCCCAAAAAATCTTACACTTGCAAATTAATATAAAAACAAAGAGCGCTAACTAAAGTACAAGTTTGCTTTTTGCCCCTTCAACTAGGGACTAAAAATATCTTCATCTACAAAAATAACATCAATGTAAGTACTTGCAAACTTAAATTTTAGTTTTAACCGATATTTTAAGTGATTTTCCGTTTAACTTGACTTGGTAACCTAAAATTATGCGCCTAGCGATAAGGTTTGATGCAGCTATCTGGGGGGGGATCTAAATGGCATTTCTTTATTTACGTTCTATCAACAAAATGCAATATATACTCAGTACCATCAAAATTGTTTAAAGGAGAAATTTAATGAAGATACTGGTTGATACTCATGCTCATTCGATTGCAAGTACCCATGCTTATAGTACGGTAAATGAATATTTTATTGAGGCAAAAGAAAAAGGCTTACAAATATTCTCTTTGACTGAGCATGGTCCTGAGATGCCAGATTCACCTCATCCATGGCATTTTGGTAATAGAAAAATATTACCTAGGCAGAAAAATGGTGTGGTGATGTTAAAAGGAATAGAAGGAAATATTTTACCTAATAAAGGGGGATTAGATATTTCCGAACACATGTATGCTTATTTGGATTTTGTTATTGCCAGTTTTCATGAGCCCGTATTTAAACCATGTGATATTAAAACGCACACAAAGGCAGTGCTAAATACTATTCGGTCAGGTAAGTGTCAAATATTAGGTCACCCAGGCAACCCTAATTATCCTTTAGATTATGCTGAAGTTATCAGAGCGGCAAAAGATAATAACGTACTTATGGAAATCAATAATAGCTCATTTACCCACTCTAGAGAGGGCAGTGCGCCGTTCTGTAGAGGTATTTTAGAATTAGTTGATAAGTTGGATTGGAAAGTCTGTTTTGCTAGTGACGCTCATGTAGCGTATGACGTGGGAAATTGTTCGGAGTCGGTAAAATTAGCTGAAGAAATTGGTTTCCCTGTAGAGCGGATCGTAAACAGGGATGCGTTTAGTTTCTTGGCATTTTTAGCTGAACATAATAAACCGGTAGCCAATGAATTAGCCCCTTGGTTGGCGTCTATTCGTGACTGTAAATAACAGATTTATTTCTGCCCATTTCTTTGGCTTGATATAGTGCTTTATCCGCTTTTTGAAAGGTCTCTTCAAAACTTTCTGTTTTGCTCATTTTAGCTATGCCAATACTGACGGTTACTCTTTCTTGATCGGCAATTACGTAATTGGATGCCTCTATCTTTTTCCTGACCCTTTCAGCAAAAGGGTATTGGTCTGCAGCATTTAAACAATGAAATAAGACTATAAACTCTTCGCCTCCCCAGCGAGCAACCAAGTCATAGGAGCGCATACAAGTATTAATGTTATCCGCCACATCTTTCAAAACACTGTCGCCAACAGCGTGGCCATGATTATCATTAATTTTTTTGAAGTGATCTAGGTCTAACATCATTACAGCATATTCGTGTAATAACCCTGTAGCGTCCAACTGTTTGATAATTTGAGTTAGACCTTCTCTGTTTAATATTTTAGTTAATTTATCTGTCTCAGACTTTTGTTTGTAAATAGCACTTTGCTCAGTCACTTTCGATAATAAATTGATGTATTTTTGAGATTTCCTATTGAGCCGCACATATCTAAATAATATTTCACCTATTAATAGTACGCTCCAAAAAATAATAATCGAGAAATACAGCAACTCTTTTTTAAAATAAACGCCCTCAGCTTGAATCGATTTTAGATGAAATTTATGTTGGCCCAATGGCGCTGGATTAGGAATGCCTAAACCTAAAGAAATGACTTTTCTGATATCGGGTCCGACTAAATGGGGAGGGACGTTAAATTCATCTATCCACCAATCAGAAACCCTTAGTTGATCAAGATATATAGGCGACACTTCGCTGAAAAAATCAGCCGGTTTAGTTAGGGTGTTAAATTTACCAGCCTTTATTTCATCAATGTCACCTGGGTATTCATAATAATTACGTAGGAATATCCTGATATATTCGGCATTTCCTTCATATTCTAAATCAATATTTAGATGCGTATAAGTAGAGAGGTCTATCTGTTTATATGGTTTTTGTGACCAAGAAATTGCGATATTGCAATAAGGGTAAGGAGTCCCGCCTTTATAGTTGCAAATCCATTCAGATTTGTTTTTATCTATCCATGTAAATTCTGTACTTCCGCCTTCAACACCATCTGCATATATAATAGTGATGCTGTTTAAATCGGGGTGGATAGTAAGTGTGCGTTTAGGGATATAGTCATAAAATAAGACCAATGCTACAGTTACCATAAAGGCAAAAATTTTTAATTTAGTAAAATTATCTGTAGCAATTTTGGTCATTCTATTCCGTTGAACTTAAGAATTAATCTAATTGTTTAATTTCTATGGTTCTAAATTGAGTTGGATGAGTTTCAGCCTGAACAGAAATATGACCTTTAGTAACCTTTAACGGATTACCTTGGTCTAACCATTTTTTGCCCCATGGATCACTTGGGTCAATTTGCATTTCTGAATATTCAAACACTAATTCATCATTTATAAAGTGTTTTACGCTGCCATCGGCTTTTACTTCTGCTTCAAACCAAACCCATTGATCTCCATGAAAAGTTTTTGACGAAGAAGTGAGGCAATGTTTTTTGATCAATTTACCATTTTGAATAATATGTGTGCTAGGTGAACAAAAGTTACCCGTTGTACGTTCATCTACTCCATTTCCTCCCAATAATTGTGCTTCAGCAGAAATAGGGAAAGGTTGGTCAAGCCCCATTGATTCAGCTGGTGGTGAATTTAACATGACACCGTTATTACGATAAGCCCAGCTATATTTAGGATCATTGGTTACTTGCTCTCCAATAAAACGGTATTCAACTCTAATCCTATAATTAGAATAGGACTTGTTGGTGAATAAATGGCCAAATCTATCATCTTCAAAGCCATCCCAGTTGTCATAAGAAACTGTTAATAATCCATCTTCAACTCTAAAGGTGTCTTTATAGTTTTCGCCTACAGGAATACCGTTAAATTTTGCAGTCCAACCGTCTAGGTTTTTACCATTAAAAAGGCTAACCCATTCTGTTTTTGCAGATTCATTTTTTGCAGAGCTACTATCTGAGCTGCAGGCACCGAGTGTGAGAAGAGATGCTGAAGCTAGTAATATTCCGCATAAGTGTTTTTTCATGTAAATAGTTTCCTAATATTTAAAATTATAATTGTTATTCATGGCGAGATATTAAATCTCGCCCTTTTTAAATAGTTTTACCGCATGATGTGCAGCTCTTGCTGACAAGGCCATATAAGTTAAAGAAGGGTTTTGACATCCCCCTGAAGGCATACATGCACCGTCTGTAATAAACAGGTTGGGTACATCATGGGCTTGGCACCATTCATTTAATACAGACGTTTTAGGATCACGCCCCATTCGTGCCGTCCCCATTTCGTGAATACGGTTACCTGGTAAAGAAAGAGTTAACTCTGTATCAGGGCCTCGGTTTATGTTAACTGCCCCAGCAGCTTTTAACATTTCATATGCGTCTTTTTGTGCTTCACGCATCATTATTTTTTCGTTTTCACCCATTACACAATTTATATTAGCTAATGGTAGTCCCCATTTGTCTTTTTTAGTTTTATCTAAAGTGACGCGGTTTTCTGGATTAGGTAGTACTTCACCAAATGCGTATAAGCCCACTTGCCAATTACCCGGTTTGCGATTGGCTTGTTTGAAGTCTTCACCAATTCCAGGGCGGTTACCGGTCCAGCCTATTCGTTTGCCGCCGCCTTGATAACCAAAGCCTCTTAAGTAGGGTTTGTCTTGTTCTGTGATGTTGGCATATCTTGGAATATAGACTCCGCCTGGTCGACGACCGTAATAATATTGATCATCAAAGCCTTCAAATTCACCACTTGCTGCTGCAGCGCTTACATGATCCATAAGATTTCTGCCCACTTGATCTGAGCTATTAGCTAAACCATTGGGGAAACTAGCTGATTTAGACTGTAATAAGATCATTGCGGTAGCGATACTTGATGCATTAAGAAAGACAAAACGTGCTGTATAAGTTTTTACTTCTTTGCTTTGTGCATCGATAACTTTAACACCAGATACTCGTTTTTTTACCTCGTCGTATTCTAACGAATGAACAATCGCGTTATTCACTATTGTACAGTTACCAGTTTTCAATGCTGCTGGTAAGGTTGCAGAATTAGAAGAAAAGTAAGCCCCAAAACTACAACCTCGATTACAATGGTTTCTAACTTGGCAAGGTCCACGACCTAAAGACATTTGTTCTTCAGTGGGTTTGGTTAAATGGGCTACCCGTGCATGTATTACTTTTCTAGTTGGAAAACTCTCTTCTAAATTTTTCTTAAATTCTTTTTCAACACAAGTCATTTCAAAAGGGGGCTGAAAAATACTATCAGGTAGTTGTTCAAGCCCTTCATTACTGCCTGCTATACCTGCAAATTTTTCAACATATTCGTACCAGGGTTTTAGGTCGTCATAACGGATGGGCCAATCAGTTCCATGTCCATCTTTTATATTGGCTTCAAAATCTTGTGGGCCTAAACGATATGATTGACGCCCCCACAATAATGAACGTCCGCCTGTGTGGTAGCCACGTATCCAGTCATAAGGCTTATCTTTTGGTGTGACATATGGGTGTTCACTGTCTTTAACCCAAAAATGTTTTGTACTGTCGCGCATGGCATAGCGTACTGCTCGATATTGAATTGGATAGTCATTTTTAACTTCGTCTTCAGGAATTTGATCTAAGTTAGGTCGTTCCCAAGGTGTGACAAAATCAGCATAATCTTTACTGGGTTCAATTGGCCCACCTCTTTCTAACACTAAAACTTTTAGCCCTTGTTCAGCTAATTCTTTGGCGCTCCAACCACCACTCATTCCTGAACCTACTACAATCGCATCATACTCTGTCATTCTATAAGACCTTATAAATTCTACTACTATATATTTGTTTTTAAGCTAATTAAGCTGCCCAAGTCCGGCCGACTTTTTCGAATGGAATACAAGCTTCCCAACGACCTGGAACTAATTCATATCGTAACTCTTGGGTTGCACCTACTTCAGATGAATAATAAAACCGTGCAATAAGTGATTTAACCGAGCGATAGCCCCAAGCTTTATTTTTTTTACCAGAGAAGGCTTGGCTATCTAATTCGGTTAATGACGATAATTGTATTTTTGATGGAGCAGTTAAAAAGTTTTGTCCGGCTAATTTATCTAAACTTTGTTTTATTTCAGATATTGCTATTTTCTGTTTTTCTTTGGATTCAGTAGATGCCCAATCTGCATGTAGAGTATCCATCATTTTAGGCGCACCAATGGCTAATGCTCCTGGGGTATCTGTATCAGGAATGATCAAGCTGGTTAATATACTTAGTAATTCATATTCATTAGCCGTGTAAAAGCGCAAATTATCTGGATGTGAATTTTTTTCAAGTTCTAGGCTTGCTAACGACTTATCGAAGTTTTCAACACAACCAACGGTTGTCGCTACACCGACAGATGCCATGATACCAATTAGTAAATTTCGTCTAGTCATGCCTTGGTTTGCTGGGGCATTGGGTGATTGGTTTTGTGTTTCTTGGGCTGCAGATTTATGCATAAGTTACCTTTAAAATGACTGGTAAAAATATTAACGCTATCAAAGCATTATTCGTACAAGTCGTTAACATTAATTATCTGTTATTAAAAAGCAAGATAACATTTATATTTTTAGTAAATTTGTATGACAATAATAGTGTTTATTTTAAATCTAAAACTAAACTGCTAGCTGTTGAAACTAATATGATTAGAATCCGGCCGTTATTTGGTTGCCGGATTTACAGTTTAATTGGCTGCTCATGGAGTGCAGAAAATTGTTCTTTGAGGGCCAGAATTTGTTGTTCCCAATATTTTCCATCTGCAAACCAAGGGAAGGCTTGAGGGAAAGCCGGATCTTGCCAGCGTTTTGACAACCACGCCATGTAGTGGACCATACGCATAGCCCGCAGAGGCTCTATTAAAGCTAGTTGGCTAGAGTCGAAGTGATGAAACTCTTCATAGGCTGCAATTAAGGTATCAAGTTGAACAAATTGTTGATGGCGATCACCCGATAACATCATCCATAAATCTTGTATCGCTGGACCTGAGCGACAATCATCTAAATCGACAAATGTAGGTCCATCTCGCCACAGAATGTTGCCTGGATGACAATCTCCATGTAATCGAATCGGTTGGCTATTAAAAAATTGTTCAGATGCAAGCGTGGTCACTTGTTGTAAAATAGTGAAGAAAGGGCTGTGCAAACCTTGGGGGATAAGCGTACTATTTTGTAATTCTTGCAGGGGAAGTACTAGATGTTCATTGATGCTTATTTCTGGTCGATATTTGAATTTAGCACTTTTGGCTACAGCGTGCATTCGTCCAACAAACCTTCCCATCCATTCTAATTGATCTAGATTATCAACTTCAAATTGCCGACCTCCAACTGAATTAAAAATCGCAAAATAGTAGCCTTTATATTCATGTAAAGATTGTCCTGCGTATTGAATAGGCGGAACAACAGGTATCTCATGATTAGCTAACTCAATGGAAAAATCATGCTCTTCTTGAATTTGCAATTGTGTCCAGCGTTGTGGTCGATAAAACTTCACCACATAACGTTTTTTATCTTCAGCTATAAATTGATAAACACGATTTTCATAACTATTTAATGCCAATAAGCCGGATTCGACCCGAATATCTACTGATTCAATCGCATCTAAAATAAGGTCTGGGTTGAGACCTGAAAAATCAAAAGTTGTCATAGGTCAGGATACAAAAATTTGCTTTTTCCCGATACTTCTACAGGTTCGTTATTGTCGCCAGTAGTTTGTAAGGTAAAGCTAAATTCGGTGACTGTTTCTGACAACGAATTTGGATTGATTGCAATGCTTATTGGAAGGTTCAAAATTTCTCCACCCGCCACAGATATTTCAGTTTTACCTTTAAATATATGTCCATCTAAACCCGTCACAGAAATATTATAGCTCTGTAATTTTTGTGACTTATTTAATATTTTTAAAGTGTATACATTTTCGATTAGACCATTATTGGTTTCACGATATAGAGAGTTACGGTCACGAATAATATCTATTTCTAAAGGCTTACGGGACATTATTTCAAACACCAATAAAGCTGTCATTATTAACAATACAACAGCATAGCCAATTAATTTGGGACGGAATATTTTAGTTTTGCCACCTGCTAATTCATGTTCAGAAGTAAAACTGATTAAACCTTTGGGGTAGTTCATTTTATCCATCACCCCATTACACGCATCAACACAAGCTCCACAGTTTATACATTCGTACTGCAAGCCATTACGTATATCAATACCAGTGGGGCAGACCTGTACACATAAATTACAATCTATGCAGTCTCCCAAACCTTTTTGTTTATTTTCTTCTGAGGTGGTTTTTCTACTTCTTGGTCCTCTGTGCTCGCCTCTGTTTTTATTATAAGCAACAGTGAAGGTATCTTTATCAAACATGGCTGATTGAAATCTTGCATATGGGCATATGTGAGTACACATTATTTCACGCATCCAACCCGCGTTTGCATAAGTACAAACAGTAAAAAATAGAATACTGAAAGTAGCCCAGAAACCAGAAGAAAAACTAAAGAAATCTATAAATAAAGAATCGATTGGTGTGAAATACCCCACGAAGGTAATAGAAGTTAATAACGCGATTACAACCCAAGCTATATGTTTAAGGGTTTTTCGCCAAAATTTATCAAAGTCCATTTTCCGTTGATCTAGTTTCATGCGTTTGTGGCGGCTACCTTCGAACAGCTCTTCAAACCAAATGAAGATAAAAGTCCATGTGGTTTGTGGACACATAAAACCGCACCAAACTCGGCCCGCAAAAGTAGTGACAAAAAATAGAGCAAAAGCTGAAACCATTAAGATCCATGCCAGTAACGTTAAATCTTGTGGCCATAAAGTTAAGCCAAAGATATTAAATCGCTGAGCCCCAATATCTAATAATATCGCTTGACTACCTTCATATGTAATCCAAGGTAAAACCGCAAATGCACCAAGGAACCACAAACCCATAAATCGTCGTACATTCTCTAATACACCGGTTACTGCTCTGACATAAATCCTACTTCGTGGATTATAGCCATTATCATGTTTGTTTTTGTCGGGTTGATGAACTTTGACAGGAGAGATATTTTTGACGGGAATGCGTTCACTCATTCTGGATCCTTGGAAAAGTAGTAATAATAATGTTCTACAAACCTAGCTAACCTGAACTTGGGTTAAGAAGTATCGTGCAAATTTAATTTTTATCGATAACTCAAAACGTTACAAATAGTAATTTATTTTCGTTCACGTCAAGGTTCTCTCAATGACGAAACTTTTGTGTATAGCAAGTTGGTTTTCGTAAGTAATAGCGTGCTATTTCTAGAAAACCCAAAACGCCAGGCGCAAAAAGAGCGTTATTGAGAGGCTCGGCCTATCCCGAGCTCAGATTAACCAGTATACCATTATGTTAGAACCTATGCTTTGTTGTAGAAGGGATTTTTTCAGAATACATCGGCTAAGATGAAATTGTTTAACTTATCCTTAGTTATAAATAGGCATAACTACCAACAGTATAATTTATGCTTTGGGTCAAGGTATGATATTAGCTTCTTATTGTTCGCTTACTTGTTGTTATGTTTAAATTATTCATTATTACATTCGAAATCCTTGCCTTGGTAATGATCCTTCGTTCATCTTTTGTCCAGTTTTGGTTAGCCGATTTACAATCTTCGGTAGCTGATTGGATGTTAGATATGTCTTTGGTTATCGATAAACAAGAGTTAGCTGAGTTGAGAGATGAAATTGCGCCACATACACAAAATTTAAGTGCCTATCAAAAAGACTACATATTACAGATTACCGATAATAAAGCGGCATTGAGCAATTTCAGTCTTTACTACTGTAAACACGGAGATAAAAATCCGTTTATTTATGGTTCGAGTTTACGTTACTTGTGTAATGAAATTGATCGTAAAGGTATTGTTAAGGTCTAGTTTTCTCAATAGTCATGAATCGATTAGGCAGTTGGATAACAAAGTGAGCACCTCCTAATTTAGACTGTTTGACGTAACACTTACCCTGATGCCAATCGACAATACGTTTTACTATTGCCAGTCCTAAACCTGCGCCACCTTTGGTTCTATTGCGGCTTTCGTCAGGTCGATAGAAAGGGCTAAATATTTTTTCTCTGATGCTTTCAGCGACACCTTCTCCATCATCTTCTATGTTTATCAGAATGGTATCGTTGTGTTTTTTTATGTTGATAGTTAAAGTGTGTTTAGCATACCTAGCACCATTAATAAGTAAATTAGCTACGGCTCGTTCGATAAAATGTTCATCAGCTAGGATATTAACGTCATCGCCTTGCACACTTACCTGCAAATTTTGTAAATGACTTAAGCTAAGACGCTGAACTAGTTGTTGGCATAACTCTTTAATAGGTATTTCTGAAAGGCTCAATTCAGGAATATGTGCGCCTGTACTTGAGTAGTCGAGCATTTCTTGAACTAATAATTCTAATTCATTCACGTCTTTATGCATTTCTGCCCATGGAGCTTTAGGGTCATCAGCTTGCATAGCTAAAGCAAATTTTAATCGTGCTAATGGTGTTCTAAATTCATGGGCGACAGCTCCGCTCAGTTCGCGTTGAGCTTGAATTAATTCGTTAATTTGGCTTCGCATAGAGTTAATCGCTTGTGCGATAGGTGCAATGAGAGAATGTTTGCTTATATGATTTTCGGCAATGGTTCCGTCAGGTAATACAGATGAAACCGTTTTTTGTAGCGATGACAGATCACGCCATAAAGGCCAGATCCAGAGTGCAATTGCGCCACCCAAAGATAAGAAAAAAACAATACTATAAATAAAAAACTGCGTTGAGCTCTGTTGAACAGCAGGTAAGGATATCTCTAACACCATTTGTTTGGCTGTTTTTACATATAGTTGCTCGCCAAGAACTGGGTCGACTAAGCTTAGCACTTGCCCAGCCAGTAAGTTGTTTCGATCGCTCACTGACCAAGCTATATCTTCAAGTTGTTTTTCTACTGCTTTTAATTTTAGGTTTTTAGCGAGAATAGCAATATCAAGGTTTTGTTGATTGGCAGCTTGGATGACAGTTGAATAAACTGCGTTAGCACTTAATTCTTGATTGCTAAAAAATATACGATCTAAGCCAGTACTTAAGCCGATTAAAGCTAGGGTAATAAACACATATAAACTAATGAACAAACGAGCCATTAATTAACTTTCCCATGCATCAGCAACAAAAAAGAATCCTTTACCCCAAATGGTTTTAATTCGATAAGGGTGTTGGGCATTATCTTGTAGTTTCTTGCGTAATCTTGAAATACGCACATCAGCGCTACGATCTAGGCCATCATATTCTCGGCCAATTAATTCGGTGTATAAGGTTTCTCGTTCAACCAATTGTGAGGGGTTTTCGGCTAACTTCCACAACATGTCGAATTCGTGACTAGTCAGTTGTACGTTAACGTCATTCAATAAAGCTGTACGTGTCGAACGGTCAATAACCAATTTGCCAAAGATTAGTTGTTCTTTGTTTGACGCAGGTTTTACCGGAGTATGGCTACGACGCAATAATGCATTGATACGGGCTAATAACACTCGTGGTTCTACTGGTTTGATTATGTAATCGTCAGCGCCAATTTCTAGTCCTAGTACTTGGTCGAAATCATCATTTTTAGCTGTCATAAAAAGCAGTGGACCAGTGTAATGAGGACGAATGTTTTTACATAATATGAAGCCGTTGTCGCCAGGTAACATAACGTCTAATAGCACAATATCAGGTTGAAATTTTTGCACTTCTTGTAAAAGCCCTTCACCGTTATTCATAGGGTGGACAATAAAGTGATTATCAGACAGAAACTTGCATATTAATGTACTGAGGCGTTCGTCATCTTCAACTAGTAGTACTTTGGTCATTAGAAAAGGCTCCAAGGGTTACGTATTCGTCTGCGTAAAGGTGGTGCATCTTGATACTTAATGGACAGTTGTTTCGAAAGTATAGTTTCTTGTTTTTGATTTTTTAATTCTAAACGGGTGTTATGTACCAGTGATATCTGTGCTTTTTGCTTAAAAACACTAGCAGAAATACAACTAATTTGTTGATTGTCTAGATAAAGGCAATGTTCACCAGATGGTATGTTATGGGCCGTAATTGTAATCGTGATTTGGCAGCTGTCACCAACAGATTTTGCAATGCACACGTTAGGTTGCACCGTCCATTGCGGTGTTATAGCTGCAGCTTCTATGCTTAAAAAGCCACTGACAAAAAAAATAATACAACTTATTTTAAAATGCATTAAAAACGATATGCAGCACCTACAAAAATATGCTCAATAGAATCTTCCTCTACTAAAGGGCTAAGGGTCATCGCACTCGGTAACTTTTTATAACTCATGTTTGCCAATAAATACCAGTCTGGGCTAATGGGTTTAATTATATTTAAAGCTAAATTAGGCTCTAGACTAGAGGACGCTTGATAATAAGTTTGCGGATTAATATTGTCTCGTTCATCAACTCCATAATAATAATCGACTAAATTGGCACTTTTCCAATCAGCGCCAAGACGGAGTTTTATTTGTGTATCATTCAATAACCATTTATAGCTATAACTCAAAGAGACAATTTGCCCTTTATGCACATTACTTACATCATTTTGTAAACTGACTTTCCATTCAGTGTTATTTTCAAAATAGTGCCAACGAATCCCACCGTTCAGTGCCCAGTTACGCTTGGCTATGCTATCTATAGATATTTCTTCTGGAGCTAAGGGAAATTCTAATCTGTCTTCTGATGTTTCAGGAGTACTAGGGGTGATTGGCTGGGCCGTTGCAAACCCTTTGCTAGGATAAAATAAATTGGCTGGGTGGTAGAAACTAAAGAAGGCTCGTTCCTGGTCTAAACTAACAAAGGTTTCTAATGAATAATTAGTGCTATTTAACCATTGGTAACCTAGTTCTCCATTGTCAAAGTAGGCTTTTTCGCCATACCAAGCAAGATCAGGCAAAATGATCAGCGGAATATTGTCACCGTCAACTAATGGATTGCTTTTAATACCTAAACCGAAAGCAACACCAAGTTGCCAACTATTTGTTTTTATACAGCTTTCACCAGAACAAGCCCAAGCATTGTTGAGGGTGAAAATTGCAAGAAAAATAGTTAGATAGCGAAATAAATGTGACAAAAAGGGACTCCTGATTTTACTATATTTGCATAGCCTAGCAGAGTTTGGGGGCGACTTGGGGGGGAGTTACAAATATTCACATTTAGTGTCAAATTGAAGCATATATTTGTATACAGCTTGACTACACTTTTGTTAACTAAATTAGAAGGAATTAACACAATGCAACAACCTGAAGAAAAAAATATCGGTAATCAGCTTTGTTTAGCTATTATTGCTTTGATTATTTTGACTTTATTTGTAGCTTGTTCAAGTGAGGATATCCACACTAGCAATACTGAGCAACAAAGACCTACCTCACCACCAGAGTTAAATTCTGCTACCACCTTTAATGGGCCCCTAGTTAAAGCAGGGGCCAGATCTGTTTCACAATTTATTAAAAATGGTATTTATTCGGCAACCTATGATTATTCTTATTACCAAAGATTAGAAACCAATGTACCACCTGCAGAGCCAACAAACGATCTGGCGAGCGAAGGTTTTTCTACTACCAACATTCAAGAAGTGGGAGTCGATGAGGCTGATCGTATCAAATATGACGGTAGTGTTTTATATCTATCGGCTTATGCCGAGTGGAAAAATGAACAACAAATACCAGCACATATACGTGTATTAGAAAGACAAAACGATAGCTCTTTTGCTGAAGCAGCGACAATTGATATTGATAATGATTTTCCCAACGTAGAAGGTATTTACCAACATAATAATAGTTTGGCAGTTCTGAGAAACAGCAGAGAAATGTATACCTTGCATTCTTTTGCTCCTGAGCCATGGCTTCCTATTCAAAATAAACTGTCGTTAGATCTATATGATACCAGTATTCCAGCTTCTCCAGTGGCCAATAACCATATAGAAATTGATGGCACTATGTTGTCGAGTCGCAGAATTGGTAACAATTTATATATAGTCAGTGGTTATACCGCGACAGTGGCAGGGTTAAATCCAACGGCCACTACAGATAAAGAGCTATTAGCAAACTACTTAACCATTTTAGATGCGCCTGATACCGATTTGATGCCTAAAATCTATTTTGAGCAAGCTGAGGGAGTGCCATTAAATCAACCCGTTGAATGTGTTATCCCGGCAGAGGCCACAGATAAAGACGGATATTCACATTTATTAACTGTAATACGAATAAATTTACTGGATCCCTCTGACTACACTGCCAGTTGTATTAGCTCTGTTGCTCAGGTGATGTATATGTCTCCAAGTAATCTTTATTTAACGGCTTCAGTGGATAATCAAACTGTGGTTCATAAAGTGGCTTTAGACCAAAATTTGAGCTATCAAGCTACAGGTTCGGTGGATGGAATTATTGGTTGGCGTAGTGCAGCTAATCTTCGTTTAAGCGAATATGATAATTATTTGCGTATTGTCTCAAGTGATTATTCTTCTGGTGAGCCTCTACACAAGTTGTCTGTGTTAACTCAACAAGGAAATCAACTTAATATGATTGGAGCTTTGCCTAATGACAATCAACCTGAGCCAATAGGCAAGCCTGGTGAAGATATTTATGCAGTACGTTTTTTTGCTGATAGAGGATATATCGTCACTTTTGAGCGTATTGACCCTTTATATGTTATCGATTTAGCCACACCTACAGCACCAAAAGTTCTAGGCGAGTTGGAAATTCCAGGTTTTTCTAATTATTTACATCCTTTAGATAATGACTATTTGTTAGGTGTTGGCCAGCAAGTGAATATTAGAAACCTTTCAGAAAATGGCCAACAACCAGTTGAACCTATAACGCAAGAAGGCATGAAAGTGAGTTTGTTTGATATTACCGATCCCACTAAGCCAATCGAAGTGAATAGTCTAGTAACTGCAAATAGTTATACCCCTGTTGAATATGATTATCATGCGCTTAGTGTTTTAAACACTAATGGGCGTTATCAGTTTGCTTTACCTGTCGAAACTTGGGGTCATAACTTTGATGGAGATAGCGGAAACTGGTGGGCAGAAAATAGTTTAGCTTTACTTGAAGTAGATACCAATGCAGTGCAACCTGAATTAATTAAGCGTGCTCAGTTAGTCGTCAAACCTGATAATGAAAACTATATTTATGGCGGTTTAGACCGAAGCATAATTCACGATGAAAATGTGTATTATATTCATGGTAATCAGGTTTGGCGTTCTATTTGGCAGGAAGGTGCTGAATTATTGGGGCCTTATTAAATGAGTCTAATTAAGAGGTTATGATGAAATTAAACTTTATATTGCTGCCTGCGTTAACCTGGTGTTTTTCACAAGCTGCTTATGGGCAAGAAAATGTTGAAATTACATGGCATAACCCTGAAAAATATCGAGATGTTCGCCCGTCCAATGGGGGGAAACAAAAATTTATGAATTTGACTTTTAAACGCATCGATCAATACATGCTTAAATTGGCAAAAACCTTGCCTAAAAGTCAAAGATTAGTCATCACTGTCAGCGATTTAGATCTGGCAGGTCAAGTGTGGCCTGCATCTTTTGCTGGTTTTGGGGCGGGAATGACTGACATTCGGGTCGTTAAATCGGTTGATATTCCGCGAATCAACTTTGCTTACCAGTTATTGTCTGCAGATGGAAAAATTGTTAAACAAGCTCAGGTTGAACTCAAAGACCTAAATTTTATGGCCAGTAGTAATATGCCTTTTAGTAGCGACTCATTACATTTTGAAAAAAATATGTTGAAGAGATGGTTTAAACAAGAGTTTCCCCGAATTGAACAAGTAGCAAATAGTAGTTCTTAGTTTTGTAAATTATCACTATAGGTTTTGTAGCTGTTTTTTCCCGCTTCTTTTGCAGTATCAAGTGCTTTATTTGCTTGTTGAATTAATTTTTCAGGTTGTAAAATATGACTAGAGTTTGATTCGGCAACTCCGATGCTGGTGGTCACAGATGTCGATACCTCGCTGAACTCATGAGGGATGTTTCGTAAAGCTAAAGCTTGGATAATTTGCTTGGCAATATTTTCTGCACCAATTACATCTGTATTAGGTAACACACACAGAAACTGTTCACCTGCAAATCTTGCAACGAAATCACTTTGCCTATGTAAAGAGGATGAAATAACTTCGGCTACATATTTTAAGCATTCATTACCGGCCTCATGGCCATACTTGTCGTTGTATAGCTTGAAGTAATCTATATCCAAAAGTAATACTGAGACCGATGATTTTTGCCTAATAGATAATTCTATGTCGTGTTGCAATCTTCTATCTAGAGCAAGGCGGTTCGCCACACCTGTCAGAGAATCTGTCATCGACATTTGTTCTAACTGCTGTTTTTGTATTTCTATGGTATTCGTTAACTCATGGAAAGTTTTAGCTAAGTCGGTAATCTCATCGTTACCTCTGAGTAACAATTTATATTGTGTGCCTTTGGTTTTATCACCGACAATAAGATTAAAATATTGTAGTCGCTTAAGTATTTTTTGTTGGATTAAAAATAAAACGCCAAATAATAAAAGAATGGCTGTGGCGATAGCTAAACCAATTAGATTTGTTTGTTGTTTGGTTTTTTCTACCGATATTGATACTTGATTAAATACATTGTCTTTAGTTTCTCTAGCTGAAATTTCTAATAATCGGGAGAAGTCTACAATTATATGGTGCATAAAGTTTTCTCTACCCATCACCCGACCGTCTAATTTGAGTTGCGAAATGAGTAAAGATTGTAAGCCATTATCAGCGAAAACTAAGTATTCTAATCTCTCAATAAGTAACCGCTTTTGAACTGTGTTAGGGTTATTTCCTAAGACATTTTTTAGTTGGGTTAATTTTTCTGAAAAATCACTAAAATATCCCCGAGCCAGCTGTAATCTGTGGGTCGATAATGCTTGACCTGCCAAAATCATCAGTTGTGGTAATTCAATTCTCCAGCTTTTCTCTTGTAGCTGAGCATCTGCGGATGCACCTTGTTTTGTTGGTAATCTGAATGCCTCTAAAAATATAGAATACATAGAGTCTTTATTTATTTTTAGTTGTTTTTGTATGTTGGAACGTTGCCAAATTAGGTTGGAAAATTCCAATAGTTCTATATTGATAATATCTAATTGGGTGTCTAAAAATTGATTTTCGAGTTTTTTATCAGACAAATTTTTAATATTACGAATGTAAGTATTGAGTTGTTGTTCGGCAACACGTTTTCCAGCATCTGATGTTGAATTAGCTAATAAATTAGTGAATTCTAATAGCTTTGACGTTTCGCCATATAGTTCGCTGGATAATGCTATTTTAGGTAAAGCGCGATCTGAAATGTTATTTAAGATAGATTCAAAATTTAACAATCTCGAGAATGTTAACCAGCTGACTAATAAAAACAATGACACTATGATCGTAAGCGCGATACCAAAAAATCGTACTAGGGAAACGCGAGTGCTGCTTTGTTTTACCACTATTTTACCCTCACAGATCGAGACTCAAGCTTAGGTGCAATTTTTTGCATCTTTTGTATATTGAGGATGACAATATCTGAAATTAACGTTTGAGCAGAACTAAAAGAACTATCGGTTATTTTATTACCAAGAGTGGTGTATCCGTCACCTCCGTTGGCAATATAATCAGATGTCGCAACAGTGTAGCTTTTGGTTAAATCGAAAGTTCCCCCCATATGAGTAATTGAGGTAATTCTTTGGCCTACAGGTAACGAACTGGAATAACTAAATTTGAGTCCAGATACATGAGGGAAACGACCTCTAATTAATTCGACTTCACTTATACCATGTTCCAGTGCATCTTTAATTTGCTGGCCAGTGGCGGAAACGACTGTAATACGACTGCGAAAAGGTAGCTCAGTGGCAATATCTCGGCGAGTGATATTGGTATTGGGGGGATATACTTTATTACCACGGATCCCTCCACCATTAATCAATCCAATATCCGTTTTTTCGTGATTTCTAATGATGTCGGTTACAAAATTTGCAAAGGCATTTTCTCCAGTGCGAACAGCCTTGCGTAAGGTGTTGATTTCTGTAGTGGTAGTACCTATTTTTTGATTGAGTAGACGATCTAATCTGTGATTGTAACCAGTAATTTGTAATGCAATATTTGTTTCTTTGGCATAATTCTGTAACTCAACTTCGCTATGGTTAATGATCGCTTTATTTGAGTTTGAATTAGGCCAAGTGAGGTCAAAAATTAGTGCTCTATTATTTTTGCTTAGAGCGTAATTTCTTGGATGAGAAAATGAATTTAGGCTGGCATTATCTCTAGCTGAGCGAGCGTTGATGGCGATATCAATTACCGCAGAATCGAGTAGGTCTAAGTAATATTCTTGTTTTTTCGAATAAACCATGACAACAATTTCGGCTCCTTGCAGTCTAAGCTTTTGTGCTTGCTGTTCAACAAACGAGCGCGATTCAAACACTTTTATTCGTTTTAATAAATATTCTTGTACCACCTCAGATTCAATTATCGACATAAAACCCACTTTGTGACCATTTTTTTCGATCACTACATTTTCTTGTAGCCCCTCTAAATTTTTACTTGTTAATTGGTCAGTGACATTGCTAACTATGATAGGGAAGGCGGCTTCAAAAGAACGCAGCGACAATTCATCTTCAAAATAGCTAAATTCTCTTTTTCTAGCTGTCATGAGATCTGGCTCTAGAGTATTAAGAATATCGATGATATGGGAGCCTCGATCGAAGCTAGACATAGGGCTAGGACCAAGGCTACCTCCACCAAAGGCAAATATAGTACTGTTGCCATTTTGTCTTATCTGCTGCAGTAAGCTATGAAGTTGACTATAACCACTGTCATCATTCTGCGCTATATCAGGCATATTAGCCGCAAAAATTAATTTTAGATGGGCAGAATCTTTCTCTTTTGCCAAACAAGTCTGAGTTAAACAAATATTGCCAATAAGAAATAAAAATAAAGCTATTAACTTTGTCATTTATACTGTGTAGAGAAGAGTGGTGTAGCTATTGTACAAAAAACCGCAATTAACTGTAGGTTAATCGCGGTTTATTTTGTTGAACTTTAGTTCAATAATATGATTAAAGGTCAATAGCCCCAAAAGAATGTCATAAATTCGCAATCGTTTGTTGTTGTTCCTTTAATTTTTCAATTTGCATTGTCATATCGATCAACTTAGCTTGCTCTTTTTCTATAACCGCGGCAGGTGCATTACTAACAAATTTTTCATTCGACAATTTGCCTTGAGTTCGAGCAAAGTCTTTATCGAATTTATCTAAGGCTTTAGCAATACGAGCCAGTTCAGCATCTTTGTCGATTAGACCTGCCATAGGGATCATTATTTCTAAAGAGCCTAATAAAGATGTGGCACAAGCCGGAGCTTGTTCCCCATCTTTTAATGGTGTGGCTGTTTCTAATTTAGCAATAGCTTGCAAGAACAATTGGTTTTCGGCTAATCGTCTATTGTCTTCTGCGGAGGCATTTTTTAACAATACAGACAAAGGTTTGCTTGGCGCTATATCCATTTCTCCACGGATGGTTCTAATAGCTAACACAAAGCCTTTAACCCACTCTAAATCAGCCATAGCACTGGCATCTACTTTAGCTGCATCATATTGAGGATAAGTTTGATTCATTATGGTTGCAGATTGGCACTTGGCTAGAGGCGAAACACTCTGCCAAATCGTTTCAGTGATAAATGGCATAATGGGGTGCATCAATCTAAGTAGTGATTCTAACACTGTCACTAAAGTATGACGTGTACCACGCTGTTGTTGTTCATCGCCTTTAAGAATGACTGGTTTGGTTAATTCAATGTACCAGCCACAGAATTGATCCCAAGTGAATTTGTAAAGAATTTGCGCGGCAATATCAAAACGATAAGTATCCATAGCTTCACGATAAGCTTTAATAGTGTGTTGGTATTCGCCTATTATCCATTTGTCAGCTAAAGATAATTCCATATTGGTATCTGAGCCAAAACCACAATCCTGCTCTTGGGTATTCATTAATACAAAGTTACTCGCGTTCCATAATTTATTACAGAAGTTACGGTAACCTTCTAAACGTTTCATATCCCAATTAATATCACGTCCAGTGGATGCTAATGCTGCTAAGGTAAATCTCAGTGCATCTGTACCGTGTGACTCAATACCGTCAGGGAATTGTTTAGAGGTTTGTTTTTTGATTTTTTCAGCCAACTTAGGCTGCATCATATTACCGGTACGTTTTTCCAGTAATTCGTCTAATGAGATTCCATCGATCATATCTAAAGGATCAATCACATTGCCTTTAGATTTAGACATTTTGTTACCTTCGTCATCGCGAATAAGGCCCGTGACATACACAGTTTTAAAAGGGACTTGTGGTTTACCATTTTCATCTTTAATAAAATGCATTGTCATCATAATCATTCTGGCGACCCAGAAGAAAATAATGTCAAAACCAGTGACAAGCACATCAGTAGGATGGAAGGTTTTTAAATCTTCGGTATTATTTGGCCAACCTAAGGTTGAAAAAGTCCATAAAGCAGATGAGAACCAAGTATCTAATACATCGTCATCTTGCCTAAGTTTAACCTCTTCACCTAAGTTATTCTTCGTCCGTGCTTCAGCTTCATCACGACCAACATAAACATTCCCTTGTTCGTCATACCAAGCTGGGATTCTGTGTCCCCACCATAATTGACGAGAAATACACCAGTCTTGAATATCATTCATCCAAGAGAAATACATATTTTCGTATTGTTTAGGTACAAACTTAATATCGCCATTAGTCACAGCTTCAGTTGCCACTTTTGCTAGTGGTGCAGCGCGCACGTACCATTGATCGGTCAGCATAGGTTCGATGACTACACCGCCTCTATCACCATAAGGTACAGTTAAATCGTGATCTTTGATTTCTTCTAATAAACCGAGTTCTTCAAATTTGCTAACTACGGCTTTACGGGCAGCGAATCTTTCTAAACCTTGGAACTCTTCAGGTAATGCAGAACTTACTGCATCGCTAGCTTCGCCGTTAGTGTCGAATACTTCTGCTTGTTGACGAATTTCTGCAGTAAATGTCAGAATATTGATCATAGGTAATTTATGACGTTTTCCGACTTCGTAATCGTTGAAGTCATGGGCAGGCGTGATTTTCACACAACCTGTGCCTTTTTCCATATCTGCGTGTTCGTCACCAACAATGGGAATGCGACGACCGACCAATGGTAAATCAATGAATTTACCAATTAGAGCTTTGTATCTAGGATCTTCAGGATTAACCGCTACACCTGTATCGCCTAATACGGTTTCAGGGCGTGTGGTGGCAACGACTAAATAATTTTTACCATCGGCTGTTGTTACGCCATCAGCTAATGGATAACGGAAATGCCACATGAAACCTTTTTTATCTTTGTTTTCAACTTCTAGATCAGAAATAGCAGTATGAAGTTTAGGATCCCAGTTAACTAGGCGTTTACCACGATAAATTAAGTCTTCAGAATGTAGCCGAACAAATACTTCATTTACTGCGTTTGATAAACCTTCATCCATAGTAAAACGTTCACGTTCCCAATCAACTGATGCGCCTAAACGACGCATTTGATTAGTGATAGTGTTACCTGACTCTGCTTTCCAATCCCAAATTTTATCGATAAATTTGTCACGGCCTAACTCTTTACGAGTCGGTCCATTTTCGCCGGCTAATTTACGTTCCACGACCATTTGGGTAGCAATACCAGCGTGATCTGTGCCCACTTGCCATAAGGTATTGTTGCCATCCATACGTTTATAACGGGTTAATGCATCCATTATGGTTTGTTGAAAGGCATGTCCCATGTGTAGGCTACCAGTGACGTTTGGCGGCGGGATCATAATACAATAGGGTTCGCCTTCTCCAGACGGTTTAAACTGGCCACTGTCTTCCCACTGTTGATATATATTGTGTTCAATATTTTGTGGATTAAATGTCTTATCCATCGTTACTCTCATTAATAATTGTACTGGCGGCAATGGTATCTAATTGATTACCGGCCGCTCTATATTGTTTGTATCGTTCTCTTGCTTGAGCTTTTAATGTTTCGAGCGCAGGCACAAAATCAATGACTTGTCTAAATCGTTGATGAAAAACGGGAATGGTGTCAGTTAAGTTAATCAACACTGGGCGATTAAACTGACTGGGAGCTTGCCAACATATTTCTACCGGAGCACCGCCAACTGGACCTTCTCCTGCCAAATTATGGGGGACAAAAGCATCGTTGGGTAGTTGCCATAATAGTTCGTCAAACTGTTCGGCTTGTTGTTGGTTTTGACAGTACACTAAACATTTCTGTTTATGGCGATAACTGCGGGTGGCCAACAAACAAGCCAACGCAAAATGCGCTGGCTGATTATGGGTTTCGGCTGTTTCATCTAGTAGGTAAAACGCTACATTAGACATGATAATAATTGGCCTTTTTAAGTATTAAACTAAGTTTAATCTTCGATTTCTATACCTGCTCGGTTCATCAAAAATTGTGACAACATAGGCACCGGTCTACCTGTTGAACCTTTGTTTTTGCCACTCACCCAAGCGGTACCAGCAATATCCATATGCGCCCAGTTATACTTACGGGTAAAACGAGACAAGAAACAGGCAGCGGTTATTGTGCCAGCAGGTCGACCACCAATATTGGCCATATCAGCAAATGGGCTTTCAATTTGTTCTTGGTATTCGTCCCATAAAGGTAAACGCCAAGCTTTATCACCACTTTGTTCAGAGGCATTGATTAATTCGTGGGCTAAAGGATTATGATTACTCATTACACCTGTGGCGTGTT
This sequence comes from Paraglaciecola sp. L3A3, assembly GCF_009796765.1. Taxonomy (NCBI): domain Bacteria; kingdom Pseudomonadati; phylum Pseudomonadota; class Gammaproteobacteria; order Alteromonadales; family Alteromonadaceae; genus Paraglaciecola; species Paraglaciecola sp. L3A3. The sequence goes on from NZ_CP047023.1 coordinate 705,335, forward strand.
TACCTAAAGCGATAACACATGCACCTGTTAAGGTCGCTACATCTATAACTAATTCAGGATCAAATCGTTCGACATATGTTAATGCGTCACATAAAACTAAGCGTCCTTCGGCATCTGTGTTTAGTACTTCTACTGTTTGTCCGGACATAGTGGTTAATATATCACCTGGACGATAGGCATTAGCATCCGGCATATTTTCACAGCCTGCTAATATCCCCACTATATTGATAGGCAGGTTTAGCTCAGAGATGGTGTGCATAGCGCCCAACACACCTGCTGCTCCGCCCATGTCGTATTTCATTTCATCCATACCTTCACCAGGCTTGATGGAAATACCACCTGAATCAAAGGTTAAACCTTTGCCAACAAGTACGATTGGAGCTTGCCCTGCAGGTCCGCCATTATGTTCCATGATTGTCATAATCGATTCGTTAACTGAACCACGGCCAACGGCTAAATAGGAATGCATGCCCAAGGCGTCCATTTGTTTTTCATTCACAGAGCTGACTTGTAAATTTGCATAGGTTTCGGCAAATTGTTCAGCTTGTTTTAACAAATAAGCAGGGTTACAAATATTAGGTGGCATGTTGGCCACATCTTTAGCCGTTTTGCTTCCTGCAGATATAGCTAAACCATGAGCAAGGGCTTTTTCACCAATAGGTAACTCACGACGAGTAGGCACATTAAAGACAATTTTACGTAAAGGGCGACGTAACTCACCTTTTTTGGTTTTAAGTTGTAAAAAGGTATATAAAGAATCTTGCGTCGCTTCGACTGCTTGGCGTACTTTCCAGTAGGTATCTCGGCCTTTTACATGTAATTCAGTTAAAAAGCTAACCGCTTCCATCGAGCCAGTTTCATTTAAGGTTTTTATGGTTTTAGAAATGATTTGTTTGTACTGACGTTCGTCCAACTCACGCTCTTTACCACAGCCTACTAATAATACCCTTTCACTAAGAATATTAGGTACATGATGGAGCAATAACATTTGACCGGCTTGACCTTCTAAGTCTCCTCGTCTAAGTAAATTGCTGATGTAACCTTCACTGATGATATCAAGTTGTTCGGCAACTGAAGTTAAGCGTCTAGGTTCAAATACACCTACGACAATACATGCGCTGCGTTGTTTTTCCGGGCTACCACTTTTAACGCTAAATTCCACTATTATTCCTCGGTGTTATGACGTAACGATTAATATTGTATTAGTTAATTTTCATGCCTTTTTTATTTATTAGAAAGGCATGATTGGGTAATACAGCAATAATATTGTAAGATTAACCTTAGCCAGACTTAATCTGTAAACTTAAAGGGGTTTTAGACCCTAAATTTGGGCTTTTTTTAAATTAAACTTGTGAAAACGTTAAGTTTACTTAAAAATTCCCATTGTTCCACTAAAAATACTACTTTTCCTATGGATGTATTGTGCTTATTTTCCGTTATTTGGTTGTAGAAACCTTAAAATCTCAAGTAGCAGTTTTTATGTTACTGATGGCAATTTTTATTACACAAAAATTTGTTCGTGTATTGGCTGAAGCGTCAAATGGCGAAATACCTGCTGGCTTAGTGTTAGGTTTTCTAGCCTTAAGTATGCCGGTATTGGCATCGTTGATTTTACCATTAAGTTTATTTCTAGGCATTATGCTGGCTCATGGCAGATTATATGTCGATAGTGAGATGAGTGTGATGAGAGCTTGCGGAATTAGCGAGTGGTATATCACTCGGGTGATGATGGTGTTAGCAGTGACAATGTCATTAGTTACCGCGGTATTAACTATGTGGTTAGCGCCATTGTCGGTAGAAAATGAATATCAATTAGAAGATAAACTTGGCGCACAAAGTGGCTTAACCTCCTTGATTCCAGGCCGATTTCAGCAAACAGATAATCAGCAAGCGGTTATTTTTGTACATGATATAGATAGTGGCGAAAATGCTCTCAACAAAGTGTTCTTAGCGCAAAGAGATGTTGGCTCTGAAGATGTTCGTATTGTATATGCAAGTAAAGGAGGAGTCAGGGCAGAAAAAAATGGTTCTGAAAAGCTCATCTTAAACCAAGGAAAACAATATGAAGGAAAGTTGGGACGACAAGATTATCGAGTGATTGAGTTTGATGAATATCAAATTCAAATAGCCGAAAAACAAGCAGAGAAAAAGCGTCGTAAGTTAACGGCTTACACAACCAAAGACTTAGTTCAAGATAACTCTATTGAAGCAATTGCTGAATTACATTGGCGAATTGCCATACCTTTGTCACTGCCTTTTTTGGTGCTGATTGCTGTGCCATTAAGTGCTGCTAATCCTAGACAAGGTAGATTTGGTAAAATGTTTCCAGCTTTAATGTTGTATCTAGGTTATTTCTTATTATTAATGGCAGGACGTAAAGCTTTGGAAGATGGTAATATTCCGCCTCAGTTAGGCTTGTGGTGGGTGCATGGTGTGTTATTGCTGATTGGCGCAATATTAATCCTCAAAGGTCGCCCATTTGGTGTCAAACTGCGGGCTAGGCTACGAGGAGATTTACGTGTTTAAAATTCTTGATATTTATATCGCTCGTACCTTACTTGCCACCACAGCTATGAGCTTAAGTGTTTTAGTGGGCTTAAGCGCCTTGATTAAGTTTATCGAACAAATGAAACAAGTGGGGCGGGGTAGTTATGATATGACTACCGCTGGTATTTATGTTTTATTGAGTTTACCTCGGGAAATTGAACAATTCTTTCCTATGGCAACGTTAATTGGTGGCCTCATTGGTATGGGGATCCTTGCCAGTAATAGTGAGCTGGTGGTGATGCAATCGGCAGGGCAAAGTCGTTGGAATATCATCACCTCGGCAATGAAATCCGCTTTATTAATGGTGCTGTTTGTTATGTCAATTGGTGAATGGGTTGCACCTTTTACCGAGACCAAAGCTAAAGAAATACGAACTCAGGCTATTTCTGGTGGTAGCTTGTTTGCAGCCGACCGATTAACTTGGGCTAAAGATGGTGACAATTTTGTCAGTATAGGTGAAGTTGTCGACCGAGATAACCTCAGAGATATCAACGTTTATGAGTTTGATAGTGCCTTAGTCTTGAGACAAATAACTAATGCAGAGCGAGCTCAGTACACTCCAGATGGCTGGGCGTTAGAACAAGTAAACTATACTTTTATTGGTGATCAAAGAATTCGTTACGAACAAGTTGCTAAAGGTGTTTGGAATTCAACGTTAACCCCTGACAAATTAGGTGTAGTAAAAGTAAAACCTGAAGCTTTGTCTATTAAAGGATTAGCTGAATATGTTAACTACCGAAAAAATAATAGTTTAGATCCAAGCCGTTATGAATTAGCTCTATGGCGTAAAATATTACAACCCTTTTCTGTTGGGGTAATGTTACTGATGGCATTATCCTTTATTTTTGGACCACTACGTAGTGTCACTATGGGAGCCAGAGTCATTTTAGGGGTATTAACTGGATTCGGTTTTTTTGTCAGCAATGAGGTGTTTGGTTCAGTGAGCCTAGTGTATCAATTGCCGCCTTTGTTAGGCGCGGCTTTACCCAGTGTCGTTTTTGCTGGTTTGTCTGTGTACTTTCTACAAAGAAAAGGTTAAAAGTAGGCTCTGCCTGTATGTTAGCAGGCAGTTTATTTATTCTTGTAACTCTTTCCAGGCAGCATGATGATTGGCTTCTTTACTTAACACCAATATCTCAGTTTGGCAGATCCTATCTTGTAATGACTGTTTTGATTTCCAGTCTATTAACACTAGCAGTGTACCTAACCCGCCTAATGAACAAATTAAACGTAATAGAGCACGTCCATAACCAAATTGTTTTTCGTTGGTGCTGAATAATCGTAAGCGCCAAGCACGCATGCCTATGGTTTGTCCGCCGTTCCGCCAGAACCAAATAAAAAAAGCAATAATCCAAGCTCCGACCCATACTTGTAATATGCTTTTATACACTAAAGACTGCTGAAAGAAGTCCATAAAATGTTCAAAGTTACCGTTGTTAATGAGGTTGTTGGTAAAAGCAATGAGTATCACCACCATATAAATTAAAGCTGCACACATACCAATAGCTACAGCTACCAATATGTCGTAAATTATCGCAGCTAAGCGACGGAAAAAGTTTGCGCGGGGGAACTCAGAGCTAGTATTAGTCAAGGGAAATACTTCAAAAAATAAAATGGATTCTATTTGTAATTCTATCTAGATATATAAACTTTGTATATGACTCTAATTGGTAAGCCAACTTGTTTGGCCTTGTGTAAGATGTTAATAAATTAATGAAATTAAACTGGATCGTTAGCATAGATTAACCTATTTTGGTTAGTTAGCTTTTAAAGTATATGCAATAAACAAAACGTCCTCAAATAATTTGGTAATACCAAATGCAAATAATTGGTTGACAAGTGTTTGGCTATTGGTTACTTTTGTCTTGCAAACTTGATTGGTCTAGAGCTTTATAGGCGGCGCAAATTGTCTGTCGGTTACCAGTTAAAAGTTTAATTTTATTCAACTATTTTTTGTAAAAATTCAACGGAGAACATCATGACAATGAAAGGCAAAGTGGCAATTGTAGCTGGCGGCGGAAGAGACATAGGCCGAGCCAGTGCAATTGAACTAGCAAGTAAAGGCGCTAATGTTGTACTTACCTACCATTCAAGTGCAGAAACTGCCGAAAGTGCGGTTAAAGAAATCGAAGCTTTGGGTGCTAAAGCTGTTGCAATTAAAGCTGATTTAACAACTGTTGAAGGCGTTAAGAAAACCGTTGATACAGCTCTTGAAACATTCGGTAAAATTGATGTGTTAGTACATGTGTCAGGCGGCTTGTTAGCTCGTGTAACAATCGATGAAATGTCTACAGAGCATTGGGATAATGTAATGGATGTGAATCTTAAATCTTTATTTATGATGTGTCATGCTGTGATACCTCATTTATCTGCAGGTAGTGCAATAGTCACATTTTCTTCACAAGCAGCTCGCGATGGCGGTGGCCCTGGTTCAGTTGCTTATGCAGCGTCAAAAGGTGCTGTAACTAGCTTTACTCGTGGATTAGCTAAAGAATTAGGTCCTAAAGGTATTCGTGTAAACTCTTTATGCCCAGGTATGATCAGTACTGGTTTCCACGATACATTTACTAAAGATGCTGTACGAACAGCTGTTGCAGGTATGACTGCACTTAAACGTGAAGGTACTTCAGAAGAAGTGGCTAAGTTAGTTGGATTTTTAGCAAGTGACGATGCATCTTATATGACGGGTAACAACGTTGATATAAATGCTGGCTTGATTTTCTCTTAGTCCATTCTGAAAGTTTAATAATAAAAGTAGATAATTCTAACTACTGTACCCTGCAAAGGCCCTATTAGGGCCTTTTTTATTGGCTACAGATAAGTTTTTAATCGAGTTTATTTGCCCTGTGATGGTTAATACCAATCCCATTAAATTCTCGTTGAGTGTACATTTATCTATTGGAGTTTGTATTATTACCGGGAAATTATTGAGTTACGTAGGGTAAATACAGTGAGAAGGGATATAAAGATAAGCTTAATTATTTGCAGATTTTTATTAAAGATATGTTGTAGTTAACTGTGACTAATTTAAATAATGGGGGAAAACTCCCCCAGCGTTATACTTTAGGAGAAACTAGATGGCTTAATGAATATAAGTCACGGGTTTGACTGGTTTGTTTTCGTACTTCTTCTAACGCTTTCTTTTCGTTAGCTTCAAATAATGCATTAATCAACCTGTTAAAGTGATGGTGCATGGCCGCTCTTGCCGCTTGTGAGTTACGATCAACCAAAGCTTGATAAATACTTGTATGTTCTTCTAAACGTTTTTCGTCACTTTGACTGCAAACGTCTTTATATGCGGCTTTAACTAATGGACTAGACTCACGCAATTTCCACAAATCGTTTACAGCCATTAATATAGCGTTATTACGAGTAGCGGTAGAAATGATCAAATGGAATTCTTTGTCAGCTAATTCTGGGTTCACACCTTTACCCATCTCAACTAATGTTTGTTTAAGACGCACTAGTTCGGCTTCAGAGATAGTGGTGGCAGCTAAAGCCGCTGCTTCACCTTCTACTAAGGCTCGGGCTTGAGTTAATTCAAAAGCGCTAATCTCTAACCCTGTGTTTTGTTTTGTATGTTCAAGCACATAAACACCCGAACCAGTTTTCACTTCAACTCGTTCAAGTACTTCCAAAGCAATAATGGCTTCACGTATGGTGGGGCGACTCACTTCAAAATTTTCAGCGAGTTCGCGCTCTGGCGGAAGGCGACTGCCTGGGGGGTATTGACCTGAGTCAATTAATACCTCGATTCGAGCGACAATGTTCCAAAATAGTCGACGATTTTTCATCTTCAATTCCTCTGTTTAAAGGTACCGTTCTTATGTCAACTTTGGTCCGAAGATACAACGATAAATAAGGGTACTTACATATTATTATTATTGTTATAACATGGTTTCAACCAAAACTGAATTGGTAATATTTAACACATCTATTTTGGTAATTCCAATTAGCGCGTTATTGGTAATAATAAAAATGTTAAATTGGTTAATAATTATTTGACATATTGTTCCACTATTGGTTACATTATCTCCATCAAAACAGAATACGAGATAACACATGATCAAACTAAATAAGATTAGCCACGCATTTCTCGCTAACAGTGGAACTAACGTTCTCGCCAAAAGTATTTGTGCAACCGCTGTTTTATCTATTTTTGCTTTTCCTGCCACTTCTCAAGAGTCCCCTAATACCTCAACTGCTGATGAAGACATGGAAGTTATCCAGGTCAAAGGCATTCGTAAAACAATGCAAGATTCAATTAGTATTAAAAAATTGTCTACCAGTATAGTTGATGGTATGTCGGCTGATGACATTGGTGATTTACCTGCCTTATCTATTGGTGAGGCATTAGAAAACCTTACAGGTGCATCTTCACACCGAGAGCAAGGTGGTGCCACAGAAATTTCTATCCGTGGTTTAGGGCCTTTTTTAGGTAGCACAGTCTTTAATGGTCGTGAAGCAGCTAACGGTAGTGGTGACCGCTCAGTTAACTTTTCTCAATTTCCGTCCGAATTATTTAATAAAATTGAAATATATAAAACTCAAGAAGCGAGTTTAATTGAAGGTGGGGTGTCAGGGCAGATCTCATTGTCCACTTTAAAGCCGTTAGATTATGGTAAACGTCGTTTTCAAGTGCAAGCCAAAGGTAGTTGGAGCCCTGCTGAAAATGATATTGATAACAGTGCTCGTAATATTGGCTCTCGTCTGACCGCTAGTTATGTTGATCAATTTGAAACTGAAAATTTTGGTGAAATAGGTTTCTCAATTGGTGGTCAAAAAAGACTATCAACCAATCCAGAACAAGAAGCTCGCTCAACTAGTGGGTTTGCCGATTGTCGTATTGACCCAAATACCCCTGCCTATGGGATTTATAGTAGCTCAGGTGACGATTGCGATGATGATGATTCTAATGCAAACCCAAATGGTGATGGTGGAGTAAACTACAATATTGATCCGGCAACAGGTTTGCCAATCGATAATGCTGTGCCTTATGTTTTTTCGCCTAGTTCATACTCATATCGTCAAAATACGACTGATGATGACAGAGAGTCTATTTTTGGTGCAATTCAATGGCGTCCAAATGAAAAATTTGAACTCAACGTCGATGCTGAATATTCAAATCGAGATTTTACCGAAATTCGTAATGATTTAGTGTTTGCCAACAGTAAAAGACTGGATGACCCAACTGTAGTTCGTGATGGTCAGTTTCCTGTTGATTTAGTTGTTACAGACACTGGATCATTAGTTTCTGGTACAAATTATCAACGCATTGAAACGTTAAGTACCTATATAGAACGTTTAGAAGAGTATAAAGGTGGCGGTGTTTCTTTTGAATACAATATAAACGACTTATTAACTATCACTGGTGATTTGTCAGTATCTAAAACTGAACGTCGTGAAAATTTGTACCACACTCGCTTACAATCTGAACCTACCGACATTTTAGGTAACCCAGTGGAGGGAGCCTCTGACAGTGGATATATTAATACTGCGATTGAGATTGGTCAAAATGGTTCTTTGATCCCTATTATGCAAGTTAGAAATTTTGATGTAACAAACCCTAATAACTTTGCAGACGCTGCGCGTACTCGAGTAGATTTAAACCAATTTCGCAATAATACAATTTCAGCTTTTAGAACAGATTTCCAATATTTAGTTGATAGTGACTTTATTAGTCAAATTAAAGGTGGCGTGCGTTTTTCTAGTTTGGAATTTGACAGTGCCCCACGTTCTCGTGATGAATTTACTAATAACGATGATGATGTCATGTATGAAGCTATTGCTAGATGCCAGAACGATAGTTTTCCTGAAAGCGGGTTTTTATCGAGTGTAACAGGTGGTCAGCCACTGATTACCAACGTAGATTCTGACGGTAATGTGATTGAGCAAGGGACAGGTAATGCTTTTGCCTCTTTCGACCCACTTTGTTTGGCCTCTGCTGTTATTGGTGATACTCCAGTTTATCCAGAAGCTGAACAAACCTTGGCTAATGTTGATGTTGAAGAAAAAACCAAGGCCGTTTATATCCAAGCTGACTTCGACACTCTTATAGGTGATTATGGAGTTAGAGGTAATTTTGGACTGAGGTATGTTAATACAGATGTATCTTCTATTGGCTTACGCTCACCATTAGTCGCAACCTATGCTGATTCTGATGGCGATGGAATTGATGACATTGTTACATCAATAGATGGTGTTCCGGGTGAATTCTTTGAAGTTGCAGGTGGCAGCAATTATACCGAGTTATTACCTAGTGTTAATGTAGTGGTTGATTTAACTGATGAGGTGTTATTGAGAGGTGCGGTATACCGAGCACTTTCAAGACCTTCTCCTTCGGATATGGGATTTGGCCGCACATTTAATGGCTTGTCTGATGATAGTGGTGATCCTGAATCATTAACTGCAGCTATTGGTACTGCAACAGCCAATGGTAATCCAAATATTCAACCTTTCACTTCTTGGAATGGTGATGTAGCAATTGAGTGGTATCCAAATGAGGATACTATTTTAGCTTTTGGTGTTTATTACAAGAGTTTCGAAGGGGGATTTGAGAACACTTCTGTAACTGAAACTTTCAATGTAGAAGGAGAGGATTTAGAAACAATAGTTACCACGCAGCAAACCACTGAAGACACCACTAGTATATATGGTGTCGAAATGACGGCTACTCATGCGTTTAATTACCTACCTGGTTTTCTAAGTAATTTTGGTGTGAAGTTAAGTTACAACTGGGCCGACTCAGACTTTGAAGTGGAAGACGGTAACTTTGGATCATCAACTATTATCGACCCGGATACGGGAAGTGAAGTTGGACGAGTGGGTATTGTGCCTCCCGCTGAAATATTCGGTTTTTCAGATACGGTTATCTCTAGTCAATTCTATTATCAGGAAGGCGACTTTAATGCTCAATTGATTTACAAATACAGAAGTGAATATTTTCAGCAGTATGTTTCTACCCCTCAGAATTTGAGATATGTAGGAGATACGGGTGTATATGAAGCTCGTGTCAGTTATAAGCTGAATAAAAATCTAAAAGTTTCTCTTGAAGCGATTAACTTGTTTGATGAACCAAAAAGGCAATTTAATCCAACACCTGATAACTTTTCTGAAATCAATGTATATGGACCTCGCATATACGCAGGGTTCCAATACAAGCTTTGATAATACCTGGGCGAAATATCAAGTGATATTTAGTCCTCTTTATTGATAGCTAAACAGAGCTCTCTATAACCGCACTTGTAGAGAGCTTTTTATTTTTAGTATTACAGTCATTTTTAAGAAGAGCGAAAATATGCAACTTACTTCATATGCAAAATACCTAACATTATCCAGTTTTCTTATAATGATATTGTTAGCCGGATGTTCTTTCTCTAGCTCTACTTCAGCTGCTAAAGAGTTTTTAGTTAACAACCCGAAAGAATATACAAATGTTTTAAAAAATATTAAAGCAGGTGACAGTGTCATATTGGCTAATGGTACTTGGCAAAATTTTGAAATTGTCTTTAAGGGTAAGGGAGCAAAAAATGCACCAATTACATTACGTGCCGAAACCCCTGGTAAAGTTATCTTATCTGGCCAATCAAACTTGCGTTTAGCGGGAGAATATTTGATTGTTTCTGGTTTAGTATTTAAAAATGGCTATACACCTACAGGTGAAGTGATCTCATTTCGACGTAACAAAGATGACTTGGCTTATCACAGCCGTGTGACTGAAGTCGTTATCGATAACTACAGTAATCCTGAAAAGTTTGAACAAGACAAATGGGTTGTGATGTACGGAAAACATAACCGTTTTGATCATAGTAACTTAGTGGGTAAGCGTAATGGCGGCGTGACTATGGCTGTACGTTTGAATACTGAAGAAAGTCAACAAAATTACCACAGAATTGATCATAACTATTTTGGCCCACGCCCAATATTGGGGTCGAATGGTGGTGAAACATTACGTATCGGCACAAGCCATTATTCATTAACCGACTCTTTTACTACTATTGAAAACAATTATTTTGATCGTTGTAATGGTGAAGTTGAAATTATCTCTAATAAATCGGGAAAAAATAACATTCTGAATAATGTGTTTTTTGAATCTAGAGGCACACTGACGTTACGTCATGGTAATGGCAATGTAGTAGAGGGTAATGTGTTTTTTGGGAATGGCGTTGACCACACAGGCGGTATTCGTGTCATTAATCGCGATCAAATTGTACGTAACAATTATATGGAAGGTTTAACTGGTTACCGTTTCGGTAGCGGCTTTACTGTGATGAATGGTGTGCCAAACTCTACTATTAATCGTTACCATCAAGTTGATAATGCTTTGATTGAAAACAATAGTTTGATTAATGTTGATCACTTTCATTTAGCCGCTGGTAGTGATGTTGAGCGCTCTGCAGCACCTATTAACTCAAGAATAATCAACAACCTTATAGTGAATAATAAAAACACCGATGGTATTACTATTTTTGATGACATTAGTGGTATTCAGTTTTCAGGTAATGTATTACCTACTGGCACTAAGCCCAGCATCAAAAGTGGTTTTAGTGTTGAACCTGTTGAGTTAAAGCGCGCCGCTAATGGCTTGTTATATCCAACCTCTGAAGCGTTAGCTAATAAAGGTGCGACAAAAAATATTCAACCAATTAGTAAAGACCAAGCAGGTGTGAGTTGGTATGCCAAGTCAGAACCTGAAGTGGAATTTGATTCAGGTAAAACTACTCAGGTACCAAGTGCAGAAGGTGCGTTCTTTGAGGCAATAAACAATGCTCAATCTGGTGATGTATTGATACTTGCAGATGGCAATTATGATATTAGTAAAGTGGTTAAATTAACAAAAACCATCACTATTAAAGCCATGAATAAAGGTCAAACAACTCTTTATCCGCAACGTTCTACTTTATTTGATATTGCTGACTTTGGTAATTTAAAACTAGTCAATTTAATCATTGATGCAAAACAAACCCCTGATTCTGCGGGTAATACTCTAATTAGAACTTCTCGCTTACCTATGCAACGTAACTATCGTTTAGAGTTAACGGGTAATGAAATTAAAAACTTAAATGTTAACCACTCATTTCATATGTTTGATGCAGGGTTTAGAAGTTTTGCGGATCACATTAATTTTACCGGCAATACCTTTACTGATGTAACAGGCGATATTCTTAGATTGAATAAAGAGACCGATGACCTTGGTATATATAATGCTGAGTATGTGCGTTTGACTGGTAATGTGTTCAATAACATTGAGGGGGCTGTAGTTAAAGTTTATCGTGGTGGAACAGACGAAAGTACCTTTGGACCTCACGTTATTATGCATAAAAATAGACTAAATAATGTAGGTAAAGGTAAACGTAATAAAAGCCATGCAGCAGTTAACTTACATGGCACACAAGTTACTAATTTATCAGAGAATCAATTTTTTGATTCTGCACCAATTAAAATTGAGCACACAGTGGGTGAACCTATCACCGAAATCACTGACAATGATTTTTCTAAAACTCCAGCACCTGAAATTTTAGAGTTAACAGTGTCAGGCCCACATACTGCTAAATTGAAAAATAATCGTATCTTGTAACTATGATTTATATGATTTTCTAAACACAACCTATAAAAAAGGTCGAAGGTGTGAATAGCCACATTTAGTCCTTAAATAAAAAATTTTTGATCTAGCAATAATGCTAGGTAAACAAGAGTATAAAAATATGAAAATGAAAAATTTACGTTGGTGGGTTATTGCATTAATCGCACTAGCCACAGTGATTAACTATATTGATCGTTCAGCACTTAGTGTGCTGTGGCCAGACATTGTTGAAGAGTTGTTTCCAGATGAGTCGGCATTAGAACGTAAACAAATATATGCAAATATCTCAATGGTTTTCATATTATCTTACGCTTTTGGTCAGGCTATATTTGGCAAAATATTTGACTGGGTAGGCACTCGTATGGGATTTGTGCTGTCTATTGGTGTTTGGTCTTTGGCTACTGCCGCGCACGCATTTGCACAGGGGCTACTTACTTTCAGTATTTTCCGTGCGGTATTAGGTGTAGCAGAGGCAGGTAACTGGCCTGGTGCAGCTAAGAGTAATGCGGATTGGTTTCCAACCAAAGAGCGTGCTTTAGCTCAAGGTATTTTTAACTCAGGGGCAGCCATTGGCGGTATTATTGCCATTCCATTAATTGCTTATATGACAGTTTTTTTTAGCTGGCAAATGGTCTTTGTGGTTATCGGTTTAGTTGGCTTGTTATGGTTAATCCCATGGATTATCTTGGTTAAAGCCCCACCTAAATCTCACCCTTGGATCACTGAAGAAGAACGTGAATATATTTTAACCGGTCAGAAAAGTACTGACCTTAATGTGACCTGCGAAGAAGATGAATATAATCCATCGACAGCTGAATTACTTTCTCGTAAAGAAAGTTGGGGTGTCATTATTGCTTCTGCTGCGATTGATCCTATCTGGTGGTTATTTGTTTTTTGGATCCCTATTTACCTAAATGAAGTTTACGCAATGGATGTTCAATCTATTGGTATCTACGGTTGGGTGCCATATGTTGGTGCTATGGTTGGAGCGTGGTTTGGTGGTCTTCTTGCACAAAACCGTTTAAAGGCTGGGTGGACTGTAAATAAAACGCGTAAGTTAACTATTACCTTGGGTTGTTTGATTATGTTACCGGCATTACTCGCAATGGCTAACCCTGGCGGACCCACAACTGCTGTAATAATAATGGCAGTGATTTTATTTGGTTTCCAAACAACTATTGGTAATGTGCAAACTCTACCTAGTGATTTACTCGGTAAAAAGACTGTGGGGACACTTTCTGGTTTTTCTGGGATGGCAGCTAAACTCGGTGCCCTAGGTTTGACTGCTCTAGTGCCAATTCTAACTGCCGACGGTAACTATACTCCAGCATTTGTTATTGGTGCCTCTTTAGCTGTTACCGCTATGCTTTCTGTTTGGATCCTGATTCCAAAAGTAGAGCCATTAAAAAGTAAAAAGTAATAACTAGCTGTTATTTAACTTAATGTTTATATACGGGCGGTGACGCCCGTATTAAAAAATACAGGTTTTGTATCAAGTATGAAAAAAATAGTCTTATTTGGCGAATGTATGCTTGAGCTTAGGCAAGGTGATGCAGGTGCTATGCGTCACTCATTTGCTGGTGATGCGTTTAATACTGCGGTATACCTCAAGCGATTGTTTGCTGACATGGATGTAAGTTTCATGACGGCTATCGGTGAAGACAGTATTAGCCAACAAATGCTAGATGCTTGTAAGGCCGAAGGTCTAAATAATCAATTTGTATTTGCTGACAGTCAACATGCACCAGGGATTTATCTAGTTCAAACAGATGAGTATGGTGAACGTTCTTTTGTCTACTGGCGTGAAAATTCAGCCGCTAGACAAGTCATGCGGTCAGTAAAACAGCAAGTAATAAATGAGCTCTTTAAAACAGATATGTTCTTTTTCTCTGGCATAAGTTTAGCCGTGCTTATGCCGGAGCAAAGACCTTTATTTTGGGATATGCTGAAACAACTAAAACAAGCTGGGGTAAAGATAGTTTTTGACCCCAATTATCGAGCTAGGTTGTGGCGATGTGAAGATGAAGCTAAGGTCGAATTTGAACAAGCGTTTGTTTTATCTGATGTATTATTACCGGGTATTGAAGACTTTACACATTTATATCGATTAACAACAGTTAAGCAAATTGTCGAGTTTTGTAAACCTTACCAAATAGACGAAATGATCATCAAAAATGGCTCTAAATCTTTATATATTTTACAAGATGGTAATATAGATGAAGTAACTATTAAACCAGTAGAAAATGTGGTCGATACAACTTCCGCAGGTGATTCATTTAATGGTGTTTATTTAGGCGCTAGGTTAGCTGGACATGAAGCTAAGTTTGCAGTCGAGTTAGCGTCGGCAGCCGCTTCTTGCGTTATACAACACTCTGGAGCAATTGCACCTAGGCAAGTTTTTAAAGATTTTATGCAGTATGCTTTTGCAGATTTTTAGGTAACTGCTTGAAAATTAATCAAACTAACATTTAGTTGACACAAAAACCTTGCAAGCCAAGCATCGATCGCTATAATGCCTGCCTCTTGAAGATTGCTTGATGATTAAGCCTTCAAATAAAATGCCGGTGTGATGGAATTGGTAGACATGACGGATTCAAAATCCGTTGCAGCAATGCGTGGCGGTTCGAGTCCGCCCACCGGTACCACTTTATTTGAAGTGGAAAGTCAACTTAGGTTGGCTTTTTTTATGTCTGGTGTTTGGGAAGAGCGATAAACGAAGTGTAGTCATATACACATCCTTGATGATCGGCACCCAATCTCATCATGCTTGGATGAAAAGCTAGGCGCGTGAATCACGGCAAAAGAATCTAGCTTTCCTACTAATCATATCCAGCCACATTATTATTCTTACTATAACGGCAGATAGAAAAAGCATCAGATATTTATTCACATCTCTTTAACTATAAAGGTCATGCTTGCCAAATATTAAGTGGAGATATTCCAACTGATAACGGAACTAGTGTTTATACAGAGTTAATGTAAAGGAGTCGCCCTATTCTGACTTAAAGAGGGTGGGAAAGCATATTATTTGCTATATGGCTGCCCTCATATGGAAGTGAAATAGCGAAACGGATATTTTATCAACTAAAAAAGGCTCACAAGGGCCTTTTTGCTCATTTAATAACCGAACAAACAAAAAGATCAAAAAAGGGGTTGCAAGGTGGGAGGTTATCTCTATAATGCGCCTCTCGCTTCGGGGAGGTCAGTTAAAACGACTCACCGAGACAGGATTTATTTAGTATAAGTTTTGTCATTGTGATGCTCTAAGAGTGTTGTGGTTAGCGGGGTGCAGCGAGTTGGTTAGTTTGAAATAAATTAAAATAACTTGTTGACATCGAATAGGAAGCGCGTATTATACGCCTCCCGCTTAAGAGGGTCTTCGGACAGTATCTAAAGCGAGACTTCTTCGGAAGTGGCTACTGAGGTAGCAATGTTCTTTAACAATTAATAACAAGACAATCTGTGTGGACACTCACGAAGTGAGCGTTCACCAAAAAAAATTCATATTTTCAAAAATATTTAATTGAAGAGTTTGATCATGGCTCAGATTGAACGCTGGCGGCAGGCCTAACACATGCAAGTCGAACGGAAACATGTCTAGCTTGCTAGATGATGTCGAGTGGCGGACGGGTGAGTAATACTTAGGAATATGCCTTTGTGTGGGGGATAACTATTGGAAACGATAGCTAATACCGCATAATGTCTACGGACCAAAGGGGGCTTCGGCTCCCGCGCAAAGAGTAGCCTAAGCGAGATTAGCTAGTTGGTGTGGTAAAGGCTCACCAAGGCGACGATCTCTAGCTGTTCTGAGAGGAAGATCAGCCACACTGGAACTGAGACACGGTCCAGACTCCTACGGGAGGCAGCAGTGGGGAATATTGCACAATGGGGGAAACCCTGATGCAGCCATGCCGCGTGTGTGAAGAAGGCCTTCGGGTTGTAAAGCACTTTCAGTTGTGAGGAAAGGTTTGCGGTTAATACCCGTAAGCTGTGACGTTAGCAACAGAAGAAGGACCGGCTAACTCCGTGCCAGCAGCCGCGGTAATACGGAGGGTCCGAGCGTTAATCGGAATTACTGGGCGTAAAGCGCACGCAGGCGGTTTGTTAAGCTAGATGTGAAAGCCCCGGGCTCAACCTGGGAATAGCATTTAGAACTGGCAGACTAGAGTCTTGGAGAGGGGAGTGGAATTCCAGGTGTAGCGGTGAAATGCGTAGATATCTGGAGGAACATCAGTGGCGAAGGCGACTCCCTGGCCAAAGACTGACGCTCATGTGCGAAAGTGTGGGTAGCGAACAGGATTAGATACCCTGGTAGTCCACACCGTAAACGCTGTCTACTAGCTGTTTGTGGATTTAATCCGTGAGTAGCGTAGCTAACGCGATAAGTAGACCGCCTGGGGAGTACGGCCGCAAGGTTAAAACTCAAATGAATTGACGGGGGCCCGCACAAGCGGTGGAGCATGTGGTTTAATTCGATGCAACGCGAAGAACCTTACCTACTCTTGACATACAGAGAATTTAGCAGAGATGCTTTAGTGCCTTCGGGAACTCTGATACAGGTGCTGCATGGCTGTCGTCAGCTCGTGTCGTGAGATGTTGGGTTAAGTCCCGCAACGAGCGCAACCCTTGTCCTTAGTTGCCAGCCTTAAGTTGGGCACTCTAAGGAGACTGCCGGTGACAAACCGGAGGAAGGTGGGGACGACGTCAAGTCATCATGGCCCTTACGAGTAGGGCTACACACGTGCTACAATGGCGAGTACAGAGGGAAGCGAACCTGCGAGGGTAAGCGGATCCCTTAAAGCTCGTCGTAGTCCGGATTGGAGTCTGCAACTCGACTCCATGAAGTCGGAATCGCTAGTAATCGCAAATCAGAATGTTGCGGTGAATACGTTCCCGGGCCTTGTACACACCGCCCGTCACACCATGGGAGTGGGTTGCAAAAGAAGTAGCTAGTCTAACCTTCGGGAGGACGGTTACCACTTTGTGATTCATGACTGGGGTGAAGTCGTAACAAGGTAACCCTAGGGGAACCTGGG